>NZ_CP069370.1:2920000-3280000 GCF_019623905.1 Neotabrizicola shimadae | reverse complement strand
GCCACCGCCTCGGCCCGCGCCCGCCAGCCCGGCCAGGCGACCGACCGGCGCAGCGTCCCGTCGGCCCCCTCCACCTCCACCGGCTCCACCCGCCCCGATGCCAGCGCGCGGGCCACCCAGCCCTTCGCCGCCTCGGGTCCGATCAGCCCCCAATAGGCCGCCAGCTCGCCCGAGGTTGCGAAGCCCAGCCTGTCCAGCGCCGAGGCGCAGGCCCAGTCCAGCGTCTCCTCCTCCGAAGGCTCCGCCTCCCGGTGGTGCCCCGGCAACACCCTCTCGGTCAGGTCATAGACCTTGCGGAAATTCTCCCGCCGCGTGACCGACAGCTCCCCCACCCGCCACAGATATTCCAGCGCCGCCTTCGACGGGTGCCAGTCCCACCAGCCGGTTGACCCGCGGCTCTCGCCCTCGCCCACCTCGGCCGCCGACACCGGCCCATGCTCCGCCACCCGCGCCAGCACCTCGTCGAACTTCTCGTGGAACCCCGCCTGCTGCCAGCCCGTCCAGCGCTCGACCAGCCGCCCGCGGTCGCGGGCAAAGCGGTGCTTCCAGTGCCCGAACACCTCGGCCGGAAGGATCGAGGCGTCATGCGTCCAGTGCTCCCACAGCGTCCGGTCCCGCTCCAGCGCGCGGGCCAGATCCTCGGGCCGGTAGGTCGGCCGCCGCGACCACAGGATCATGTGATGCGCCCGCTCCACCGTGGCGATGCTGTCCACCTGGACAAAGCCGATCCGCCGGATCAGCTCCTGCAACGCCGCGCCTTTTGCAGGGCCCGCAGGCGGTTCGGCCAGCGCGTGGACCTCCAGGAACAGGCGGCGCGCCAGGGTATTGGGAAGGATGTTCGCTTCGGCCATGCCCAAGGGGTAAACGCTTCCCCGCCGGCGTCAATTCGAACCGTCGCGCCGGCTTTTCTTTCCGCTTCGGCTGAAACACCTCCACCCCGGCAGAGGCTGGGATCATGGCCGAAAACCATTGCCTCATGAGGGCCCGCAGCCTGCGGGTCCGACCGGGCGAGGTCCAAGCCCCGACACGTGCCGGACCCCTGCCAGAGGACCCTTGCACCACGTGACGTCCCTGACACCACCATCCTGCCCGGAGGGCCTTGCCGCGCACCGACTGCGCCCGCCGCTGATCGCCGGAACCCTGATGGCCGGCGTGGCGATGTGCGCCTCCCCCCGGGCCGGCCCAGTCGATGAAGGACACGCTGCCCTTCCCCGATGCCTTCGCCGTCCTGGTCCTCGCCTCGGTGTCGATCCTGCTCACCCCGGTGCTGTTCCGCGCAGTCGGCCGCCGCAGTGGCACCGAACCGGCGACTGCGCCGCCCTCGGACGGGACCACGCAGACAGAGGCCGCGCAAGGCGGGAACAGCCTGCGCCGAAGAGACACGCACCTGTCACGATTTCGACAAACTGTCTGGAAAGATTGAAGGTTCAATCAGTGAGTGTCGTCATGCCCAGACCAGTTCTTCTTGCCCCGCTTCTCTGCGCCCTCATGGCCCTTCCCCTTGCCGCACAGGAGGCGGCGTCAGACGCCGCGCCCAGGGACCCGGCCGCGCTTGTTGCGGACTACGCAGTCATCGTCAGCAAAGCCGGAACCGACAGGCAGATGCGTTCGCACATCAGCATGATGCGCGAACGCGCCGTCACCCCGGAAGGCAGGCAGGATCTGGAGGACTCCTACCTCGTGGGGCTTCAATCCATGGGCCTGCCGCCGACCTTCCCGATCAGCTATGGCCGGGCGGTCGATTTCAGCGCAGCAGAGCAGCGGTCGCGCTTTGTGGCGACGATCCTGTCGGCCGACCTGGATGGCGACTGGCAAGTCACCATGGCCGAAGTGCAGACAATGCTGCGCGCCAACCGCGGAGAGAACGGCGCGGCCGCTGCCTTCCTGCGTTCGGATCTGGACACCGACGGAATTGTCACCTTCGAGGAAATCAAGGTGCAGGCCATGGCAACCCCGTCTTCTCAGGACGGCCTGCCGCAACGCCAGTGGAAGTCCCTGTCGATCTTCGACTTCGACGATGACGGCGTCGTGACGCGGGAAGAGTTCGACCGCGGCCTGGATGCCGTGGCCGCCAGCCCGCGCGACTAGAGCCCGGCTTCGGCGGCGATCTCGGCCCGGCTTTTCCGCGCCCGTTCGGTGGCCGACTTCAGCTGCCCGCAGGCGGCCATGATGTCCTCTCCGCGCGGGGTGCGGATCGGGCTGGCATAGCCGGCCTTGTACACGATGTCGGCGAAGGTTTCGATCCGCTCCCAGTCCGAACGCTCATAGGGCGCGCCGGGCCATTCGTTGAACGGGATCAGGTTGATCTTCGCCGGGATGCCGGAAATCAGTTTCACCAGCCGCCGCGCATCGGCGTCGCTGTCGTTCACGCCTTTCAGCATGACGTATTCAAAGGTGATCCGCTCGCTGTTCGACAGCTTGGGGTATTCGCGCAGCGTGTTCAGCAGCGTCTCGATGTTCCAGCGCTTGTTGATCGGCACCAGCTTGTCGCGCACCTCGTCGGTGGTGGCATGGAAGGAAATCGCCAGTTGGCAACCGATCTCGGTGGCGCAGCGGGCGATTTCCGGCACCACGCCCGAGGTCGAAAGCGTGATGCGGCGGCGGCTCAGCGTCAGGCCCTCGCCGTCCATCACCACCTTCATCGCGTCGCGCACGTTGTCGAAGTTGTACAAGGGCTCGCCCATGCCCATCAGCACCACGTTCGACACAAGCCGGGTCTCGTCCTTGGGTTCGCCGGGCTTCGGCCATTCGCCCAGATCGTCGCGCGCCAGCATGACCTGGCCCACGATTTCCGCCGCGGTGAGGTTGCGCACCAGCTTCTGCGTGCCGGTGTGGCAGAAGGTGCAGGTCAGCGTGCAGCCCACCTGGGACGAGATGCAGAGCGTCCCCCGGTTCTCTTCGGGGATATAGACCGTCTCCACCTCGTGCCCGCCGGCGATGCGCACCAGATACTTGCGCGTGCCGTCGGCGCTGATCTGGCGGCTGACGATCTGCGGCACCTCGACCACGAACTTTTCGGCCAGAAGCGCGCGGTAGTCCTTGGCCAGGTTGGTCATCTGCGCAAAGTCGCGCACACCCCAGTGATAGATCCATTGCCAGATCTGGCCCACCCGCATCTTGGCCTGCCGCTCCGGCGTGCCCGCCGCGATCAGTGCGTCGCGCAGCTGGTCGCGCGTCAGCCCGACAAGGTTGACCGGCCCGCCCTCGGGCAGCTTGCGGGCGATCGTGACGACATCCTGCGTGATGGGCGCGGTGGGGGTGGTCATGGTGTCCTCTGGCGTCAAGACGCCGGATATAGGCGATTCTCGGGAAAAACAAAACGCCCCGGCAGGGCCGGGGCGCGGAAACTCCCGTGCCGGTCGCTTACTTGCAGCGTTTCTCGGCTTCGGTCATGGCGGCGGTAAAGCCGCGCAGGCTGAAGGTGTCCTTGGTCTGGGTGCCTTTTCCGGACCGGGCGCTGATCACGGCGGTTGCACCCTTCTTCAGCGCGGCCAGCAGCGCGGCATCGTCCTGCGCCGCGCCGGGCCAGGCCCATTCGCCATCGGTGAACAGATCAAAGCTGCTGCCGTCCACCTCGACCTTCACGGTCGAGCCCGGGGCAAAGGGATAGCCGCCGGTGAAGGAAATCTCGCCAGCCTTGCCGGGCCGGAAGGTCACGAACAGAAGGATGTCGCCGCGGCGCACCTGCACCGGCTGGCCATCGCGCGTGTTCACCGTTTCTTTCGGCTTGGACACGCCCCAGCATTCCTTGGGGCTTTCCTCGGTGAAGACGCTCCAGTCCGTCATCGTGGCCACGACGTTGGTGGATTCCTGGGCCTGCACACCCGTTGCAAGCACCGCCACCACAGCGGCGCCGGACAGCGCGCGCACCATATGGGAAATCATCTCTGTCACAGCCTCCAGCCGCCTCTGCCTGGCCCTCTGCCACGGGCCGCTTGTCGTGCGGCCTTTTCATATGGCGGAAGGCACATCAACCCGATAACCCTCAGTATCGCAGAACGCGCGCTGCATGAAAGCCCTCTGGGCAGAAATTCGCGCAGGTGTGAAGGAACTTGCCGATGGGTCAACCTGTCTCGATGGTCGAACAGTGGCGCGGCGGCCGGCTGGAATGCCGCCATGTGGGCCATGCCGTGATCGTGGATGCCAAGGGCGGCATCGTGGAAAGCTGGGGCGATCCGGGCGCGGTGATCTATCCGCGCTCGTCCTGCAAGATGCTGCAGGCCCTGCCGATGGTCGAAAGCGGCATCGCGGATCACGCGGGGCTCACCACCGAACAACTCGCCCTGTCCTGCGCCAGCCACCGCGGCGCCGAAATCCACACCGCCCGCGTCGGCCGCTGGCTGGCCGACCTGGGCCTCGGCGAATCCGCCCTGCGCTGCGGCAGCCACTGGCCTGGCGACATCCCCGAACGTGACCGGCTCATCATCGCGGGCGAGACGCCCTGCCAGATCCACAACAACTGCTCGGGCAAGCACGCGGGCTTCCTGACTTTCACGAAACACCTGCGCGCCGGCCCCGAATACGTGGACGCCGACCACCCGATCCAGCGCGCCATCCGCCAGGCCTTCGAGGAGGTCACGGGCGAGGAAAGCCCCGGCTATGGCATCGACGGCTGCTCGGCCCCGAACTTCGCAACCTCGGTTCTTGGCCTTGGCCGCGCCATGGCGCGCTATGCCGGGGCCGAGGGTGGCGATGCCCGCTCCGACGCCATGGTCCGCCTGCGCGAGGCGATGATGAAGCACCCCGAACTGGTGGCCGGCGAGGGCGAGGCCGATACCGAACTGATGCGCGCCGCCGCCGGCAAGGCCGCCATCAAGGGCGGCGCCGATGGCGTCCACATCGCCATCCTGCCGGAACATGGCCTCGGCATCGCGCTGAAGATCATGGACGGCAGCGACAAGGCGCGCGAGGCCGCCATCGCCTCGCTTCTCGTGCGGCTTGGCGTCATCGAGGCCGGCCATCCCGCGGTGATCCGCCGGCTCCAGCCGGAAATGCGCAACTGGCGTGGCCTTGTCACCGGCGGGCTGCGCATCTCGCCCGAGTTCCAGTAACGGAAAACGGCCCCCGGGATCGCCTCCGGGGACCGCCTTATGTTGCATTGCCCCCGGCTTCTCACCGAGGGCCCACTTGGCCTGCAACCGAAAGGAACCGCCCGTCGACCGGAGCTGGGTGGGGGCTTTCGTCCCCGACCGCCGGGCGGCCCTTCACTGGCTACATGTCCTTTCATGCCGACGGATCGCGGCGTTAGATGGGCAGGATTCAGGCGCGGCGGCGGTCTTTGCGCGACGTGGTCGGGACATGTCCACAGCCCCGATCCGCAACGCTTGATTTGACGCGCCCACCGGGTAATCTGGACAGATGACGGTCCAGTCGCCGACCCCCTTCCCGCTGTCCCCGCACCTGGATGATCAGGTCAGCTTCGACCGCCGCGAGCTTGCGCTGATCCTGTCGGTCTATGGCCGGATGGTGGCGCTTGGCGAATGGCGCGACTATGGCCTGTCCTGCCTGCGCGACCGTGCGATCTTCTCGATCTTCCGCCGCACGGCGGAAACGCCGCTGTATCGCGTTGAAAAGCACCCCCGCTTGCGGCTGCGCCAAGGCATGTATGCCGTGGTCGGCATGGATGGCCAGGTGCTGCGCCGTGGCCATGACCTCGGTGCCGTGCTCAAGGTACTGGAACGCAAGCTCATCCGTCCCGTCGGGCCGGACTGACGTGCCGGACTGACGCTCAGGGCCGCCGCCGCCCGATCACATCGCCTTCGCCCTGCGCCGCGATGCGCGCGATGCAGGCCGCCGTGTCCTCGTAAGCCACCGACATCGTGGCCCCGTTGGCATGGATCAGCCGGTCCGCGCTGACCGCCACGGCAACATGCCCCTTCCAGAAGATCAGGTCGCCCCGCCGCAGCGGCTCGTCTGCCGCCAGCGCCCGGCCCACCGCCATCTGCTGGTCGGCATCGCCAGGGCAGGCCAGCCCGCAGGCCAGCAGCGCGGCCTGCGCCAGGCCCGAACAGTCGATCCCCGCGCTGGAATTGCCGCCCCACAGATAGGGCGTGCCCAGGAACATCTCGGCCACGCCGGCCACATCGGCGGGCCGGTCGTCCAGCGCCGCCAGATGACAGGCCGGAACAAACCCGTGCGGCGTCCGCGCGAACCGGCCCATCTTGCCAAGCCCGGTTTCCAGAACCGCCACCCGCGCCCCAAGCGTCAAGGCAGCGATCTCGGGCGCCTGCACCACCGCGTCGGAATACAGGTGCGAGGCCCGCGCCCGCACCCAATGTGTGGGCTCCGCCCCGCCGGTTTCCAGCGCGCCCGCGTCCAGCCAGCCGCAATAGCCGTCCTTCGCCGCCATCACATGGGCAAAGCCGCCCTCGCGGTCGATCACCGTCACCGCATCGCCAAGCAACAACTGGCGGTCCCGCGCCCCGCCGGGCCGCGTCAGCAGGTTCACCAGGGGCCGCGCCACCAGCGCCGGCTCGCCCTCGGTGAACGCCTCCGCCTCGATCCGGCCCTTCAGCGAGACATGAGCCACCCGGCCCGAAAACGGCGTGTCGCGGCGGTCCATCCTCAAACTCCCATCAGGGCGGGCAGCGCCGACAGAACCGCCCGCGCCCCCTGGCCCGTGCCGCCCTTCGTGCGCCCCGGCAACTCGGCGGGGGCATGGGCATAGATGTCGAAATGCAGATAGCGCGGGCAGGACACGAAGCGCCGAAGGAACAGCGCCGCCGTCACCGATCCGGCGAAAGAGCCCGGCGGGCAGTTGTCCAGATCGGCGATGCCCGGCTCGATCATGGTCTCGTAGGCGTCCCAGAACGGCAAGCGCCAGACCGGGTCGAACCCCGCCTTCGCGCCCGCTTCCAGTGCCGCCGCCACCGCATCTTCGGTCGCGTAATAGGGCGCAAGGTCCGGCCCCACCGCCACCCGCGCCGATCCGGTCAGCGTCGCCATGGAAACCAGCAGGTCCGGCGCCTCTTCGTCCGCCCAGGCCAGAGCATCGCCCAGGATCAGCCGCCCCTCGGCATCGGTGTCGTTCACCTCCACCGTCAGGCCCTTGCGGCTGGTCAGGATATCGCGCGGCCGCAGCGCCCGGCCCGAGATGGCGTTTTCCACCATCGGAACGATCACGCGCAAACGCACCGGCAGCGCCAGCGTCATGATCATCTTCGCAAGGCCCAGAACCGTGGCCGCGCCGCCCATGTCCTTCTTCATCAGGTGCATGCCCGAGGTCGGCTTGATGTTCAGCCCGCCGGTGTCAAAGCACACGCCCTTGCCCACCAGCGTCAACTTCGGCCCCGTCCCCCAGGTCATCGAAAGGATGCGGGGCGCGCGGTCCGACGCGCGGCCCACGGCATGAACCATCGGAAAGCCCGCCTCCAGCGCCTCGCCCTTCACCGCCTCGACCTCGGCGCCGAACCGCGCCGCCAGCGCGCGGAACGCGGCTTCCAACTCGTCCGGCCCCATGTCGGCCGACGGCGTGTTCACCAGATCGCGGGTCAGGAACTCGCCCGCCGCCATCGCCTCCAGCCGCGCCGCATCCACGCCCTCCGGCGCCACCAGCCGGGGCTGCGGTTTCTCGGCCTTGCCGGGGCGATAGCGGTCAAAGCGATAGCCCGCCATCAGCCAGCCAAGCGCCGCCTCGCTCCGCTCTTCGGGCGTCATATCGCCCGTCAGCCGCCAGTCGCCTTGCGGCAGCGACGCCACGGCCTTCGCAAGCCCGAACCGCAACCGCCGCCGCGCCTGCGCGCTGCCCAGGCCCACGACCGCCGCCTCCACGCCGTCCGCGCCGGGCAGAAGCCGCGTCTCGCCGTATCCCGCCTCGAACCCGGTCGCCTTCAGCCAGCCCGCCCAATGCGGCGGGGCAGCGGCAAGCCAGTCGTCCAGCCTGTCGGGGGCAATGACATGCAGGTTGCGGGCATCGGGGCTGTCGGGGGCGAAGGCGGGTGTCATCAGCAAGGGCTCCGGTCGTGTCGGGGTCACCCTAGTGCGGGCCGGCAGGGGAGGGAAGGCGCCCCCACCGGCCACGGGTCAGCCGACGCGGCAGGCCGCCATCACTGCCATGTTCAGGATGTCGTTCACGGTAGAGTTCACCGAACAGATCTGGATCGGCTTCGTCACCCCGGTCAGGATCGGGCCAATCACCGTGGCCCCCGCCATCTCCTGCATCAGCTTCACCGAGATGGATGCCGAATGGCGCGCCGGCACCACAAGGATGTTGGCCGGGCCGGTCAGGCGGCAGAACGGATATTGCGCCATGATCTCGGGGTTCAGCGCCACATCCACCGTCATCTCGCCTTCATACTCGAAATCCACGCGGCGCCCGTCCAGCACGCGCGGCGCGTCGTGCATCTTCGTCGCCCGCTCGCTGACCGGATATCCGAAGGTCGAGAAGCTGACGAAAGCCACCCGCGGCTCCAGCCCCAGGTTGCGCGCCACGCGGGCGGCGGCCGTGGCGATGTTCGCCAGATCCTCGGGTTCCGGCCATTCCTGCACCAGCGTATCGGCGATCAGCACGATCCGCCCCTTGTGCAACAGCGCCGTCACCCCCACCGCCCCATCCGCCGCCGAGGCATCGAAGACGTGGTTGATCAGGCTCAGCACATAGGCCGACTTGCGCGTCGCCCCCGTCACCAGCCCGTCGCCATGTCCGTGCGCCAGCATCAGCGCCGAAAACACATGCCGGTCCCGCGCCGCAAGGCGGTGGATGTCCTGCCGGTCATGCCCCTTGCGCTGCAACCGGCTGTAGAGAAAGTCCTTGTAGGCATCCAGATGCCGCGTATTGGCCGCGTTCACGATCTCCAGCTCGCGCATGGCATCGGCCAGGCCCACCGATTCCAGCTTCTCGCGCACATCCTGGTCGCGCCCGACCACCAGCGCCTTGCCCAGTCCCGCGCGCTGATAGGCCACCGCCGCACGCAGCACGCGCGGATCATCGCCTTCCGCAAAGATCATCCGCGCCTGCGCCTGCCGCGCCCGCGCATGGATGCCCTGCAGGATGCTCGCCGTCGGGTCCATCCGCGCCTTCAGGCTCTGCTCATAGGCCTTCAGGTCGATGATCGGCCGCCGCGCCACCCCGGTGTCCATCCCCGCCTTGGCCACCGCCGGCGGGATGACATGGATCAGCCGCGGGTCAAACGGCGTGGGGATGATGTAATCCCGCCCGAAGGCCAGCTTCCGGCCATAGGCCATCGCCACCTCGTCCGGCACATCCTCGCGCGCCAGCTTCGCCAGCGCCTGCGCGCAGGCCGCCTTCATCTCGTCGTTGATCGCCCGGGCATGAATGTCCAGCGCGCCCCGGAACAGATAGGGGAACCCCAGCACGTTGTTCACCTGGTTGGGGTAATCCGACCGCCCCGTCGCCACGATGGCATCGGGCCGCACCGCATGGGCCTCTTCCGGCGTGATCTCCGGGTCCGGGTTCGCCATGGCGAAGATCACCGGGTTCTCCGCCATGCGCGCCACCATCTCGGGCGTCACCGCCCCCTTGGCCGAAACGCCCAGGAACACATCCGCCCCCACCATCGCCTCTTCCAGCGTGCGCGCCTCGGTCTTCACCGCATGGGCCGATTTCCACTGGTTCATGCCCTCGGTGCGGCCCTGCCAGATCACCCCCTTGGTGTCGCACATGATGCAGTTGTCATGCCGCGCGCCCATGCTCTTCAACAGCTCCAGGCAGGCGATCCCCGCCGCACCCGCGCCGTTCAGCACGATCTTCACGTCCTGAATTTTCTTGCCCGTCAGCTCCAGCGCGTTGATCAGCCCGGCCGCGCAGATCACCGCCGTGCCGTGCTGGTCGTCGTGGAACACCGGGATGTCGCAGATCTCCTTCAGCCGGCTCTCGATGATGAAGCATTCCGGCGCCTTGATGTCCTCGAGGTTAATGCCGCCAAAGGTTGGCGACATCAGCTTCACCGCCTGGATGATCTCGTCCGGGTCCTCGGTCGCCAACTCGATGTCGATGGCGTTCACATCGGCAAAGCGCTTGAACAGCACCGCCTTGCCCTCCATCACCGGCTTCGAGGCGAGCGCGCCAAGGTTGCCAAGCCCCAGGATCGCCGTGCCGTTCGACACCACCGCCACGGTGTTGCCCTTGAC
This sequence comes from Neotabrizicola shimadae, assembly GCF_019623905.1. Classification (NCBI taxonomy): domain Bacteria; kingdom Pseudomonadati; phylum Pseudomonadota; class Alphaproteobacteria; order Rhodobacterales; family Paracoccaceae; genus Neotabrizicola; species Neotabrizicola shimadae. The sequence goes on along the minus strand of NZ_CP069370.1, from coordinate 3,269,911 downwards.
GGTATAGTCATAGGCCGTCTCGGGCCGGTCGGCGATCGCCTGCACCGGCACGGCCACGCCGGGCGAATAGGCCAGCGAAAGGTCGCGCTGAGTCGCCATCGGCTTCGACGGCACGATGTCGTATTTGCCGGGGCGGGGGTCCAGGTGATAGGCAAGCGCCTCTTCGGGCGTGATCTTGGGGCGAGACATCCGGGGGCCATCCAGAAAAAGGTGTCCGATGTGCATAGCGCCCGAAGGCCGGGCTGCATAGCGCCCTGCACGGCTCCTGCCGCTCCGCCCCCGCGCCCGCATGTCGCGCCCGCATGTCGCAGTTGGGCCATCCTGTCGTTTTCCGCCCCAACACGTCGCCTTCCTTGCCCGAAGCCGCGCGCTTCGGGCACATATTTCTGCAAAACCATGCCGGGAGTCTGCCGATGAAAACCCATGTCAAAGCCCTTGTCGTCGGCGGCGGCGCCGTTGGCACCGGGATCGCCTATCACCTGGCCAAGGCGGGCTGGGATACGATGCTGGTCGAACGCGACGAGCTGACCTCGGGCTCCACCTGGCACGCTGCCGGGCTCCTGCCGCTCTTCAACATGAGCTACGCGACCACCCACATCCACAAGTACTCGGTCGATTTCTACAAGGGGCTGGAGGCTGAAACCGGCCTGAACCCCGGCTTCTATGTCGTGGGCAACCTGCGCATGGCGCAGCGCCAGGAACGGATGGACGAATACATGCTGTATTCGTCGGTGGCCGAAACCGCCGGGGTGTACCACGAATTCCTGACACCGAAGGAAATCAAGGACCGCTGGCCGCTGGTGCGCACCGAAGACCTGATCGGCGCGCTCTATCACCCGCAGGACGGCTACATCAATCCGGCCGATGTCACGCAGGCCATGGCCAAGGGCGCGCGGCAACTCGGCGCCACCATCGAACGCCGCATCCAGGTGGACGGCTACTTCTGGACCGGCGACGAATGGATCGTCACCTGCCGGCGGATGGAGGAAAAGGGCGGGATGCTTCTGCCCTCGGAAGACAGCTTCACCATCCATGCCGAACATGTCGTCACCGCCACTGGCAACCATGCGCAGCGCACCGCGAAACTGCTGGGCATCAAGATCCCGGCGATCCCGGTCGAACACCAGTATATCGTGACAGAGCCCGATCCGGCCCTGGTGGAATGGCGCAAGACCAACCCGCAGCACCCCGTTCTGCGCGATGCCGATGCCAAGTGGTATGTCCGCGAGGAACGCGGCGGCTGGATTCTCGGCCCCTATGAAGTGGGCGCCCCGGCGCGGTTCGAATATGCCGTGCCCGACAGCTTCCGCGCCGACCTCTTCCCGCTGGATCTGGAGCGGATCGAAGGGGAATACATGTCCTTCATCCACCGGATTCCCTCGTCCGAAACCGTGGGTCTGAAGGACGATTACAACGGCCCGATCTGCTATACCCCCGACGGCAACCCGCTGGTCGGCCCGGCGCCGGGCCTGCGCAACATGTGGCTGGCGGAAGGCTTCTCCTTCGGCATCACCGCCGCGGGCGGCACCGGCTACTACCTCGCGCAGATGATGGTGAACGGCGAGGCCGAGATCGACATGGCCAGCCTTGACCCCAAGCGGTTCGGCGGCTGGATGACCACCGAATACGCGGCCCGCAAGAACGAGGAATGCTACAACCACGTCTTCATCCTGCACCACCCGGACGAGGAACGCGAAGCCTGCCGCCCCCTGCGCACCGCGCCCGCCTATGACCGGCAGAAAGAGATGGGCGCGCAGTTCGGCCAGGTGAACGGCTGGGAACGCCCCAACTACTATGGTCCGAAGGACGCGCCGTCGAACTTCGACCATGACAGCCGGTCCTTCCGCCGTGGCGCCTGGTGGCCCCATGCCGTGGAAGAGGCCAAGGCGATCCGCGAAACCGCTGGCATCATCGACGCCTCGGCCTTCACGAAGCATCTGGTGCGCGGCCCCGGCGCGACCGCTTTCCTCGACTGGCTGACCTGCAACAAGCTGCCGAATGTCGGCCGCATCAACCTGACCTATGCGCTGACCGATGCCGGCACGGTGCGGACGGAATACACCATCGTGCGGCTCAAGGAGAACGAGTACTACCTCATCTCCGCCGGGGCATGGACGGCCTACGATGCCGACTGGCTGATGAAATCCGCACAGGATTTCATGGCAATGGATGGCGGGCACATCGACGTCCATGACATCACCACGCAATGGGGTGTCTATGCGCTGGCCGGCCCGAACAGCCGCGCCATCCTGGCCGAGATCGTGAAGGATGCCGATCCTGCCACCGTTCTTGGCAACAAGCGCTTCCCCTGGCTGTCGTACCGCGATATTGAACTGGGCATGTGCCCGGTCCGCGCCGTTCGCGTGGCCTATACCGGCGAACTGGGCTGGGAACTGCACTATCCCATCGAGTTTGGCCGCTATCTCTGGGACCTGATCTGGTCGGTGGGTGAAAAGCACGGGCTCAAGGGCGTGGGCGCGCGCGCCCAGAACTGGCTACGTCAGGAAAAGTCCTACCGCGCCTTCGGCAACGAGTTGGGCCGCGACGCAACGCCCCTGGAAGCCGCGCTCGACCGCTTTGTCGACATGGGCAAGGAATTCCGTGGCAAGCAGGCGGTGATCGACACCGGCGTGCGCGCCAAGTGCTGCACGCTCCTGATCGACGGCCCGTCGGATACCGACCCCTGGGGCAAGGAGGCGCTCCTGCTCGATGGCCAGAAGGTCGGCCGCCTGACCTCGGGCGGCTACTCGGTGGCTTTCGGCAAGCAGATCGGCATGGGCTATGTCCGCCCCGATCTGGCCGAGCCGGGCACGAAGCTGAAGGTCAAGATCCAGCTCAAGGAATGGGATGCGGTGGTGACGGAGGACAGCCCCTTCGACCCGAAGAACGCCCGCATCCGCGTGGACGGCTGACAGGTCTTGCGCGGGCGGGGTTCGCCCCCGCCCGCGCGGCTCTGCCCGGGCCGCCTCGGACAAATCTTAAGTCCAAGTTAATGCGGCTTCGCAACCCATTGATATTGTTGAAGTGAGCAAAGCGTCCGAGCTCGGACGCCCCTCACAGCCCCAGCTTCATGTCCCGGTGCGGGATGCCCGCATCCTCATAGACCGGCCCGAAGGCCGTGAAGCCCAGCCCCTCGTAGAACCCCACCGCATGGGTCTGCGCCCCCAGCTTGGCCACCTTCAGCCCCCGCTCCCTCAGCCGCTCCACCGCGGCCCGGATCAGGGCCGCCCCGATGCCGCGGCCCCGCGCCCCGGCCAGGACGGCGACCCGCCCGATCTTGCCCGTCTCCCCATCGACCAGCATCCGAGCCGTGCCCACCGGCGCCCCGTCCAGCAGGGCCAGCAGATGCTCGGCCTCCCCGTCGCGCCCGTCCACCTCGTCGGCCAGGCTCACCCCCTGCTCCTCGATGAACACCACCCGCCGGATCGCCAGGCAGGCCTCAAGGTCGCCGGTCAGCCCGATCTCCAGCCTCACGCGAAATAGTCCCGCAGGATGCGGCCATAGATCGCCTTCAGCCGGCGGATCTGCTCCACTTCCACCCGCTCGTCCACGGCATGCATGGTCTTGCCCACCAGCCCGAACTCCACCACCGGGCAATGATCCTTCACGAACCGCGCATCCGAGGTCCCGCCCGAGGTGGACAGCTGCGGCGTGACCCCCGTCTCCACCGTTACAGCCCTGGCCACCATCTCCGACAACTCCCCCGGCGGCGTTACGAAGCTCTCGCCCGAGACCTGCACCGCCATCGCGATCTTCACCCCGGTTTCCGCCTCCACCCGATCCGCCTCGGCCCGCAGCCGCGCCGTCAGGCTCTCGCCCGAATGAAGGTCGTTGAACCGGATGTTCACCGTGCCCCTGGCTTCCGCCGGGATCACATTGGTCGCCGGATTGCCGCAGTCGACGGTCGTGATCTGCAGGGTCGAGGCGTCGAAGTGGTCCGTCCCTTCATCCAACGGCTCGGCCGTCAGCCGGTGCATCAGGCTTACCAGCGCATGCAGCGGGTTCTTCGCCCGGTGAGGATAGGCCGAATGGCCCTGCACCCCGGTCACTGTGAACCACGCGGTCATCGAGCCCCTGCGCCCGATCTTCATCATGTCGCCCAGGGTCTCGGGGCATGTCGGCTCGCCCACCAGGCAATGCGTCATCCGCTCGCCATTGGCGGCCATCCAGTCCAGAAGCGCGACCGTCCCATCGGTCGCGTCTCCCTCTTCATCCCCCGTGATCGCCAGCACCACCGCTCCATCCGGCGGTGTCTGGCGGACAAAGTCCACCGCCGCCGCCACGAAGGCCGCCACGCCGGATTTCATGTCGGTGGCGCCGCGGCCATACATCCAGCCGTCCACCACCTCTGCACCGAAGGGATCGCGGGTCCATTTCGCACGGTCGCCCACCGGCACCACGTCGGTGTGGCCATTGAAGCCGAAGGCGCGGTTCGCGCCCTTCTTGCCCCATCGGGCATAGAGGTTCGAGGTCACCCCCCGGTCGACCCGAGTGCAGTCGAAGCCGGCATCGGCAAGCACCTGTTCCAGCAAGACCAAAGCACCCGCTTCCTCGGGCGTGACCGAAGGACAGCGGATCAGGTCTGCGGTCAGGGCGACGGGATCGACGGGGGCGTGGGACATGATGGCTCTCCTCGGGCGGTCGGTGCAGGGATAGCCCGTGTGGTGACCATCGGCAACCGAGGGGACTGTGGCCTTGCGGCCACCACGCTGCGCCTGCGCCACAACAGCGGTACAGTCGTACATGACTTCACCGCGATCGCCGCATACCTTCCGGGCAACGATAATGTCCCGAGGCAGGACCGGGCAGGGCCAGCGCGCCCCCCACGAGTGACGAGTAAGGCGGCCTCCGGTCTTTGGAGTGGCGCGGGCTTGCCGGCGGACGGGCGGCAGGAGATGAGATGACGCCATCCGGCGGCATGACAGGACAAGGCGCATCGGCGGGCAGGCCGGGCGACTGGATCATGCTGTCCGGCATGGGGCGCCCCACGGCTTCGCCTGTGGAGGTGATGGAGCATGGGACGCTTGTCGTGGAGGTGGCGCTGCCGTTGACGCGATCGGCGCTGATCCTCGACCATCGGAGCCTCGCGGGATGGCCGCGCGCGCTTTCCCTGATGCTGGAGCCGGCGGGACTGGTTGTGACCCATTTGCAGGGCCGCAGCCTGATGCGCCACATCCTTCCAGGGCCGCTGCCAGGCGGCGAGGGGATTGGTCGCGTCAGCTTTGCCTGGGACGCGCCGCTTCGTCTGTGGACGCTGCGCTACGAGATCGCGGGGCGGCCCGAGATGGCATTGGCGGCGAGCGGTGCCGAGGTCATGCCGCCTCTGTTGGCCGACCTTCTGGACCTGTGTGCCGGACAGGCCCCGGCGCGCCATCACGCCGCTGTCCTGTGGACAGGGCTTTCCGGCGGGGTCGGGGTACCCGAAGCGCGGCCCTGGATCGGATTGCGCTGCCCGGTGGAAACGCCGGTCGGACCGGTGGCGGCGGGCCTCTTGCGGCCGGGCGACACGGTCGTGACGGCGGACACCGGCCTGCGCGAGGTGCGGGCGGTGCGCCGGGTCGTGGTGCCGGCGCGGGGCAGTCTGGCGCCGGTGCTTCTGCGGGCGCCCTATTTCGGGTTGATGTCAGACCTGCAGGTGGGCGCTGACCAGCATGTGCTGTGCGAGGATGTGGCGGTCGAATACCTGTTCGGCGAGGATCGCGTCCTGGTGCGGGCCGGCGACCTTGCGGATGGCCTGCGCGCGCTGCCGGACCGGCGGCGCGCTATCGCGCAGGGGGTCGAGATCGACCTGGGTGCCGAGGCGCTGGTGATGTGCGACGGGGTGGCGCTGAGTTCTGCTGCCGCAGCGCGTGACCGGTGGGGCCGCGCGATCCGTCGGCTGGACCGGCACGAGGCGCAGGCGCTTGCGGGGCTGCGCCGGACGCGGGGACGAAACCTGGCGGCTTGAGCCGTCAGGCCAGCCAGGGGCGAAAGGCGGCGACCACCCGGTCGTAGAGCGCGCGCTTGAAAGGCACGATCGAGGCCAGCATCTCGTCAGCCGCGATCCATTTCCAGGACGAGAACTCGGGATGTTCGGTGGCGATCTTCACGTCGCTGTCGGCGCCGGTGAAGCGGTAGAGGAACCACTTCTGCCGCTGGCCGCGGAATTTGCCGCCCCAGACCTTTCCCAGAAGTTCGGGCGGGAGGTCGTAGGTCACCCAGCCCTTGGTTTTTTCGAGGAATTCGACCTTGTCCTTGGTGACGCCGGTCTCCTCGACCAGTTCACGAAGGGCGGCCTTGCGGGGCTTTTCGCCTTCGTCGATTCCGCCTTGTGGCATCTGCCAGGCGGGCGAGGGGCTGTCGATGCGCTGGCCGGCAAAGATCAGCCCGGCCGGATTGATGAGCACGATCCCCACGCCGGGGCGGTAGGGCAGGGCTTGGGGATCGGGTGTCATCCTTCTTCGGGGCGGCAGTGCGGCCGCCCCGCTCCTTCGGTTATTGTTCTGCGGGCTCGGCTTCGGCGTCTTTCGGGGCGACCGCGTTCAGGCCGCGCAGGATGTCCACCGCATAGGCAAGCTGGTAATCCTCGTCGCGCAGCTTGGCGGCTTCTTCGACGCGGGCGCGCTCTTCTTCGAGCTGCTTCCTTTCGTCTTCGGTCATCGAGTCGTTGGACAGGACGCCGCGCAGGCTGGCCTCGGTCCGGGCGTTGTCATCCTTTTCGGCTGCCGCCGCCTCGGTGCCTTCGCCTTCCTTCGGTTCCGGTTGGTTCACCACGATGTCGGGCATCACGCCAAGCGCCTGGATGGAACGGCCCGAGGGCGTGTAGTAGCGCGCGGTCGTCAGGCGCATGGCGCCGTCGCCGCGCAGCGGGATGACAGTCTGGACCGAGCCCTTGCCGAAGCTCTTGGTGCCGACGACGATGGCGCGGTGGTGGTCCTGCAGGGCGCCGGTCACGATTTCCGAGGCCGAGGCGGAGCCGCCGTTGATCAGCACGACGACGGGCTTGCCCTGGGCGAGGTCGCCTTCGGTCGCGTTGAAGCGTTCGCTGTCCTGTGGGTTGCGGCCGCGGGTCGAGACGATTTCGCCTTGGTCGAGGAAGGCATCAGAAACCTTGATCGCCTGGGTGAGCAGGCCGCCGGGGTTGTTGCGCAGGTCGATGACAAAGCCGTCGACCTTGTCGATGCCGCCCGCGGCTTCGACCTGCTTCTTCATCTCTTCCTCCAGGCCAGGATAGGTCTGGTCGTTGAAGGTGGAGACGCGCAGCACCACGGTGTTGCCCACGACACGGCCCTTGACCGCGGTGAGCTTGATCGTGTCGCGGATGATCGAGACATCGAAAGGGTCAGTCACGCCTTCGCGGACGATTGTGACGATGATTTCGCTGCCAACGGGGCCGCGCATCATGTCTACCGCCTGGTCGAGCGTCAGGCCCATCACGCTTTCGCCGTTGACCTGGGTGATGAAGTCGCCGGACTTGATGCCGGCCTTGTCGGCGGGCGTGCCGTCCATGGGCGAGACGACCTTGATGAAGCCCTCTTCCTGCGTGACCTCGATGCCGAGGCCGCCGAATTCGCCCTTGGTCTGGACCTGCATGTCCTCGAAATCATTGGCGGCGATATAGCTGGAATGGGGGTCCAGCGAGGTGAGCATCCCGTTGATCGCGGCTTCGACCAGCTTCTGGCTTTCGACCGGTTCGACATACTGTGCGCGGATGCGTTCGAAGATGTCGCCGAAAAGGTCGAGTTGTTCGTAGACGGTGGTCGATTTCCCGGCCTCTTGCGCCAGTAGCGGACCGGCGACCTGCGTCGTCAGAAGCACCCCGGCCAGCGTGCCGCCGATGGCGGCCATCAGGGTCTTGTTCATTCAGTTCATGTCCTTCGTTGCGGCGAACCACGCCATCGGGTCGACCGGATCGGCACCCTGCCTCAATTCCAAGTAAAGCGTCTCCGTGTCGCGGGCGCCACCGTCCTGAGCGGCTTCGACGAGGAATTCCTGCACCCCCGGATCGCCTCCGCCCATCAGGCCGACCGGCGCCCCGGCGGCGATGACCTCTCCCACCTCGCCATAAAGCGTCTGCATCCCGGCGAGAACCAGAAGATAGCCATCTCCGGGTTCAAGGATCATCACATTTCCGTAGTTCAGGAGCGGGCCGACATAGCGGATCGTGGCGGGCCAGGGCGTGGTGACCAGGGCGCGGGGGCCGGTGGCGAGCGTGAGGCCGGGGCGGCGGACACCGGCGGCATCGGCCTCGCCGGGGCGGCGCAGGATCGAGCCAAGTGCGGGCAGGGGCAGGCTTCCCTTCGCCTCGGCGAAGCCCGGCGCCTCGCCCGGCTCAGGCGATGGGGCGAGGCCAGCGGCAAAGGCATCGAGCGTATCGGCGCTGTCGAGGAGCTGCTGCAGCGCCTCGGGGTCTTCGGTAAGGCGTTTGGGCAGGTCGGTGCGGTCGGCGATGGCCTGGCTGAGTTCGGTGCGTGCTGTCTGGGCAGCGGCCAGGCCGGCGGCCAGGGTTTCGGCCGAGGCCATTTCCAGTTGCCGCAATTCGGCCAGTTCGGTCAGCTGGGACTTCAGCTTTTCGGACTGGGTCTGAAGCGAGGGCGTGACATCGGCGATGAGCATCCCAGACCGGGCCATGCCAAGCGGGCCATCGGGATGCAGGAGGAGCAGCGGCTCGGGCGTGGCTTCCAGCGTGGAGAGGGTGCCCAGAAGCTGGGCCACCTGGTCGCGCTGCGCCTCGAACTGGAGCTTCAGCGTGGCCTCGCGCAGTTCCGCTTCGCGCAGGGCGGTGCGCAGGGTGGCAAGGCCGTTCTCATAGGCCCGGATCGTGGCCGTCAGCGCCGCCACCCGGTCGCGCGAGCCCGAGGCGGCATCCAGCGCATTGATTGCCTCTTGCAACTGGGCCGAAGCGGCGGCCGCCTGTTCGGCGACCGTTTGCGCCTGTGCCGGAATGGCGAGGGCTGCAAGCAGGGCCAGAAGGGGCAGGCGGCCGGGTGTCATGCAAAGCGGATCAGGCTGTGCCCCGTCATCTCGGGCGGTTGAGGCAACTGCATCAGGTCGAGGAGCGTGGGGGCAAGATCGGCAAGACGCCCGCCGGCCAGCGTGGCGCCAGCCGGGCCGCCAACAAGGATCACCGGCACCGGGTTGGTGGTGTGGGCCGTGTGTGGCCCGCCCGTGTCGGGATCAACCATCACCTCGCAGTTGCCGTGATCGGCGCAGATGATCATGGCGCCGCCTGCCCTTTCCAGCGCGGTCACGGCGCGGGCAAGCTGCTGGTCCACCGCCTCGACCGCCTTGATCGCGGCAGGCAGACTGCCGGTGTGGCCCACCATGTCGGGGTTGGCAAAGTTGACGACGATCAGGTCATAGCCCTTTTCGATGGCCGCCACGAAATGGTCGCCGACTTCGGGCGCGCTCATTTCCGGCTGGAGATCGTAGGTGGCTACCTTGGGCGACTTTGGCATGGCGCGGTCTTCGCCGGGGAAGGGCTCTTCCCGGCCGCCGTTCAGGAAGAAGGTGACATGGGGATATTTCTCGGTCTCGGCCAGCCGGAACTGGGTGAGGCCCTGCTTTGCCACCCATTCGCCGATGGTGTTCACGATTTCCTGCTTTGGGAACACAGTGGTCATGTAGGCGTTGTGGGACGTGGAGTAATCTACCATGCCCAGCATGGCGGCAAGCTTCGGGCGGGTGCCGGTGTCGAATTCGGCAAAGCCGGGTTCACCAATGGCGCGCAGGATCTCGCGCGCACGGTCGGCGCGGAAGTTGATGAAGAACAGGCCGTCGCCATCCTTCATGCCGCTGTAGTCGCCGATCACTGTGGCGGGCAGGAATTCGTCGGTCTTGCCGGCGGCATAGGCGTTGGCGATGGCTTCCGCAGCGCTGGCGGCCTGTGCCTGACCTTCGCCGTGCACCATGGCCCCATAGGCCTGGGCGACACGCTCCCACCGGTTGTCGCGGTCCATGGCGTAGTAGCGTCCGATGACGGTGACGATCCGCGCGGCTTTCGGCAGGGCCAACTCCAGCGCGGCAACCTGGTCGGCGGCCGATTGGGGTGGCACGTCGCGGCCGTCGGTTATGGCGTGCAGGACGACGGGCACGCCTTCGGCGGCGATCACGCGGGCAGCTTCGGCGATGTGGGTCTGGTGGGCGTGGACACCGCCGGGCGAGGCGAGGCCCGCCAGATGCGCTGTGCCGCCAGATTCCTGTAGCCTTGCGATGAAAGCGCGGAGTGCCGGGTTGGTGGCGAAGCTGCCATCCTCGATGGCCAGGTCGATCTGGCCAAGGTCCATGGCCACAACGCGGCCCGCGCCGATATTGGTGTGACCGACCTCGGAATTGCCCATCTGGCCTTTGGGCAGGCCAACGTCATTGCCGAAGGTGACGAGGGTGGCGTGGGGGCAGGTAGACCAGAGGCGGTTGAAGGTGGGAACATTGCCCTGGGCCGGAGCGCTGGTCGCGGGGTCAGGGCCGATCCCCCAGCCATCGAGGATGCACAGAACCACCGGCTTCGGAATGCTCATCGAACCACCCTTTCGCGAGTCTTGCCCGTGCATAGCCGCTCGGTTCGGCAGGGGCAACGCCAGCTGCCCCCGGCGCCGGAGTTTTCGAGAACCCGGCCCGGACCTTATGCCCGGTGATAGGGAGCCCCTGCCAGAATCGAGGCAGCGCGGTACAGTTGCTCGGTCAGCATCACGCGCACCAGCATGTGCGGCCAGACCATGCGGCCGAAGCTCAGGGCCGCGTCGGCCCGGTCGCGGAAGGCGGACGCAAGTCCGTCGGCGCCACCGATGACAAAGGCTACATCCTGCCGCCCGCCATCGCGCCATCGCGCCAGCTGATCGGCGAATTCGGGGGATGTCATGACCTTGCCGCGTTCGTCCAGCACGCAGACCAGCGCTCCGGCGGGAACGGCCCGTTCCAGGAGCGCAGCCTCGGCGGTCATGCCGCCGCCCTTGCGATCCTCGACTTCATGTTCGGAAAGAGGGCCAAGGCCCAAGAGCCGGCCGGTGCGGTCGAACCTTGACCGATAATCCTCAACCAGTGCGCGTTCGGGGCCGTCGCGCAGACGGCCCACCGCGCAGAGATGCACCCGCATCAGGAGCCCGTGGTCGCCTTTGCCCGCGCGGCCTGCGCACCGGCCGGGAGCCACATCTTTTCAAGCTGGTAGAACTCGCGCACTTCCGGGCGGAAGACATGAACGATCACGTCGCCGGTGTCGATCAGGACCCAGTCGCCGGTTTCCTTGCCTTCCATCTTGGCCGAGATGCGGAATTCCTGCTTCAGCCGGTCGGCCAGCTTTTCCGAGATCGCCGCCACCTGGCGCGAGGACCGGCCCGAGCAGATGACCATGTAGTCGGCCATGTCCGAACGGCCACGCAGGTCGATCTGCACGACGTTTTCGGCCTTGTCGTCATCGAGGGAAGAGAGCACCCGCTCCAGCACCATTTCCGATGTGTAGCCTTCCGCAGTGGAAGTGCCGGGGCGTTCGGCCCGGGGTCCGACCGGAAGCCCGGTCGAAGGGTCAGAATGTGACAGGACCAGGGTCCTCCATGCAGCGTGCCGATCAGCCCCGGCACCGGGCCATTGGGACGATGCTAGCACCCGAAGAGGGCTGAAACAACGCCAAGGGCGCGCGGCTATCACCAAATGCGCGATGCTGCAAGCCGTGCAGGCCCGGTCGACGGTCGCCGGTCACTGCACCGGGAGCGCGACCTCGTTCCGGCGGCTCCACGGCATACGCCAGGGGGGGTCATAGAACATGTACTCGGGCGGCCCGGCGACCGTCAGCCCCGCCGTTCTTGCGTCCGCCTTCAAGGACGCGAGTGCCGTTTCCAGTGCGCTCTGCGTGGGTACGCCGGAAAACGTGGTGACGAGCATTTGCCGAGCGTCGGTCTGGAGGAACCTGACCCTCGGGTCGTCGGGGCGCGGCAGAGTCGCAAGGGTGGAACCTGCGGGCAGAGTGAACCGCACCGTCCATTCCCCGCCGGTTATGTCGCCCTGCGGCACCTGTGCCACGGGCGTGGTCATCGCGATCTTTTCCTGCGCGGCGTTGCCGCCGAAGATATAGCCCGCCAGCACGCGAAAGCCTGCGTTGGCCGCGCCTGACCGGCTGCCTTGAACGGTGACCTCGGCCACTACGGTTGGGCCATACTCGCGCAATTCAGATCCGCCGACCTTGCGCTCAACCTTGTAGTCAGGTGTTTCGGTTCCACGGTACATCTCTGCCTCCGCCGGCGCAGCCAACGCCAAAGCGAGCGCCGCAATCAGGACCTTTGGCATGGCTTTCCCCTTGGCCAAGCAGTTTGGCCTGAGCGGTATCTGGGGGGCGATGCGGGGCGCGAAAAGGGGCGGACACGTCAAGCCTTCGCGATCTTTGGTTGCTGCGACGGCGAGCCGCGGGTCAGGTGGCACTGGCATAGGCGGCCAAAAGGCCGGGCCAGCCGCCGGGGCTGGCGAAGACGCCGGACATTTCGGCCGCGCGGGCGCCATAGGCTTCGAGGCCGCGATGTTCCAGCATCACGCGGGTGCCGGTGCCTTCGGCGGTGAAGGTGACCTCGACTTCGGTTTCCAGCGTCGGATCGTGTTTCCAGTCGGCGCCGATCTGCCAGACCAGCACCAGTCGCAATGGCGGCTCCCACAGGGCGACGCGGCCCCAGGGGCAGGCGGTGCCATCTTCGCCAACCTCGTGCCAGGAGCCGCCGGCCCACGGCTCCATGACAACGCCGGCCAGGGGCGAGGTGCCGATGGAATGGCTCTTCGGCCACCACCGGCCCATGCCTTCGGTGAAGGTGCGGAAGGCGCTTTCGGGCGGCGCCGCGACGTAGAGCGCGTGGCTGACCGGGGCGGGGCGGATTGTCAGGGTCATGGGTCTTGCCTTTTCTCGGGCGGAGGGACGGGACAGGCCGGTGGCTGTACGGGACCCCGTGAGGCGGCCTGGGAGGCGTCATCTTCGGCGGCCTGCCGGAAGGCATCGAGGTTTGTTTCCCAGAATCGCGAAAGCCACGCGCGCAGTGGGCCGAAGCCGGCAGGGTCGATCTGGTAGATGCGCCGCGCGCCCTGCACCTTTGCGGTCACGAGACCATCTTCGCGCAGCCGCGCGAGTTGCTGAGATACGGCTGGCTGGCTGATGGGCAGCAGCGCCACGAGATCGCTCACCGAGGCGGGCCCGGTGCGCAGCCGGTCGAGGATCGCGGCGCGGGTCGGATCGGCAAGCGTGGCGAGGAGGCGAATGGCATTCGGCATTGATTATATAAGTCATGACATATGCGAGTCGTCAAGTCTTGCGTGTCATCGGCAAATCCCGTTGCCGATGAGGGCGAATCCGCCTATATCGACGACCCATGATCCGGTTCTTCGACATCGACGACCACGCTCGCCTGCCGCAGCGGTTCAGCCGTGAGAACCGGTCGGTTCTCGCGCGACTTTCCTGATCCGACGATCAACCGCATGACCCGCGCCCCGTATGGGCCGCGCCCATTTTCAGCCATTCCCATCGGAGAAGAGCCATGACCGCTCCGCGTACGCTGTATGACAAGATCTGGGACGATCATGTCGTCCACCAGTCCGAAGACGGCACCTGCCTGTTGTACATCGACCGTCACCTTGTTCACGAAGTGACCTCTCCCCAGGCCTTTGAAGGCCTGCGCATGACGGGCCGCAAGGTCCGTTCCCCCGAGCGCACCATCGCCGTGCCCGACCACAACGTGCCCACCACGGCGGGCCGCGACACCCATATCGACAATGAGGAAAGCCGGATTCAGGTCGACGCGCTGGACAAGAATGCGCGCGACTTCGGGATCAACTACTATCCGGTATCCGACATTCGCCAGGGCATCGTGCACATCGTCGGCCCCGAGCAGGGCTGGACGCTGCCCGGCATGACGGTGGTTTGCGGCGATAGCCACACCGCCACGCACGGCGCTTTCGGCGCGCTGGCGCATGGCATCGGCACGTCGGAGGTGGAGCATGTGCTGGCCACCCAGACGCTGATCCAGAAGAAGTCCAAGAACATGAAGGTGGAGATCACCGGCCACCTGCGGCCCGGTGTCACTGCCAAGGACATCACGCTTTCGGTGATTGGTGCGACCGGCACCGCGGGCGGCACCGGCCATGTCATCGAATACTGCGGTTCGGCGATCCGAGACCTGTCGATGGAAGGCCGCATGACTGTGTGCAACATGGCGATCGAGGGCGGTGCGCGCGCCGGGCTGATCGCCCCGGACGAGAAGACCTTCGAATATGTGAAGGGCCGTCCCCATGCGCCAAAGGGTGCGAAGTGGGAAGCGGCTTTGGCCTACTGGAAGACGCTGTTCACCGACGAAGGCGCCCATTTCGACAAGGTCGTGACGATCCGTGGCGAGGACATCGCACCGGTGGTGACCTGGGGCACCTCGCCCGAGGATGTGCTGCCGATTACCGGTGTTGTACCTGCGCCCGAGGATTTCACCGGAGGCAAGGTCGAGGCGGCGAAGCGGTCGCTGGACTACATGGGCCTGACGCCCGGCATGAAGCTGACCGATATCGCGATCGACACGGTGTTCATCGGGTCCTGCACCAATGGGCGCATCGAGGATCTCCGGGCTGCCGCCGCGATCCTCAAGGGCAAGAAGATCAAGGTGAAGCGCGCCATGGTCGTACCCGGATCGGGTCTTGTACGCGCGCAGGCCGAGGAAGAGGGCCTGGCGCAGATCTTCATCGACGCGGGCTTCGAATGGCGGCTTGCGGGCTGTTCCATGTGCTTGGCGATGAACCCCGACCAACTGGCGCCGGGCGAGCGCTGCGCCGCCACGTCGAACCGCAATTTCGAGGGGCGCCAGGGCTACAAGGGCCGCACGCACCTGCTTTCCCCCGCCATGGCTGCGGCGGCGGCGGTGACCGGGCACCTGACCGACGTGCGAGAACTGATGGGCGAGACGGTCTGAGACGTGGAGCGCATCGCCGGGATTGATGGCTGCAAAGGCGGATGGCTGGTGGTGAGCCAGCCTGAGGCCGGGACGTCTTGTCCGGAGGTCGAGTTTGCTACCGATCTTGGCGATGTCCTTCACTGTCGAGCGATCGGATTTGCCGTGATCGACATGCCCATCGGGCTTGTCGATGGCCCGGAACCCCGCAACGTCGAGCCCGCGCTGCGACGGTTCCTGCCCGGAAAGGCTTCGTCCGTGTTCAACACGCCGTGCCGGGCGGCGGTTTCGGGCGGCGACTACGCCGTGGCGTCGGCCCTGAACCGCGCGGCTTTGGGCGTAGGCCTGAGCCGCCAGACCTTTGGCATCCTGGCAAAGATCGCCGAGATTGATGGCCTGGTGGCGCGTTTGGGTCAGGCCCGTCTGCGCGAGGGTCATCCAGAGGCGAGCTTTGCCGTCATGAATGGCGGGCCGGTTCTTGCGCCGAAGCGCCGTGCCGAGGGGGCGAAGCTGCGGCAGGACCTGCTGGAGACGGCGGGCTTCGACGTGGCCCCGCTGATCCATCAGGCGAAGGGGCTGCAGGGCAAGCTGGACGACCTGCTGGATGCGATTGCCTTGCTCTGGACCGCCAGACGGCACCGCTCCGGCCTCACGATCTGTTTTCCTGACGCGCCGATCCGCGACAGGACCAACCTAGAAATGTCAGTCATCGCCTAGAGCGAAAGGACACTCCATGGACAAGTTCACCACCCTGACCGGCATCGCGGCCCCCATGGCCCTGGTCAACATCGACACCGACATGATCATCCCTAAGCAGTTCCTGAAGACCATTCAGCGGTCTGGACTGGGGAAGAACCTGTTCGACGAGATGCGTTATGACCGGCAGGGCAACGAGATTGCGGATTTCGTGCTGAACCAGCCGCAGTACCGCAAGGCGGAGATCCTGGTGGCCGGCGACAATTTCGGCTGCGGGTCTTCGCGCGAGCACGCGCCTTGGGCGCTGCTGGATTTCGGGATCCGCTGCGTGATCTCGACCAGTTTCGCCGACATCTTTTTCAACAACTGCTTCAAGAATGGCATCCTGCCCGTAGTTCTGCCGCAGGACGCGGTGGATCACCTGATGGACGACGCCCGGAAGGGGGCGAACGCGCGCATCACCGTGGATCTGGAGACGCAGACTGTGACAGCATCGGACGGAACCACGTTCTCGTTCGAAGTTGACCCGTTCAAGAAGCACTGCCTGCTGAACGGGCTGGACGATATCGGGCTGACTTTGGAGAAGTCAGCGTCGATCGACGCCTTCGAAAAGAAGAACGCGCTCCTCCACCCTTGGGCCTGATTGGCCGAAAACCACAAGATATGGGGCCGTCCTGCGGGGCGGCCCCTTTTATGTCTCAAACTTGATGCAATCTGGCGACACTCGCTCCGTGAAAACGCCCCAAAGGTTTCGACAATGCTGCCAATGGGTTGCTGCATGAGTCGAAAGAAGGCACAAATTGGGCAGGATTGAGGCAATCCGCCGTAAAGTGCGGAAGACAGACGGAACAAGGCCCCGGCACGGTACCGGGACCAGTCGTCTGAAGGGTGGGCGAGCAGTGGCAACGCGGTGGACGGGCGCGGCAACGCGCGCATTGCTGGTCATGGTGCTGGTGGCGACGCCATCGGCTTTGCTGCCGTTCGTCACCGCTGACACCAAGCAGATGGTTGCCCTTGTTGCGCTCTTTGCGGGGGCGCTGACCTTTGTCGAATACAAGTCCACCTATCCGGGCCTGATCGAGTTCCGCGACGCACCGCCGTTCAACCGCATCCGTTTCCTGATGGCCTTCTTCACCGTATTCCTTCTTTCGGTGATCGCCCGTGGCGAGGCGCAGCCCACAACGCTGACCGAGTTTGCCCGGGCCGTTGGCGGACTTATCGGCATCTCGATGGATTTCCCCTACTCGCCTGTGCGCCTCGCGACGATGATGATGTCGGACGGCGCATCGCCCGAGCAGGTCGCAGCAGTGCGCACGGCCGCAGGCATGGCCTATCTCACCTCGCTGGTCTCTCTGGCGATCTTTGTGATCGTGCTCAAGATCGGGGCCTGGCCTGCGCGTCACGCGGCTTTCAATGTCTGGGTGAACCTGCCAACCTTCGATCCGACGGCGGGTGGCGATGTCGTGGATCGCCTGCATCGCGATGCACGCATTAACATTGCGTTAGGGTTTTTGCTGCCATTCCTGATCCCGGCGGTGGTGAAGATCAGTTCATCGGGGTTCGAGCCTCTGACACTCACCTCGCCGCAGACGCTGATCTGGACAATGGCGGCATGGGCTTTCCTTCCGGCTTCCCTTTTCATGCGAGGCATCGCGATGGGCCGTGTCGCGGACATGATCGACGAGAAGCGTCGTGCCGGCACGACCGAGGAAAAGGCAAAGCTCGCCACGGCCTGATCGCTTTTGTGATCGCATTGTGCCAACCGGTTCTGGCCTCGGCTGAGACACTGCGGCTTGCGGTCTGGAATGTGGAACTGAACCGCCCCGGCCCTGGCCTGTTGTTGCGTGACATTGCCAGCGGCAATGACCCGCAAGTTATGGCCGTCACCGAGGTTCTGGCCTCTCTGGATGCCGATGTCGTGCTTTTGGTCGGGATGGACTGGGACGCTCAGCTGTTGGCGGCGCAGGCTCTGGCGGGTCGCCTTGCCCAAGCGGGGGCCACCTATCCTGAACTTCAATCGCTCCGTCCGAACACGGGGCAACCGACTGGGCTGGACCTAGACCGGAACGGACGGCTGGGGGAGGCGCGGGATGCGCAGGGCTGGGGGCGATTTCCGGGCGAAGGGGGGATGCTGCTGCTGTCGCGGCTGCCGCTGGACCGGGCGGCAGCAAGGGATTTCTCGTCCTTCCTGTGGGCCGACCTTCCGGGGGCCCTGATCCCGCCCGAGACCGGCATCGAGGAGCGGCAAAGTCAGCGACTTGCCACGACGGGACATTGGGAGGTTCCGGTTATCTTGCCATCGGGCGGGCGCCTGACGATCCTCGCCTTTGCGGCCACCCCGCCGGTCTTTGACGGCCCGGAGGACCGCAATGGCCGCCGTAACCATGACGAGGCGGCCTTCTGGTTGCGGTTGATTGAGGGGCGCCTTGCGGACATGGGCCTGCCGCCGCCGAAAGGTCCGCTGGTTCTGATGGGAACGGGCAATCTTGACCCGCTGGACGGCGAGGGGCGTCCCGAGGCATTTCAGGCGCTGGTTGCTGGAGCCTTCCTGGATCCCGAACCCAGAGGCGCAAATCCTCGGGCTGATCCGCAGCAGCGGGGCGACCCGGCGCTGGACACGGCGCTGTTTCCCAAGACCGGCGGGCTTCGCGTGGACTACCTACTTCCCTCGCGGGGTCTCGCTGTGGTCGATGCAGGTGTCCTTTGGACCTTGGATGGCGATGCCTTGGCGCCGGTGCTGGCGCGGGCCTCGCGTCACCGGCCAGTTTGGGTGGAGGTCGAGATACCCTGAGCCGGCATGCGCGATGGGCGAAGGTCTTCTGCCAGCTTGCGAATTGGCGCGACGACAACAGCCGGAGAGTTCTGATGCCCCGACCCTTCGACGGAATTGCATGACCGGTGATGCCACGCCAAGGTGGCGGCGTGGAGGGCCGGAATGGGCGCTGTGTGGAGAGTGACGAAAGGCACCTTGTGGAGGCTGAGCCACGCGAGGCTTGGCCTTATTGCCGCGGGTGTGGCGTTCTACGCCATGTTTGCGCTGTTTCCGGGGCTGACGGCGACGCTTGCCATCTTCTCGATGATGTCCGACCCCGCCGCGGTGGAGGATTACACCAACGTGGCCGAACGGTTCATTCCGCACGAAGCCTTCGTGCTGATCGAGGGTCAGATCGAGGCGCTGGTGACCGGTCCGCGTGCGACCCTGGGCTGGACGACCGTTGTTTCGATCCTGATTGCGCTTTGGTCGGCGCGGGCGGGCGTGGCATCAATGATGCTGGGCCTGGACGTTATTCATGACAGCCATGCAAGAAACGGCGTGGTGGCTTTCCTGACTGGCGTCCTGATCACGCTTTCGCTGATCGGCGTGATGATCCTGTCTCTGGCGGTGGTGGTCGCGGTGCCGCTTGCCCTTGCCTTCCTGCACATGGATGCGTTTTCCGGCTGGGTGCTGCAGGTGCTGCCCTGGATCCTGATGGTGGTCATCGTTCAGGCGGTGCTGGCGATCCTGTACAAGTTCGGGCCGGAATGGGGGAAGGTGTCCGGCCGGATCATGCCCGGCACAATCTTGGCCACCGTGTTGTGGGCGGCCTCGTCCATTGCCTTTTCGGCGTATCTCACCAACTTCGCGACCTACAACAAGGTCTACGGGTCCATCGGGGCCGTCGCCGCGCTTCTGATGTGGCTGTACTTCAGCGTCTATTCGGTACTGGCCGGGGGGGCGCTGAATGCCGAACTTGAACACTCAGCGCCGCCCTCCGAGGATGTGAACGACGAGTTTCAGACGTAGCGGTTGACGAGGTTCTCAAGCCTTTCCTGACGGCCGGACTTCGGCTGAGGTTCCAGTCCTTCTGCAGAAACGCGGGCGGCGGCGTCCTCGAGCGAGCCCTTCAGCATGGCCTGTGCCGCCGGGGTATCCCAGCCGGCATAGCGTGCCTTGCGTGCGGCTTCGAGTTCGCCTTCTTCCAGCATCTTAGCCGCGGCCTTCAGGGCGCGGGCACAGGTGTCCATGCCGCCGACATGGGCCAGGACAAGATCGGCCGGTTCCAGGGACTGGCGGCGAATCTTGGCATCGAAGTTGGTGCCGCCTGTCGTGTAGCCGCCCGCGCGGAGGATTTCGTAGAAGGCCAGCGCCTTTTCCGCATGGTTGTTCGGGAACTGGTCGGTGTCCCAGCCGGACTGATAATCGTTCCGGTTCATGTCGATGGACCCGAAGATGCCAAGCGCCGCGGCAAGCGCAATCTCGTGTTCGAACGAGTGGCCGGCAAGAATGGCGTGGCCCTGTTCGATGTTCGTCTTCACTTCCTTCTCCAGGCCGAATTCCTTGAGGAAGCCGTAGACCGTTGCGACGTCGTAGTCGTACTGGTGCTTCGAGGGTTCCTGCGGCTTCGGTTCGATCAGGATCGTGCCCTTGAAGCCGATCTTGTACTTGTATTCGACCACCTGCTGGAGGAACCGGCCGGCATGATCGCGCTCGGCCTTGAGGTCAGTATTCAGGAGGGTTTCATACCCTTCGCGCCCGCCCCAGAGCACGTAGTTTTGACCGCCAAGCTTGAGCGTGGCGTCCATGTTCGCCTTCACCGAGGCGGCGGCATAGGCATAGACATCAGGATCGGGATTTGTCGCCGCGCCGGCCATCCAGCGGCGGTGGCTGAACATATTGGCCGTGCCCCAGAGGAGCTTGGCTTTATGGCTGGCCTGCTTCTCGGCGATGTAGTCGACGATTGCGTCAAGGTTCTTCTTCGACTCGGCGAAGGTCTTCCCTTCCGGTCGCACGTCGGCGTCGTGGAAGCAGTAGAAGGGTTGCCCGAGAATGTCGAACAGTTCGAAAGCGACGTCGGCTTTCAGGCGCGCCAGTTCCATCGAGTCGCCGAACCAGGGGCGTTCGAAGGTCTGCCCGCCAAAGGGGTCACCGCCCGGCCAGGCGAAGCTGTGCCAATAGGCCACGGCAAAGCGGAGGTGATCCTCCATGCGCTTGCCAAGGATCAACTCGTCGGCGTTGTAGTGGCGGAAGGCGAACTCGTTGGTCGAGTCGGGGCCTTCGTACTTGATGGCTGGGATGCCCTTGAAGAATTCGGTCATGGCTGTGCCTTTCAGAACGGTGCGATGGCGGATTGGGCCGCGCGATAGCGGGCGTGCGCGGCGGTGAAGGCGTCTTTCAAGGCGGGATCGGGGGTGACGGAGCGCGCGATCCTGGGCAGTGTGGCGATCTCGGCTCCGGCGCCGGTGGCCGCCATGAGCGCCAGCCGCGCCGCACCGAAGGCCCCGCCGAAGTCGCCTGCCACGGGGACCTGGACTGGGCAGTCCAATGCGGTGGCGATCGCCTGAAGCCAGTAGTCCGACCGCGACCCGCCGCCCACGGCCAATAGGTGTTCCAGCCGGGTGCCGGTGGCGGCCAGTGCATCGCGGCAATCGCGGATGGCGAAGGTAACGCCTTCCAGCACGGCGCGGGTGGCGGCCTGCCGGTCGGTCGCATGTTCGAGGCCAAGGAAGGCGCCACGGATCGAAGCCGAGTTGAGTGGAGTGCGTTCGCCGCCCAGATAGGGCATGAATAGCGTCCTGCCCGGTGCTTTCAGAGCCCCGAGCTCGCCAGTCAGCTGGCCCGCATCGCGCCCGATCAGGCCCGCATACCAGTTCAGCGCATCGGTTGCGGCGAGGATGACACCCATCTGATGCCAGGTATCGGGCAGAGCATGGCAGAAGGTGTGAACCGCCGTGGCTGGATCGGGCTGGTAGCCATCGTTCGCGGCGAACAGGACGCCGGATGTGCCAAGCGAGACGAAAGCCTCCCCCGCCCGCACCACACCGACGCCCACACCGGAGGCCGCATTGTCACCGCCGCCCCCGGCGATCACCACACGCTTCCCCATCCCCCAACGGCTGGCGAGGCTATCGCGCAGCCGGGCCGAAACGGCAGAGCCTTCGACCAGAGCGGGCATGTTGCTGCGCGTCAGGCCCGTGGCGGCAAGGCAATCGTCCGACCAGTCGCGCGTACCGGTGTCGAGCCAGGCGGTGCCGGCGGCATCGGACATTTCGGCCACATGGTCGCCCGACAGCCAGAGGCGGAGGTAGTCTTTTGGCAGCAGGACTTTGGCGACCTTCTCGCGGATCGCGGGTTCGTGGGCGCCCACCCACATTACCTTCGGCGCTGTGAAACCGGGGAAGACGATGTTGCCGGTCACTCGGCGGAACAACGGATCGCCGTCCAGTTCGGCGGCTTCTTCGTGGCTACGGGTGTCGTTCCAAAGGATGCAGGGGCGCAGCACCTGATCGGAGGCGTCAAGAAGCGTGGCGCCGTGCATCTGTCCGGATAGGCCGATGCCCTTGACGCCGGAAAGCCCGTGTGCAGCGAGCTTGTCCAGCACTGCCTCGGTCGCGACGATCCAGTCTGCGGGCGCCTGTTCCGACCAGCCCTCGTGCGGACGCGACACCGTCAGTGGCGCAGTGGCTTCGGCAAGGATGTGCTGATCCTCATCAATGAGAATGCCTTTCAACCCGGACGTGCCAAGGTCGAGCCCGATGAACATGACGCCTCCCTCCCTCGCCGGTTGGCGACTGCAAGGCAGAGTCGCATCCTGGGCGAGACGCGCAGAAACTAGGCTTCATTAATTTCAGTTGTCAAAGTAAATATGGCAGGTAACCGCCGCGTTCTACGGCGGATCAGGCGGCACTGGGCATTCCGCGCCTGTGTGCCCCGCGTAATTGCTTTGGCGGTTGAATAAATGAAGCCTTGGGCAGATGACGATGAGGCCGGGCGGGTGGGCTGTGGACCACTTGGTCCGCCCCTTTCGGAAGTGCAGCGCCCCCTGCGGCAGCTGGTGTTCGAACGCGTGCGCGCGACGGGCGCGTCTTCCCGGTCCGCCGTGGCAAAGGATCTTGGGTTGAGCCCGGCCACCGTCGGTGCACTGGTGGCCGAACTGGCCGTTGCGGGACTGCTGAAAGAGGTCGAGACCCCACGAGAATCCGGTCGCGGTCGGCCTGCCGTGGCACTGGCGGTACGGGGCAGCGCGCATTGCGTCGTCGGGATGAAGATCGGCGACCGCGAGTCAACCGCGGTTCTGGCCGACTTTGCCGGCAACCAGACCGCAGCGGCGACCCTGCCGCGGCAGGTCGGCCCCATGCGGCTGGACGAACTGGTGGAGGTGATCGCGGATCTGTTCGGTCGCGTGGCGACTGGACGACCCGTGTCATGGCTGGCGATCGGCATGCCAGGGTTCGTGGATTCGACGGCGGGATGCGTGCTCTGGTCTTCGTTCCTTTGGGAACGGGGCGAGCCTCTGGCCGCGGCAGTGCGCGAAAGACTCGGGGTTCCCGTGTCGATCGACAACGATGCGAATTTGGTTGCCCTGGCCGAATTGTGGTTCGGCGCAGGTCGCGCACTGTCAGATTTTGCGGTCATGACGATCGAACACGGCGTTGGCATGGGCTTCGTGATGAACCATAGATTGTATCGCGGGGCGCAGGGTCTTGGCATGGAATTGGGCCATACCAAGGTGGCACTGGATGGTGCGCTGTGCCGCTGCGGGCAGCGGGGATGCCTTGAAGCCTATGTCGCCGACTATGCACTGGCGCGCGAGGCCGTGACCGCGCTGAACTGGGGCCACAAGGATGGTGCAGCGCAGGCCGTGCTGCTGGAAAGCCTGTATGACCAAGCTAAGGCCGGAAATGCCACGGCACGGGCCATCTTCCGCCGGGCCGGGCGCTATCTGGCGGTAGGTCTGTCGAATGTGATCAACCTCTTCGATCCGGCGCTGATCATCTTGTCCGGCGAAAGAATGCGCTATGACTATCTGTACGCTGCAGAGGCACTGGCCGAGATGGATAGCTTGACGATCCAGACGGGGCGCCCGAGGCCGCCGATCGAGGTTCACGCACGGGGGGATCTTCTGTGGGCGAGAGGGGCGGCTGCCCTGGCGCTGAGCGATCTAACGGACAGCCTTCTGTCTGCGCCTTGATCCACCTTCCTCGACTGATCGTTCGCATCGCGGATTGTTCTTGGCGGCTGTCATTGCGATAGTGCGCCTGATTTGCATCGGAGGATTGCGTTGGCTCGGCGTCGGCAGGTCAGGAGGGCGTTCGGGGCTGCGCTGGCGCTGTCGGCGGCGCTTTCCGCCGGGTCGGCCGGGATGGCCGAGGATGTCGTGAGTTTCGACGTGGTTGGCGGCGACAAGGCGATGCTGCGTAGCCTCAAGGCAGCCTCCGGATTGGTTGCGACCGAACAGGAGGCGGGTCGAAAAGGGCCAGACCCGCAGGACCTGTTCGCCGCTGCCCGCGCGGAGTACGCGCGGCTGGTTGGCGCCCTTTACGCTGAAGGACGATATTCCCCGGTGATCCATATCTATGTCGATGGCCGCGAGGCCGCGGACATACCACCGCTGGACGCACCAAAAAGCATCGGCAAGGTCGAGGTGGTAGTGGACCCCGGCCCGCTGTTCGAGTTCTCGCGGGCCGAGATCGCCCCTCTCGCCGATGGCACAGTCATGCCCGGCGCCTTTGCGGTGGGCGAGACGGCGCAAAGCGGCGTGATCACCGAGGCGGTCGGCGCAGCCCAGGCCGGCTGGCAGGATGCCGGCCATCCGAGAGTAAAGGTCGCGAGCCAGGACATTGTGGCGAATCATCGGGCCAACACACTTGCCGTCGATGTGGACTTGATGCCGGGACCGCGACTACGGTTCGGGCCTCTGAAGATCACCGGCGAAAAGCGCATGAGGGAAGAACGCATCAGGGCGATTGCCGGCCTTCCCGTGGGCACGGTCTGGAACCCGACAGAGCTTCGCAAGGCGCAAGCACGCTTGCGCCGGAGTGGCGTGTTCTCCTCCGTGACCTTCACGCAGGACGAAAACATCACGCCGCCCGATCTTCTGGGCCAGACGCTGACTGTTGTGGAAGAAAAGAAGCGGCGCGTGGGCTTTGGCGCCGATGTCGGGACGACCTCTGGTCTGAACGTGACAGGTTTCTGGTTGCACCGGAACCTGTTCGGCGGCGCCGAGCGGCTGGAGATCGAAGGCCTCATCGACAACATCGGCGCGAAGGACAGCGGGGTGGATTACACCTTGTCCTTCAACCTCTCGCGACCGGCGACCTTTACGCCAGATACGACGGCTACTGCGGGTCTTTCGTTCGGCCGGCTTGACGAGGCGACCTACCAAGGCGACTTTCTCTCTGTCAACGGGGGTCTGAGCCACGTCTTCACGGACAATCTGAACGGCTCGATCCAGTTGGGCTACGACTACCTGAAGGGTACGGACGAGACGGGGAAGTTCGTTTACGAGAACCTGAACTTGCCGGTGAACCTTACCTGGGACAATCGCGACAACCCTCTGAATGCGACCCGGGGCTACTTTGCAAACAGCACCGTGATGCCTTTTCTTGGCTTCGGGAGCACGGATTCCGGCGGAAGCTTCTCTCTGGACGCGCGGACCTACAAGGGCTTCGGCGGGACATCGGTTGACCGGGCAGTCGTGCTTGCCGGTCGACTGCAATACGGCGGCATATTCGGATCGTCGCTCTTGGGCACGCCGCGGGACTTCCTGTACTATTCGGGCGGTGGCGGCACGGTACGCGGCCAGCCCTACCAATCGCTTTTCATCACCACGGACACACCTCAAGGGCCGCTGGAAACGGGCGGCATGGGGTTCTTCGGTTTCTCTGCCGAAGTGCGTGTTCGGGTGACCGAGACCATCGGTGTCGTCGGATTTTATGATTTCGGCGAGATCAGTGCTTCGGCCGATATGTCGGAGGCCGAGACGCAGGCAGGCGCGGGCCTTGGTGTGCGTTACAACACCTCGATCGGACCGATCCGCCTGGACGTTGGCCTGCCGGTCGAGGGCGATACGGGAGATGGTCCACAGGTTTACATCGGACTGGGGCAGGCGTTCTGATGCGGGTCTTGCGTTGGGTGGTACTGGCGGGACTTGTGGCACTGGCGCCCGTGGCGGCCAGCGCCCAATCGGACGACCGAAGCTTCCTTGAGGGGTTGCTTGAGGACAATCTGTCCGGCGCCGGTCGCCAGGTGACGGTGCGCGGCTTTTCGGGGGCACTGTCGTCCGTGGCCCGTATTCAAGAGTTGACGGTTGCCGATGACCAGGGCGTCTGGCTGACCCTGCGAGATATCGAGCTTGATTGGTCCCGCGCCGCGCTTTTCGCGGGCCGGCTTTCGGTGAACAGGCTGACGGCCGCCGAGATCGTGGTCGCCAGGGCGCCGGTGTCCGAGGGAAGCGACCTTCCCGAAGCAGAGGCCCAACCATTTTCGTTGCCCGAACTGCCCGTTTCGGTTGAAATCGGCCGACTAGCAACCGACCGGTTGGAACTGGGCGCTTCGCTTGTGGGCGAGCCGGTGACGGCGACGATCGAAGGGTCGTTGTCGCTTGCTGGGGGCGAGGGGCGCGGGTCGCTTAAGGCCATCCGCACCGACGAGGGACCAGTCACCAAACTGGACGCTTCGGCGAGTTTCGCCAATTCCAGCCGCCGGCTTGTGGTCGACCTGACTGCCAGCGAAGAGGCGAACGGCCTGGTCGGCGGCATGATCAATCTCCCGGGACGACCGGATTTCGAGTTGACCGTGAAGGGCGACGGCATCGTTGATGCGATGGCGGTGCGCCTGCAACTGAGCACCTCGGGCGAAGAACGACTGGCCGGCCGGCTCATCGTGCAGCGCGATGCGGCGCAGGTGCTCAACTTCGACGTCGACTTGGGGGGCAATGTCGCGCCGATGTTCGTGCCCGACTATGCCGAGTTCTTCGGCCCTGACATCCGGTTGCAGGCGCTGGCCGCCGCCCAGCCTGACGGGCGCATCGAGGTGAGCCGCTTGAACCTGACCGCACAGGCCCTTTCGCTTGCGGGAACGATGGCGCTCGCGGCAGATGGTCTGCCTGAACGCTTTGCGCTGGAGGGCCGGGTGGCGCTGCCATCGGGTGCGCCGGTGCTCTTGCCGATCCCGGGGAGCGCGCGGACCATGGTGCAGGAAGCCGACGTGAAGCTTGGCTTCGACGCGGCGCGGGGACCGGACTGGACCGGGACTGCCGTGGTCCGTGGGCTGCTCCGCCCCGATTTCGGCGCAAGCGAAATGCGTGTCGATGCCCGTGGCCGGATCGAGCGTGAGGAGGGCGGTGCGGGCAACCGCATCGACGGGCTCGTCAGCTTTGCAGGGCGGGGGCTTCGCGCGGCGGATGAGGCATTGGCCGAAGCCCTCGGTCCCCAGATTTCGGGCGCAGTACAAGCGGTCTGGACCGAAGCCGCAGGGCACCTTGAGATCAAGGCGCTGACCGCCGGCGGCAACCACTATTCAATTGCGGGCACGGGAACGGTGGATGACCTGGACACCGGCTTTCGGCTGGCAGGCGATATCCAGGCACAGGTATCGGACGCGTCAAGGTTCTCTGGGCTAGCGGGCCGGCCGCTTGCCGGGGCGCTGCAGGTGACGGCGAAGGGATCGGGTTCAGTCCTCGACGGCAGCTTCGATGTCGAGGCGGATGTTCAAGGTACCAATCTGCGTCTCGGGCAAAGCCAAGCGGATGCCCTGCTGAAAGGGTCGTCTATCCTCGTCGTTTCCGCCCGTCGGGACGCGACAGGACTTCTGCTGCGCGAGTTCCGCGCCGAGACGCCGGGCATCACGGCCAGTGCTCAGGGGCGGCTGGCCACCGCTGGCAGTGACTTGACCGCAGAGGTCGCGGTGCCCGACATGTCGGTACTCGGGGCAGCGGCGCGTGGGGGCGTTTCGGGCAAGGTACATGTAGCAGGCACCACGGATGCTGGCACGGCCGTGATCAACTTGACCGGCAACGATATGGCCATTGGGCAGGCGCAGGTGGACGGCCTTCTGCGCGGGGCGAGCCGGGTCGACCTCGACCTTGCGCTGGCTGACGGGAAGGTCCGGGTCCGTGCGGCAAGGATCGACAATCCCCAAGTGCAGGCAAGCGCCAGCGGGTCGGTGGCCGTGGATGGAACGGCGGCCGATTTGGACGCGACGCTTGCGCTGCGTGACCTCGGTGTCATGGGTCGCGGGTTCGGCGGATCCGTCGATGCCCGGGCGCAGGTGTCCGGCAACACCCAGGCGGGAACGCTGGTGCTTTCCGCATCCACCCGGAACCTATCGGTGGGCCAGGCACAGGCTGATGCACTGCTGCGGGGCAATGGCACAATGCGCCTCAACCTTGCCATGCGCGACGGGCGCATCAAGGTGCAAGAGGCGGTCCTGAACAACCCGCAACTGCAGGTTTCGGCCAATGGAGCACTGTCGGGCGACACCCAGAACCTGAATGTCGATGCAAGGCTTTCTAACCTTGGTCTCGTGGTTCCCGAATTCCCAGGGCCGGTGAGTGTGACCGGCTCCGTTGCGCAATCGGCCTCTGGAACCACGCTTGACCTCGCCGCGCGCGGACCGGGCGGGATTGACGGCACGGTCTCGGGCAGGATTTCGCCGCGCTACGATAGCGCGGATCTTGCGGTTCGCGGCTCGGCCCAGGCGGCCTTGGCCAATGCATTCCTCGACCCGCGGGCCGTATCGGGCCTGACGCGCTTTGACCTGAGGCTGAATGGACCGATCGCGTTGCGGTCGCTTTCCGGGACGGTGACTCTGACGGGCGGGCGCTACAGCGACCCAAGCCTCGGGCTTGCCATCGAGCAGCTTGAAGCCGATGCGCGATTGGCCAGTGGCAGAGCCACGGTCACGGTTGGCGGGCGGGTCACAGAGGGTGGTCGGCTGCGTGCGAACGGAACGATCGGTCTTGAAGCACCGTATCCAGGCGACTTGAGCGTGGGGCTTGAGCGGGTTGTTCTGGTCGACCCCAATCTTTACAGGACCCGCGCGAACGGCGAGATCGCGGTGAAGGGGCCGCTTGCCGGGGGGGCGACGATCAGTGGCCGGATCGCCCTGATCGAGACTGAAGTGCGTATCCCGGACACATTGGGCGCGACCGATATTCCCGAAGGGCTGCGCCATGTCGATCTGACCCCGCCCATTGCGGCCACACTGGAACGGGCCGGTTTGCTGGGCGGACCCGAAGACGCGACTGCCGCGAGCCGCCGCCGACCCTTTGCCTTGCAGCTTGCCATCTCTGCTCCGAACCAGGTTTTCATCCGCGGCCGGGGGCTTGATGCCGAACTTGGCGGAGAACTCAGGCTGGGTGGGACCAGCGCCGCCATCGTGCCTTCGGGCGGGTTCGACCTGATCCGCGGACGGCTGGACATCCTGGGAAAGCGGCTTGTCCTGACCCGCGCGAGCCTGCGGCTGGAAGGCGATTTCGATCCCTACCTTGATGTGATCGCGTCCAACCAGGGGTCAAGCGTGACCACCTTCGTAGGCATCGAGGGCCCGGCCAGTGACCCCAAGGTGAGCTTCTGGTCTTCGCCGGAGCTGCCGGAAGAGGAAGTGCTGTCGCAGCTGTTGTTCGACCGCGACTTGAATAGTCTGTCACCGCTTCAGGCGGCGCGGCTCGCCGGGGCCGTTGCCACGCTGGCAGGAAAAGGGGGCGTCGGGCTGATCGGAAAGCTGCGCGGCGGTCTAGGGCTGGACGATTTTGACGTCAACACCAATGCCCGGGGTGGCACTCAGGTTACGGCCGGCAAGTATCTGAACGACCGCACCTACACGGAGGTCCAGATGGATGACACCGGTAACAGTGAGATTCACCTGAACTTCGACCTGACCGATACCATTACCCTGCGAGCCAGCAGCACCTCTGACGGTGATTCAGGTGTGGGGGTCTATCTGGAGAAGGACTACTAGGCCCTGTCGCGCCGAGGCTTGGCTGGCAGTGGATCATTGCGGCGATATTCGCTCGACGGTGACATAGCCGATCTGTTCGTTGAACCACTGGCGCGATTTCCAGACGGTGCGTCCTTGCACCCAATAGTCGTTCACGAAGTTCTCGTTCGGACTTGTGCAGGTCTGGCGTAGGTGGCGTGTCGGATAGGACAGCTCTGCAACGGTCACATTTTCCGGCCCGAGGTCGCTGATCTGACAGGTGAATTCGGTCTTCACGGTCGCATTCGTTCCGTCAAATGCGCTGTTGACGCGCTTGCCTGGCCCCGGACCCTCGCGCCCTTCAAGCACGGCGATCATGCGCGGGTCGTCCACGGCAACAAGATCCGCGCCAACGCCCTTCGAGCCAATGATGAGGCCCGAGCGGAACTGCAGGGTCACATTGTCCGGCGTGCGCCAGATCGAATAGGGCGCGCGGTCCTGCGAGATGAAAAGAACTGCCGCAAGCCCATAGTTCGGAATTTGCGCGCGCAGCACAGTCTCCCCCAGGCTGTTCAACTGAGAGCGGCTCAAGTTCATGACGGCAACCGACGGATCGCCGTTCCGATTGAGCGCAGCCTTGCCCTGGGCGATCAGCAGCTCTTGCAGCACAAGGCCTGGCGAGGTCACATCCTGTCCAACAGAGCAGCCCAAGAGCACCAACGGAAACCCGAACAGGCCGAGGGTGCGGCGCAACAGCTTCGCAATCACCGCCAGAACCTCCCCCATTGAATCTCGTAGTTGGCGGCGTTGTCGTTTCGAACGATCGAGTACAGGCGGTTGCGCAGGTTCAGAGGCTGGCCACCATCGCGTTGCACCGGGCGGATCGTGCTGCCGTAGACCGTCTGGCTGGGCCGACCGGTGAACCAGGTGAGGGGAATCTGAAGCATGATGCCCTTATCGAACGAGCCTTCGCCGAAATCCTCAAACGAGACATTGGTCAAGGTGAAGAAGGCCCCGACCGAGAAGCCGTCCGCAAAATACCTGCTAAGTGAAATGGTCGCGCCACGGTCACCGGCGAGGTACTGGCCGACGTTGACCTGCCCAAGATAGCCATTGCCGAAATTGTAGTAGGCCGAAGCGAAGCCGGTGGCGACGCTGTAGTCTTGCAGCCCGAAGGCCATGTCGAAATCACGCTGGCCAACATAGGCGACTTCAAAGCTGAGCGCGAGTGGGCTTTCCACCGGGCGCCAGAGGATTTCGCCCGCGATGCCTGCGTACATGTCTTCCAGATAGCCCGCTTGCACCTTGCCCCAGAGGTCCTTGCCGGGCCGGAAATACTGTGCCAGCGCCAGATACTCGAGTTTCAGGTCGCCGCTTTCATACAGTGGCCAGTCCGTCCTGACATGCGGCAGCACCGAGTTTGAAACGCGCGTCACTTCGTCCAGTGTTCCTGCAATCGGCTGTCGGATCGACCCCTCCAGCACAAGGCCGCGGGCGATTTCGACATCCGCCTCCGCCCGAAGGCCGATTTCCCAGCGGTAAGGCGCGTCCGGGTCGAAATAGCTGACACGGGTATAGGGCTCGATGCCCGCGAAGAAGTTCGGATACAGGCCAGGGATCGGCGGTGCGGGCGGCAGGTTGCCTGCATCGGCCATCTCGGTTCTAGCCCAAAGGGCCTGACCGGGCTGGGCCGAAAATTCCAGAGCTTCCAGGTCAGATCGGCGGACCGTGACCTGCGAGGTCGGTTGCCCCCAGATCACCGGTACGATGTGGAAGGTTTCGACCGAAGGGGGGAGTGCCGCACTCATCGCCCTCGCCACTCGGCCGATTCCGTTGGGGGCAGAGTCGAACCGCTCGTCCTGGTAGCGTATCGTGGCGGAATTGGGCTGGAGACTGACGGATTCGAGCATGAGCCCGTCCTGCTGCAGCATGGTCTTGAGGTCTGCCTGGATCTGATCCTTCTGCGCCTGGTCAGACAACCAGTTCGTCGGCCATGGGCCGCGACTGCGTGGCTCCAGGTTGCGCGGAGCTTCGAAGGTCAACGGCGTCAGCGGGCGCGCGGGCGTAAGTGCGATGGTCAGATTCACGCCGACCTCGTTGCCATACATGTAGTAGGCACCGGCCCTGATGCGTTCCGTCAACTGGTATTCGATGCCGAAGTTGAATGGCGAGTTGCGCTCGAAGACATCGCGCTGTTCGGTTTCAAGCGTGTAGGCGTCGGAGGAATACTCGACCTTGAATCCCAGCCGGTCCGAAGGGCGCCATTCAATGCCGCCGAATGGCGCCATGGGGCCGCGGAACCACTGTCCGAAGTTGGGCTTTCCGCCCTCGCCGGTGTTCGGATCCGGCCGCGGTCCGAAGGGGTCACCGATCGAACCGTAAGAGGCAAGCCGTCCCCAGCCGAGGCCGGCCGTAACCTTGAAGCCAGGGAACAGCTCTTTGGTCGCCGCAAGATACTCGGCCGAATAAAGGCCGGTTCCCATCAGATCCTGAAGACCGACCGACACGGCCGGAATCCAGTTGGTTTCCTCAAGCAGCAGAAGCCGAAAGTCGAAGCTGCGGTCATAATAGGTGTCGAACCCGCCATAGTTGAGGTCGTTGATGCCAGAGTACCGGAAGGTGCCGGACATTCGGTCAGCGAATTGGAAGGTGATCCCGGTACGCCAAATTCCGGCAAAACCGGCAGCACCGACGGCAAGTGTGGTGTCTGGCAGAGCTTCGCCGGACGGCATGTCGATCAGGCCGGGGTTCAGGTAGAAGTTGAGCGTCGGCCCGCGCCCCACGCGTTCCTGCGCCGCCGCTGGCAGCAGGGCGGAAGAACATAGAAGGGCAGCTAGGGCTGCGGGTCGAAGGGCGAGGGGCATGTCCAATCCGATATGACCTGGGGCCAGTCAAGGTAGGGCACGAGAGATCTGCAAGCCCTTCGGGCCGCGCGAGCCCACATTTTCGACGGTCGCGACATCTATGCGTTGGAGCGCAGGGCCTCTGGAGCCACAGCAGGTTGATAGCCTTCCACGCAATCGGTGATTACGCGACGCACTCCGTCGCTGTCTCCCGTTGCCACAGCAGTGCGCAACGCGCGCAGCGCACCCGCCACGCGAAGCTCGGGCAAACCAGCTTCTCTGGCCCTCATGATCTTGGGATGCGGCGTGGTCAGGAAACCCTCGCCGATAAGGAGTTCCTCGTGGAGCTTCTCGCCCGGACGAAGTCCTATCACTTCGATGTCGATGTCTCCATCCGGATTGTCCGGACTGCGGACCGAATAGCCCGCGGCCTCGATCATCTGGACTGCGAGGTCACGGATGCGCGTAGGTTTGCCCATATCCAGCACGAAGACATCACCACCACGCATTCCATCTGCGTCCGCAAACGACCCCGCCAGCAGCACCAGCCGTACGGCTTCGGAAATCGTCATGAAATAGCGTGTCACGTCTTCGTGCGTCAGGGTCACCGGCCCCCCCTGGGCGATCTGCTCCTTGAACAGCGGGATCACAGAGCCAGAGGACCCAAGCACGTTCCCGAACCGCACAATCGAGAAAAGGCAGATCTTGGATCTGCGGGCAAGGTCCTGAACAACGTGTTCGGCCAGGCGCTTCGAGGCGCCCATGACATTGGTCGGCCGAACGGCCTTGTCGGTCGAGATCAGGATGAAGCGTTCCGCACCACATTCCTCGGCCGCGTCAGCCAGAACGCGGGTCCCCAGAACGTTGTTCGAAACACCCGCGATCGGGTTTGCCTCGACAATCGGCACGTGCTTGTAGGCTGCTGCGTGCAGGATGACCTGAACGCCGTTGTCGACGATCGCGGAGCGCGCCATGCGCGCATCGGTGACAGTCCCAAGCACGGGAACGATCTCGACGCCTGTCCCCGAAGCCAGCCCCTGTAGCTCACGATCGATGTTATAAAGTCCGATCTCGCTGACTTCGAACAGGACGATCCGGCTTGGGCGGTGAAGGATCAACTGCCGGCAAAGTTCGCTGCCGACAGAGCCGCCTGCGCCAGAGACAAGAATGGACTTGCCGGTATAGGCTTCTGCGCCAAGGGGAAGCGCCTTGTCCATCTGCCGCCGGCCAAGAAACTTGTCGGGCGCGACCTTGGTAAGGGAGTCGATCAGGGTCTCTGAACCGACGAGCTGTGCGAACGAAGGCACCATCATCACGTCCAGACCACGCGCCTGAAGGCCGCGCGCTATCTTTCCGAGCTTGGGCGTGGAGACCGAGGGCATGGCGAGAAGCACTCGGTCAATCTGCCGGTCCTGAACCAACGAGTCGATCCGGTGTGCTGGGTACACACGCAACCCCGCCACCGTTGTCCCGTGAAGCGCGACGTTGTCATCAACGAAGGCAACCGCAGAAACACGCTCGTGCGATCGCAGCGCGGCAGCAAGCTGCATGCCCGTCGTGCCCGCCCCATAGATCAGGACCCGCGTCCGTTCGGTTCCAAGCCGCAGAACCCAAAGCAGCAGGTTCAGCAGCGCGAAACGTGAGCCGACGGCAAGCAGGAAGAAGACCAGCCCGAAGAGGAAGACACCCGCAACGGGAAACCACAGCCCAAGCAGCGAACGCGAGAGCGCCACCGTTCCCGTGACAATCGCGGCGACTGCACCTGTTCGCAGGATGGCCGTCGATTCATAGGCTTTCAACTGGATCCGATGAACGCCAAGCGCCAGGCAGGCGAGCGCGGCGACCGGCGGCAGGAGGCAGAGGATCACGAACAGGCTGTCGAACAATGCTTTTGGCACGACGGAACCAAACACGATCGCGCAGGTCAGATAGAAGGCCAAAGGGGCAAGGACGACGTCGATCATAAGCAGCGAGAACTGCTTCTGCCGACGTGACATGACATCTACAAAGGCGAAGAGTTGGCTTCGGAACCGCAGCACTCCAGAACCTTCTTGCTTGGCGCGCCACATGCGGCACAGCGGAATGGACTATGCAAACGCTACCCACTATGGCGCCACAATAGGGCGATGTGTGCAGTGCAGCAAGCGCAGTGGCGCCGTCTTCAGCGCCGATTGGCAAAAATACGGCGCAGAAATGTTCGAGTTGCTGTTTCGATGATCAAAGCCGCATCGAAACACAGGGATTGATGCCGCTGATAGATCAAATCCAAGGCTGCCTTGCGCGGAACGCAGCGCCTTGCGTAGACGGCGTCGGTTTCTGCCGCAGTGCGGCATTCGGCGATCAGCCGCTCTTCGTGAGCATGATAGCGTAGTGTTGCCAGGCCCGTGATGCCAGGCCGGCTGCGCAGGACATTCCTGTAGATCTCAGGAAATCTCTCAACATAGGAACGCAGCGGTGGTCTCGGGCCGACGAAGCTCATGTCGCCGCGAAGCACGTTCCACAGTTGCGGAACCTCGTCCATCCGTGTGCGGCGCAGGAACCGGCCGGTAGCGGTTATCCGCGATGCCTTGTCACCACCCGATACACCCGAATCGTCAGGGTCGAACGTCATCGTTCGCAACTTCCACAGGCGGAAGGGGCGGTCCGGCGCTGACATCCGCTCGGACACATAGAAGACCGGCCGCCCCTCCCGGATGAGAAGTATGACGACCAGCACCGTGAACGGAATAGCCAGAATCAGCGCAAGGAACGTGCCAAGGACCAGATCGAACAAGCGCTTCTGTATCGTCATGGTCGCCAGCTTGGCAGCGAATCGCGCTCGGCCACAAGTCCCGCGGCAGACGCCAGTGGCAGGTCTGGCATGAGGGCGCGAAGCCGGTCAGTTGCCAGTTCGACCTTGGGAATGACGGCCGGGTTTTCAGGGCCCCAGTCGAAGGGACGGTCAGCGGCGCGCAGGAGGGCGGCCATGCTCACGATCGGGGACTGTGCCACATTCAGGGTGCGCGGAAGCACCCCTCCTGTCGCAGCTACGCCGGCCAACCGGGCAACCACCCGGGCGAGTGTCCTTGGACCAATGTAGGATCGCGACGGCCCTTCCGTTCCGTCAGGAACCGGGTCCAGGATCAGCCGCGGGGCGTTGTTGCCCAAAACGGCGTCCGCGCCAGCAACATTGCCGATCCTGAGGCATGTTGTCCGCGGCTGTCCGGCGAAAACGTTCTCGGCTGCCAGCTTCATGCGTCCGTAGGCCGACGCCGGGTCGGGCTTTTCCGCTTCTTCATGTGGCGCGTCGCCCCGCCCATAGACGGCCGCGGTCGAGGCAACAAAGACATGCCGCGCCTCCGAACGAAGGGCCAGGTCGCGCACAGCCACCGCCAGCGCCACGTGGTCTGACATCTCGCGCCCTGGGGCTACAGTTCCCGCCAGGTGCAGAATGATACACCCCGATGGCAAAGTCGGCACCCGACCCTCCAGATCGCAAGTGATCTCATCTGGCGCCTTGATGCTCTGGCGCGTCAGCCAAAGCGGCGCAAGTTCTCTTGGCTGGTCGCCCGACCAGACTAGTCGAAACAGTTGCCCCAAGCGCCCTGTGGAACCAGTTACGGCGATTACCTGCTTATGTGGCATCTTCTGCCTCCCGCCGCTTGCCCCTCGGTCACGCCGCCGCGCAGCGGAGGTTGACCCGACACCGCGGGTCAGTATGGTGCCGCGATGCGTCGTGTCCACCCGTTGGGGGCGGGCGAGCTGCCGGAGACGCCCAATTGATTCGACTGAGACCGCCTGTTCTGGCGATGGTTTGTGCTTCCCTGACGCTTGCGGGGTGCGACCTTCCGCAGGGCGCGGGCCGTGAGGATCAGATCCTCGCAGGAGCCAACGATCCCGACGCAACCTTCGCCGTCGAGCCTGTGACCCGGGCTAGCCTCGCGACGATTTCACGCTGGCCCTTGTCCGGCAATGGAACTGCGTCGGGCTGGATCGGCCATAGTCGCGGGCCATCCGGTCAGATCATCCAGCCCGGAGATCATCTCAACGTAACCATCTGGGATAACGAAGAAAGCTCGTTGCTCAAGCCGCCGGGGCAGAAGGCGGTGCCGCTCACGGGCCTGATCGTGTCGCAATCCGGTACGATCTTCTTGCCCTATATTTCGGAAGTCTACGTTTCGAAGATGTCGCCGGAAGAGGCCCGGCAAGTGATCCAGGACAAGCTCGTGGCCATTGCCCCGTCGGTTCAGGTGCAACTCGAACAGAGCTCTGGCAAGCAGAACTCGATCGACATCGTCAGCGGTGTTGCAAGCCCGGGTCACTACCCGCTCCTTGACCGCAATACGACGGTGCTCAGCGTGCTTTCGGCGGCCGGTGGTGTCAGTCCATCGCTGGAAAACCCGCAAGTTCGACTTATCCGCGATGGCCGGTTGTACGGCATATCTCTTGACCAACTGATGAACAGCCCCTCCCAGGACACGACGCTCAGGGGCGGCGACAAGCTGTTCGTCGAACCAGATGACCGTCACTTCGTTGCTCTCGGAGCCAGCGGAACCGAGTCACGTGTGCGATTCCCTTCCGAACGGGTGACTGCGCTCGAAGCGATGGCGTTGACCGGCGGCATGGATGCGGTGCGCGCCAATCCTGCGGCCATCTTCATTCTCCGCAACTACAGCGCCAAAGCCGTGCGGACTGACGGTTCCGGGCCACCAAAACAAGGCGTGGTTTTCACCTTCGATCTTACCAACGCAGACGGTCTGTTCGCTGCGGGGCAATTCCTGCTGCAGGACGGCGATGCCGTCGTGGTCAGCGAAAGCCCGGTCACCGCGGCAAGGACGATCACGGCGCTGTTGGCGGGCCTCCTCGCGGTGAATGCAGCGGTGCAATAGCGGAATTCGCCCCGGCATCAGCCGGGGTCTTCCTCCAGTCGCCGGCGAAGTTCCCGCAGGACGGGCAGAACGGCGCGCACACGATCAGCGCCAAGAGCCTGCACCACATCGGCGATCAGAGGGGCAACCGACTGCACGGCCGCGTCTCGCGCTGCGCGGCCGGCTGGGCTGATCGCCACGAACTTCTGGCGTGCATCGTCCCAGTCCGGTCGGATGTGCACATGACCTGCCCATTCCAGGCGGGCCAGCGTGTTCGTCATGGCGCCGCGAGTCACATGAAATGCTCGCGCCAATTGCGCCGGCGTGCGCTCTTCGCCCAACCGTGCCAGGTGGTTCAGCACGCCGAAATGCGACAGTTCCATACCCTTGGGCAAGGCGCGCGTTACGCGGTTGCGCGCCAACTGATCTGCCATGAACAACTCGCCGAACAGGGCCACGGCGATGTCTTCCGTACGGTCAGATGATGTTGGCAGGTCGCTCATGGTCCGGCGAAGCCTCGATCATGCAACAAGGATGGCACGCGGCCCCGTGCGTCAGCGACCCGGGCGAGATCAACTTCGACCAATGTCACACCCGGCACGGTTCCACCATCGGCGAGGATCTCTCCCCAAGGCGCAACCGCCAACGAGTGGCCGTGCGTGCGCCGTCCGGTTCCCTCACGTTCCGCGTGGAATCCGGTCTGTGCCGGGGCCAGAACGAAGCAGCCGGTCTCGATCGCGCGTGCGCGCAGAAGCACCTCCCAGTGCGCTGCGCCGGTGATGTGGTTGAACGCTGCCGGCACTGTCAGGATTCCGGCGCCCGCCTTGGCGAGGCTGCGGTACAGATGGGGAAAGCGCAGGTCATAACAGACCGTCATGCCGACCGTACCGAACGGTGTATCGGTCACAACCGCGCGGCCACCGGGCCGAAAGGCCGCAGATTCGCGATAGACCTCGGTTTCCGATACATTCACGTCGAACATGTGGATCTTGTCGTATCGAGCAGCGATCTCACCGCCCGGTGACACAAGTATTGACCGGTTGGCAAAGCGGCCATCAGGCTCATCTGACAGAACCCGCACTGAGCCGACCAAGAGCCATATTCCCGCTCTCGCCGCCTCGTTGCGCAGGGCGGCCAGGGTCGGGTCATCCGCTTCCGCAAAGGTTTGTTCGCGCTGGCGAGCGCGGTTGGCGGAAAGACCGTTCGTGCATTCGGGCGTCAGCACGAAGTCGGCGCCCTCGGCTGCTGCCCGCTGCACAAACCTCAGCGTTGCGGGCAGGTCCGAGGCCGGATCGTCGGTCACCGTAAGCTGGACGAGCCCCGCGCGCATGGCTGTCAAGCTGCCAGCAGGGGATCGAGCTGTCCCGCCGCGTCCAGGGCAAAGAGATCGTCGCATCCGCCGACATGGGTGTCGCCGATGAAGATTTGCGGCACCGTCCGTCGCCCGCCGGAGCGTGCCACCATGGCTGCGCGCAGGTCCGGATTGCCGCTAACGTCGATTTCGGTGAAGGCCACCCCCTTGCGTGTCAAGAGACCCTTGGCGGCGTGGCAATAGCCGCACAGCGGCGTGGTATAGATCTCGACCGGTTTCATCGTCTTCCTCGAACAGCCGACACGACTGTAACGATCTAGGCGTCCTTCGCAACGCGCGCCAGCACAACGACGGATACCCGGCTTGCACCGGCTGCAACGCAGGCCTCGGCAGCCGCCGCCAGAGTCGCCCCCGATGTCATGACGTCATCGACCAGAAGCACAGGCCGATCCTTGACCCGTCCGACATGTCGCGGATGCAGCGTCAAGGCTCCGGACAGGTTGGCGAAACGTTCGTCGCGCGTCCGTCCCTCCTGGCTTGGCGTGGCGCGCCGGCGCTTCAGAAGATCCGGGCAGTGCTCCATCCCGGCCAGCCGCGCCACTCCCTTCGACAACAAGGCCGACTGATTGTAGCGCCTCACCGCCAGCCGCCACCAGTGCAGCGGTACCGGGGCGACAAGTGTTCCGGGCGACAGCAGGGGCGTCGCGACCTTCGTCATCCAGACGGCGGCCGGGCGGGCAAGATCAAGCCGGTCACCATGCTTCAGCGACAGGACAAGCTGGCGCGCATTGTCCTTGTAGAGCAGTGCCGCTCTTCCCTGGTTCCACGGCCGCGCGATCGTCAGACAGTCATCGCAGTGAACCACGGCACCAGGGTCTTCGCCGGGCAGAGGGGTGCCGCAGAGATCACAGACCAGGCCGCTGACAAAAGGGGTCTGGCGCCAGCAGGGCCCGCACAGTCCGAAGTCGGTTGTGACAGGAGCCCCGCAGGAAATGCATTGCGGGGGATAGATGACGTGCAGCGCCGCTTGCATCGCCCGCGTCGTTGCCGTCATGGTGCCGCTCATGCAAGGCCTTCCTCAGATCACCGACCGGGCCGCTCTGGCCCGAAACCGCGCCCGCGCGACCGAGTTCTTCCTGCAGGAAGAGGTCCGCGCCGAAGTTCATGAAAGGCTTGCAGAGGTTAACAGGCGGTTTACCGCGCCCGCGGTGGTCACGCCCTTTCCGACCCTGTGGCTCGATGAACTGCCGGGGGCCGTGATCTCGGACGACAATGAGGTCCTCCCGCTGCAACCGAAGGCACATGACCTCGTGGTTCACGCACTGGCGCTGCATTGGGCCAACGATCCGGTGGGCCAACTGGTCCAGGCCAGGAACGCGCTGCGGCCGGACGGCCTGTTTCTCGGATTCCTGTTCGGCGGCCAGACGCTGCACGAACTGCGCGCCGTCCTTGCGCAGGCGGAGGCAGAGGTCACGGGTGGCCTGTCACCGCGCGTGTTGCCCATGGGCGAGATCCGCGATCTTGGTGCTTTGGTGCAGCGCGCCGGGTTGGCGCTGCCCGTGGCGGATAGTGTCACGCGCCGGGTCACCTATCGCGACACTCTGCACCTCATGCGCGACCTTCGCGCCATGGGCGAGGGCAACGCGCTGACCGCACGCTTGCGCCACCCGACGCGCCGCGCCGTCATCGTGCGGGCAGCGGAACTTTATGCCGCTGTCTACGGCCTGCCTGACGGTCGGATCCCGGCCACGTTCGAGATCATCGCGCTTGCAGGCTGGGCCCCTGATGCCAGCCAGCAAAAGCCGTTGCGTCCCGGTTCCGCTGCCCAAAAGCTGGCCGATGCGCTCGGTAGCGCGGAATTCCGCGTGCCGCGTGGCGACGGGACCGGTTGACCCCGCCGTTCACGCGATTAAGTGCGCTCCAGTGACAGGAAAACGGAAAGACGGACATGCTGGATCTGGGAATCGCAGGGCGCACGGCGCCAGAGAATGAAGATCCGTCGCGCGGCCGACTGGCCCACGCCCCTGCCAATCACCCTGCGGTCAAGCCGGCCCGCGTCGGGGTTCTTCTTGCCAACCTGGGAACCCCTGACGCCACCGATTACTGGTCGATGCGGCGCTATCTGAACGAGTTTCTGTCCGACCGCCGGGTGATCGATTACCCGGCATGGAAGTGGCAGCCTCTGCTGCAGCTGATCATCCTGTCCAAACGGCCGTTCACCAGCGGCGCGAACTATCGCAAGATCTGGAATGCCGAACGCAACGAAAGCCCGTTGATGACCATCACGCGCGACCAGACTGCGCGCATCGCCGAGTCACTGCTGGCGCGACACGGCGACAAGGTGATGGTCGATTTCTGCATGCGTTACGGCAATCCCTCGACCGCCTCGAAGGTCCATGCGATGGTCGAAGCCGGCTGTGAGAAGATCCTCTTCTTCCCGCTTTACCCGCAATACGCTGGGGCCACGACTGCCACGGCCAACGACCAGTTCTTCCGTGCGCTGATGGCCGAGAAACGCCAGCCCGCAACTCGCACGGTGCCCGAGTACTTCGACCATCCGGCCTATATCGAGGCGCTGGCCCAGTCGGTCGAGCGCGCCTATGCAACGATGGACGAGAAACCGGACGTTCTGGTGTGCAGCTATCACGGGATGCCGCGCCGCTATCTGATGGAGGGCGACCCCTACCACTGCCAGTGCGCCAAAACGACACGGCTACTGCGCGAACGGCTGGGCTGGGAGCGCGACCACATCGACATGAGCTTCCAGTCGGTCTTCGGTCGCGAGGAATGGTTGCGCCCTTACACGGTCGAACACGTCGCTGACTTGGCCAGGAAGGGCAAGAAGCGCATCGCGGTGATCGCCCCGGCCTTCTCGGCCGACTGCATCGAGACTCTCGAAGAGATCGACGGGGAAATCCGCGAATCCTTCGAACACGCCGGGGGAGAGAGCTTCACCTACATCCCATGCCTGAACGACGATGCCGCGCATGTCGCGGCTCTGGTCACAGTGATCGAGGAAAATCTTGCAGGCTGGGTGGCCTGATCAGGCCGGCTCAGTCTGACCAGCCAATCGGTCGCGAAGCAAAGGCCGGAAAATGGAAAAGACGGCGACAAATGCCGCCGTCTTGTCCGAATTGCCTGAACGGCCGATGATTACTGAGCCGAAGCGGCAGCAGCGATCAGGACGATCAGCAGGACCGGAACCAGCCAGCCGCCGTTCGACGAAGAGGTCTGTTCGACCACGACTTCCGGTTCGACAACCGGTTCGGCCATGCCGCCGGCGAAAGCCGACGAAGCAGCGACCGTCAGGGCGGCAGCGAGCGCGAGTTTCTTCATGTTAACCTCCAGTTATTGCATACCGCCGGTTTTTTCGCAGAGGCGACGGCATACACCCAAGACTGTA
Source organism: Neotabrizicola shimadae (assembly GCF_019623905.1). NCBI lineage: Bacteria > Pseudomonadati > Pseudomonadota > Alphaproteobacteria > Rhodobacterales > Paracoccaceae > Neotabrizicola > Neotabrizicola shimadae. The sequence goes on along the minus strand of NZ_CP069370.1, from coordinate 3,228,256 downwards.
CCTCGTGGCACCTTCTTACACAGCTTGAACCGAGGATTGCAACGCGGGTCATGCACTTCCGCTGCGCTCGGTTCGCTTGTCGTCAAATTAGCAACACCTGTGTGCCCACATTGGCGTAACCGAACAATTCCTGGATGTGCTCGTTGTAAAGCCCGATGCAGCCGTTCGACGACTGGCGCCCAATCTTGCGGGTGTCGTGGGTTCCGTGGATGCGATAGGCCGGCCAGGACAGGTACAGCGCGCGCGTCCCAAGCGGGTTCGTCGGGTCGCCGCCGGGCACGAAATCCGGCCAGTCAGGGTTGCGTTCCTTCATCGAGGCCGTCGGCCGCCATGGCGGGTTCTCGACCTTCTGGATGACTTCGGTGTTGCCCCGGCGAGTCAGATCCTCGGTCAGCGGCACCGAGGTCGGATAGAGCCGGTAGATCGTCTGGTCTTCCGACCAGTAATGCAGCGTGCGCGACGTGATATCGACCAGGATCACTCCGTTGGTCGTGTTGGCGAAATAGTCCTGCCAGTTCAGCGTGCGAAAGCTCGATATGTTGTTGCGCACGCCCGCACCAGCCGGTGGGGTAAACACCGTCGAGTTGTCCTGCGCCCAGACGGGAAGCGCTGCCGTTCCCGCCGCAAGGGCTGCGCCGCCCAGAAGCTGGCGCCGGTTCAGCTTGAGCCGATCCATTTTGCTGTCTCCGCTTCGTGAAGTATCGTGATCCTGCCTCGGAAAGGCTGTACTCCGCTCGCCTGCGCGCTTCAAATCAAACCCGCGTCACTCGGCAAGTTCATGCAGAGTGCATTTGAAGTGGCACGGACCATTGGATAAACAGCCGGCTGACGCGACAAGGATGGCCAACAGGCCGGGGAAGGAATGACGTGCAGATCGACAGACGCAACCTTCTGAGCCTGGGCGGCCTTGCCGTCCTGGCGGCCTGCTCGACCAGTCAACCCGCTGTCGGGCCGGACGGCCTGCCGCTTCCGACGGTCTACAACATCACCGAAAAGGAGAAGGCCGCGATCCCGTATCGTGTGCTCGATTCGGTCAATGCCCTGCGATCGGCCAAGGGCGCGCCGGCGCTGGTGCTGAATGCCTCGCTCAATGCGGCAGCTGCGACGCACTCTCGCGACATGTCGGTGCAGAACCGCCCTTGGCACTTCGGGTCCGACGGCTCTTCCCCCATCGTCCGGGCGCAGCGAGCGGGCTACACCGGCACCGTTCTGGGCGAACTGATCTCGGAAACCTACGAGACCGAGGTCGAGACCCTTTCGGCCTGGATGAAGCAGCCCGACACGCGCGACATCCTCATGGATCCCCGCGCGACGCAGATGGGATTTGCCTGGTTTCAGGAACCGGGCGGCAAGCTCTGGTGGACATTGCTCACGGGCACCTGAGCCCGCCAGGCCTTCGGCCTCATGGGAAGATGACGATCGGCGTACCCGGCTTCACCATCGCATAAATCTCGCGCATTTCCTTGTTCGAAACGGCGATGCAACCGGCGGTCCAGTCCTCGGCCCGCCGTTTGTCCCTGTTCGTGCCGTGAATCATGATGTCGCCACCGGCACGTTTTCCGTTGGCTTCGGCAAAGGCGATGTCCTCGGCGCTTGGATAGGAAACGCCAAGCGACAGGTAATAGCGAGAGTTCGGGTTCCGGTGGCTGATGTGATAGGTGCCCTCTGGCGTCTTCATGTCGCCTTCGAACTGCTTCGGCCCGATCGGGTTGCCGCCAAGCTCGATGTCATAGGATTCAAGAACTTCGCCGTTGTGAAGCAGGTACATCCGGCGATCTGCCTTGTACACCTGCACCTGGGTCACGGCCGGGCCATCGTACTTCTGGAACTTGTTCGGTGCGCAGGATGCCAGCCCGACGGCCAAGGCCATAACAAGGAAGATTCGTGCAATGAATGCCATGATGCGTCGTGCCTGATCAGTCTGCTCTTTGTTTTGCAGAATGGCCTAAAGGAAAAGGCCCGTTTCCGCCAGCAGGGCACGGCATCACACAGACGTGAGCCGCTTCAGCGCGACAGTCGCGCCACAAGTTCCACATGTGATGACCAGCGGAACTGATCCACAACCTGAACCCAGTCGATCCGCCAGCCCGCCTCGACCAGGACCTTCGCGTCGCGGGCAAAGGTCACGGGGTTGCACGACACAAAAGCCATAACCGGCACCTTGCTCTCCGCCAGACGGGCCACCTGCGCCTCGGCCCCCGCGCGGGGCGGGTCGATCACAACCGCCTCGATCCCCTTGAACTCGTCCGGCTCCAGCGGGCGCCGGAACAGGTCGCGGGTTTCTCCCTGAAGACGCTTCAGCCCTTCGGCTCCGCGCCAGCCCTTCTCCATCGCCTGCACCATGGCCGCCTCGCCCTCGACGGCATGGACCTCGGCACGTTCTGCCAGTGGCAATGCAAAGGTGCCGCAACCGGCGAACAGGTCAACGATACGCCGTGCCCCACCCACCGCCTCTGTCACGGCTGCCAGCAGGCCCGCCTCGCCCTCGATCGTGGCTTGCAGGAAAGCTCCCGGCGGCGGCGTCACCAGCGCACGGCCGAATCGCTGGTTCGGTTGGGCACGGATCGCAACCACCTCGCCATTCCACGTCACACGCGAAAGCCCATGCGTCTCGGCCAACCGCGCAAGGTCCAGCGACAGCCCGTCCTCGTCCGGCTTGCCTCCTGTCACGGCCACATCCGGGCCACCCAGGGTCCGTGTCACGGTCAGCGCCAACTCGGCGCTGCGCGATCCCCCAAGGCGAGTCATTGCGTCCAATGCAGGAAATGCGGCGACCAGGTCGGGGTGCAGAAGCTGGCAGTTCGGCACTGCCACCAAAAGGTCCGAGGCGCGCGCATGAAACCCAAGCAGAGCGCCCCCCTTTGTCTTGCGCCCCGTCAACGTCGCCCGTCGCCGCGACCGGGGCGGCGAGGTCACGATGGGCCGCAGCGGGGCCTCCAGTCCCTGTCCGGCCAGCGCGCCGCGGACGATGCCCTGCTTCCAGTCGGCCACGAAAGCGTCGGAGGCATGTTGCATCAGGCAACCACCGCAGGTCCGCGCATGGGGGCAGGGGGGGCGGATCCGGTCGGGCGAGGGAGTGACGATGCGAACATCGGTCAGCCGGTCACCCTGCAACGCGCCTTCGACCACCTCGCCCGGCAGGACCTGGGGCACAAAGACCGGACCGTCCGGCCCCATCGCAACCCCGTCGCCCAGATGGCCGACGCGGTCGATGCTCAGGCGAAGCGTCATTCTGCGGCGTCCTGCTCGGTCTCGTCGTCCACGCCGATGAAGCCGCCCGACTGCCGGTTCCAGTAGCGCGCATACAGCCCGCCCTTGGCCAGCAACTGTGCGTGGCTGCCCTGTTCCACGATCCTGCCCTGGTCCATCACCACAATGCGATCCATCTCGGCGATGGTCGACAGCCGGTGCGCGATGGCCAGCACCGTCTTGCCCTGCATCACGCGGTGCAAAGCCGCCTGGATGCTTGCCTCGACCTCGCTGTCCAGCGCCGAGGTCGCCTCGTCCAGCACAAGGATCGGTGCATCTTTCAGGAAAGCCCGCGCCAACGCGATGCGCTGCCGTTGCCCTCCCGAAAGTTTCACCCCGCGCTCACCCAGATAGGCGTCATAGGCCTTGCGCCCCTGGTGATCGACCATGTGCTCGATGAACTCATGTGCCTCTGCGGCCTTCGCCGCGGCGATGATCTGCTCCTCACTGGCCGCAGGGTTTCCATAGGCGATATTGTCCCGCGCCGAGCGGTTGAACATCGCCGTTTCCTGCGTGACCATGCCGATCTGCCGGCGCAGGCTTTCCTGCGTGACGCCGCGCACATCCTGCCCGTCGATCAGCACCCGGCCGCTTTCGGTGTCATAAAGCCGCAGCATCAGCGCCACCAGCGAGGATTTGCCCGCCCCGGAGGCGCCGACGATGCCGATCTTCTCGCCCGGACGGATTGTCAGGTCGATCTCGGCCACCCCTCCGCGTTGGCGGCCGTAGGCAAAGCTCGCGTGGTCGAAACGGACCTCGCCCTTCACCGGCGGCAGTTCCCGCGCATCCGGCGCATCGGCCAGGGTATGCGGCCGCGCCAGCGTCTTCATTGCATCCTCGACCTCTCCCACGCTGGTATAGATCGACATCAGCGTAAAGCTCACCCAGCCCGACATCTGCGCGATCCGCATGGCGATGGCGCCCGAGGCCGCGATGGCCCCCGCCGTCGTCTCGCCCGCGGCCCACAACAGTACGGCGCCACCGATCAGGATCACCGGCAGCACGCCGGCCAGCGTCATCAGCGACAGGCGGAACCAGGTCGAGATCACGCCGAATTCCAGCGACTTCTCGCGGAACACCTCCATCGCCTCGATGGCCACCCGGTCCTCGAACGCGGCGTGGGCGAACAGCTTCACGGTCTTGATGTTGGTGATGGTGTCCACGACCTGACCCGACACCATCGCGCGCGATGAGGCGCGGGCCGCCGAGTTCACCCGCACGCGCGGCATGAAGAACCGGATCAGCAGGATATAGACCACCAGCCACACCGCCAGTGCGACCGCCACCCAGATGTCGATCGCCAGCAGGAACACCACCGAGCCGATGACCGAGGCCAGCGCGAAGCAGACGGTGTTGATGACTTCGGTCGCCGTGTCGGTCACGGCCCGCGCCGCCTGCATCTGTTTTTGCGAGATGCGCCCGGCGAAGTCGTTGTCGAAGAAGGTCACCGCCTGGCCCAGGGTCCAGCGGTGCAGCCGGCTCAGCACCAGCGGCATGACGTTCGGCCCGACGATGATCGCGTTTGAGGCCGAGGTCAGGCCAAAGACCAAAGGCCGCACGAGCAGGTAGAACACCAGGAAGCCCGCGATCAGCCCGACATGGCCGCCGAAAAAGTCCGACGGCCCGCTGTTCACCGTCGCATCGATGACCCATCCCAGAATCAGGGCCGACACGACCTCTGTCGCCCCGGCCACCGAAGAGAGGATCCCGGCCACCACCAGCATCGGCCAGGATCCCTGAAGGCACCACTTGAAGAACGCGCCCAGGGTCTGGGGCGGCGGGCCGTCCGCCGGCCGGAACGCGTCGATCAGGTCGCCCAGGCGGGCACGCACGGTCATTCGGCCGCCTCGTCATCCAGCCCGATGAAGCCGCCAGACTGCCGCGCCCAGAACCGGGCGTAAAGCCCGCCCCTGTTCAGAAGTTCGGCATGAGAGCCTTCCTCGGCGACATGCCCGTTCTCCAGAACGACGATCCGGTCCATCGCCGCTATGGTCGACAGCCGGTGCGCGATGGCGATCACGGTCTTGCCCTCCATCACGCCGAACAGCGCCTCCTGGATCGCCGCTTCCGCCTCGCTGTCCAGCGCACTTGTCGCCTCGTCCAGGATCAGGATCGGCGCGTCCTTCAGGATCACCCGCGCCAGCGCCACGCGCTGCCGCTGGCCGCCCGAAAGCTTCACGCCCCGCTCGCCCACCTGCGCGTCATACCCCGTCCGGCCCTGCGGGTCCTGCAGGGTCAGGATGAAGTCATGCGCGTCGGCCCGCTTAGCGGCGGCAATCATCTCGGCCTCGGTCGCTCCGGGTCGGCCGTACAGGATGTTCTCCCGCACCGACCTGTGCAGCAAAGACGAATCCTGCTGCACCATGCCGATGGCCCGGCGCAGGCTTTCCTGCGTCACTCCGGATATGTCCTGCCCGTCGATGCGGATCGCCCCGCCCTCGGTGTCGTAGAACCGAAGAAGCAGCTTCACCAGCGTGGACTTGCCCGCCCCCGACCGTCCGACAATGCCGATGCGCTCGCCCGGCCGGATGGTCAGCGACACCGAATCCAGCCCGCCGAAGCCCCGTCCGTAATGGTGCGACACATGGTCGATCTCGACCTTGCCCGAAGACAAAGTCAGCGGTTTGGCGCCGGGCCTGTCCACCAGGCCGATGGGTTGGGTGATGGTTTCCATCCCTTCCTGCACCACGCCCAGTTGCTGCACCAGCGACGTGAAGGCCCACATGATCCAATAGGTCATGTTGTTCAGCCGCAGCACCAGCGCCGAAGCCGCCGCCACGGTGCCGATGCTGGCCGCCCCCACGCCCCAAAGATACAGCGCCCATCCCGTGACCGACACGATCAGCGCGGCGTTCAGCAGGTTCAGCCCCAGGTCCATGGCGGTGATGATCCGCATTTCGGTCATCTGGGTGGAGCGGGCCTTCTCGATCGCCTCCTTGGCATAGTCCAGCTCTTCCGCCTGGTGGGCGAAGAGCTTCACCGAATGGATGTTGGTATAGGCGTCTACCACCCGCCCCGTGACCATCGACCGTGCATCCGAAGCCGCCTGAGCCGCAGGCCCCGCCCGATTCACCGTCCACCGCACCAGCGCCATGTACAGCGCGAACCAAACGATCAGCGGCAGCACGAGCCGAGTGTCGGCATCTGCCAGCATGATCCCGGCCCCGACAACGGTGACCGAGGCGAAGGCCATCGCATCGAAGATCTGGAACACCGCATCCGCAGCGGCCGGCGGGGTCTGCATGATCCGGTTGGCGATCCGGCCCGCGAAATCGCTTTCAAACCAACCGACCGGCTGGCGCAGCACATGGGCATGGCTCCGCCAGCGGATCATGGTCGAAAAGTTCGGGATGATGGTGTTGTGCAGCAGCGCGACGTTGGTCACCTGGATCAGCGGCCGCACCAGCAGGATCAACAGGGCCACGACGATGACCTCGGTGCCCTTTTCCGCCCAGAACTCTGCCGGCCCAAGGTTGGCCAGATCATCGACCAGCCGGCCCACGTACCAGATCAGCGCCACCTCGGTGAAGGCGGTCAGGACAGAGAACACCCCCGTGACGGCAAAAACAGGCCGGAATGGCCGCACGAAGTCGCGCAGATAGGGCCACAGCCGCCGCGGCGGCGCATCGGTCCGCTCATAGGGGCCATAGGGATCGACAAGGGTTTCGAAGAAAGAAAACATTTCGGGGGCTCCCGGAAGGCAACGAACATGGACTTCTTTGGTGGCGCTGACCAGGCCACCCGAATGGGGATCGGACCTGTCAGATCAGGTGTCGGATCAACCCATTCTCCATGCCGCACACTCCATGCTCGGGATGCCGTCGTTTAACGCAGCCCGTGGCGCTTGTCACGCCGAAACCTGCACGTCACTGGCACCTTACCGCAACAACTCGTCCTTGCCCGCGCAAAGGCCACCCGCCAGCCAGCGTGCCTCCAATGCCTTCAACCGGGCTCCCAGGTCCTTTCCGGTCAAGGGCGCAAGGTCCGCCGCCGTGATCGGGAACCGTGCCGCCGCCCCGCGCGCAACCTCGTCCAGCGCATCCAGCCCGACCGGCGTGCCCATCACGGCCGCCCGCGCCAGCACGGCATCCGCGCCCCGCTCCGCTCCCAGGCACCAACCCAGCACGGCCGCCGATTCGGTGCTGCCGATGGCCCGGCGCAGGGCATCCAGATCACGCGCCTCAGCCCGCGAAAGCCGCAACCGGCCCTCGGCATCTTCTCCCCCAAGAACCGCCAGCCGCCGCAACCAGTCCTGGCGGTGCCCGCCCTCCAGATGCACCAAAGGCGCCAGCGCCCCGGTCTCTGCGCCCGGCAGCACCCGCGCCAGAACACCCGCCTGCGCCATCGCGGCCAGCGCCGGCGCCGGGTCGCTGGCCGCCAGCAGCTTGCGCATTTCGGCCCCGATCCTCTCGCGCGAAAGTTGACCAAGCCCCTCGGCCAGCGCCGCGCAGGCGGCCAGCCCCTCGGCGTCAAGCCCAAGCTCCGGGTCGCCCACCACCGCCGAAAACCGGAAGAACCGCAGGATGCGCAGGTAATCCTCGCGAATGCGGTCCTCGGGATCACCGATGAACCGCACATGCCGCGCCAGGGCATCCCGAAGGCCCGATCCAAGCGGGTCGATCACCGCACCGGCCGCGTCCGCGTACAGCGCGTTCATCGTGAAGTCGCGTCGCGCCGCGTCATCTGCCACCTCGGTCGAAAAGGCCACCACCGCATGGCGGCCAAAGGTCTCAACGTCGCGCCGGAAAGTCGTCACCTCATGCGGCTTATGCGCCGCGATCACCGTCACGGTGCCATGGTCGATCCCCGTGGGTACGGCTTTCAGGCCCGCTGCCCGGACCGCCTCCACCACGCGCTCGGGTGTCAGGTCGGTCGCAATGTCGATGTCGCCCACACGCCGGTCCAGCACCGCATCACGTACGCAGCCCCCGACGAACAGCGCCCGCCCGCCCGCCCCCTCCAGCGCCTGCATCACTGCCACCGTGCCGGGATGCGTCAGCCAGTCGCCGGACAGCCTCATGCCGCCACCCGGTCGGCCAGGCCGCGCAGGATGCGGGCAGTCGCGCCCCAGATGTAGTAGGGCCCCCATGGAACGGCATAGTAGGACCGCCAAACCCCCTGCCAGCGCCGCCGCTCGATGCGGAACCGCGCCGGATCGGTCAGATGGGACAGAGGCACCTCGAACACCTCTGCCACCTCGTCCTCTTGCGGAATCAGGTCATGCGCCTTCCGGATCAATCCCAGCACGGGCGTGACCGAAAACCCTGTCACCGTCTCGTGTGCCGGCAGACGACCGAGGATCTCCACCGCCGATGGCGGCAGGTCCACTTCCTCTCGCGCCTCCCGCAGGGCGGCATCCTCCGGCCCTGCATCGCCCGCATCGATCTTGCCGCCGGGAAAGGCCACCTGCCCCGGATGGTGCTTCAGATGCGAGGACCGCTTGGTCAGGATCACCCGCGCCCCAGGCCCATCCAGGCGCACGGCCACCAGAACGGCAGCGGGCCGCAGCTTGCGGCCCGGCGGCAGGGCAAGATCCGGGTTCAGGTCATAGTCGGAAGATGGCCGCGCCGGGCGCGCCAGCGCGCGGCGCAGGGCCACTTCTTCAGGCGTCATGCTTCGCCGCAGCGGCCAGCGCGTCCGTCCCTTCGAAGCCAAGCGACTTCGGATCCAGCTCGTAATGCGCGCCGCAGAACTGGCAGTCTGCCGTGACGATCCCTTCGTCGGTGGTCATCTTGGCGATGTCCTTCTGCGAATAGATCGACATCGTCTGACGCACCTTGTCGGCCGAGCAGGAACAGCCAAACCGCACCGGCTGGGCGTCGAACACCCGCGGCTCTTCCTCATGGAACAGCCGAACGAGCAGATCCGTCGGCGTGACCGAAGGGCCGATGAGCTCCAGTTCCTCCACCGTGTCCAGCAGGATCGAGGCGCGGTTCCAGTTCTCGGCCGGATCGCCCGACAGGATGTCGGAATGGGTCAGAAGCCCACCCTCTCCGGAACCGCCTTCGGCTGCGACGCCCATACCCACTTGCGGCATGTGCTGCAGCATCACGCCTCCCGCGCGCCAGTGTTCGGTGCGGCTGGGTTCCAGGCTCTTGCCGAAGGTCACGGCAAAACGGGTGGGCAGCTGTTCGGACTGCGCGAAATAGGTTTCGGCACAGGCCGACAACGACCCGCCGGCAATCGGGGTGAAGCCCTGGTACGGCAGCATCCCCTCGCCCTGGTCCAGCATCACGGCGAAATAGCCCTCGCCGATCAGGCTGAACGGGTCGGCCGAAGGGTCCAGCCGCTCTTCGTCGAAACTGGCGTAGGCGCGGATGCGCGCCGGGGCGCCATCCTCGGTCGGGCCATAATAGTCGGTCGCGATCAGCCGCGCCGGGCCCTTGCCGCGAATCTGGATGCTCAGCTTCCAGCGCAGCTTGATGGCCTGCCCCATAAGCGCCGTCAGCAGAGCCGCTTCGGCGACCAGCGCCTCGATGGGCGCGGGATAGGCATGTTGTTTCAGAACCTGGTCAAGCACGCCATCCAGCCGCGCAACCCGGCCGCGGATGTCCGAACGGTCAAGCTGAAAGGGCAGGACGGTATCGTCCCAGGCGATTTGGGGTCCAATGGTCATGGGGTTTCCTTGGGAAGCCAGTACTGGCATACCGCGCCTATATAGGTACGGCAACCTCGGCACCAAGGGCAGAGAATGATCCGGCGGTTCGGCGAGACGGTGAAGGCAGGACAACGCTACCGGCGGCGCCCCGGCGTCTATGCGGTGCTTCTGGATGGCGATGCGGTGCTGACGACCTTCCAGGAAGCCCCGATCCCCGAATTCCAGCTGCCCGGCGGCGGCATCGACCGGGGCGAACAGCCCATCGCCGCCCTGCACCGCGAGGTCTTCGAGGAAACCGGCTGGAAGATCGACATCACCCGCCGGCTCGGCGCCTTCCGGCGCTTCACCTACATGCCCGAATATGACCTCTGGGCCGAAAAACTCTGCACCATCTACCTCGCCCGCCCCGTCCTGCGGCTCGGCCCGCCCACCGAGGCCGGACACGAGGCGGTGTGGATGTCCGCCGCCGAGGCTCTGGTGCAGCTGACAAACTCTGGCGACCGCGCCATGCTTGCCCGTGCGCTGACCTGATCCACCCGGCACGAACGTCAGGGCAGTCCGGCAAAATCCAGGATCGCGGCGGAAATGTCGTCGGCTGGCGTGTCGGCCCCGGTCAGGCTGAACAGGTCCCAGACCAGCGCCTCCAGCAGGGCAGGGCTCGGCAGGTGCGCCGATTGGCGGATCAATGTCGTCAGCCCTTCGGTCCCCAGTTCGGCTCCGCCAGGGAAGGGATATTCAGTCAGCCCGTCCGAAGCGAGAATCAGGCGGTCCCCCGGCGAAAGCCGCGCCTGCACCCGCGTATAGATCACCTCCGGCAACAGCCCGATGGGCAAGCCGCCCTCACCCAGGGCCTCGACCGTTCCATCCGTTCGCAGGATCACCGGGTGCGGATGGCCCGCCTGCACCAGCTGTACATCGCCGGTCTTCAGGTCCACCTCGGCATAGGCCATGGTGAAGTACAGATCGACCCGCATCTCCTCCAGCATGATCCGGTTCAGCCGGCCCGCCAGAATCTCCGGCGGCCACGACGTGTAATGCCCGGTCCCCAACCGGCTCAGTGCACCCTTCTGGCCAGGGGCATGGCCTGAAAGCATCCCGGCCAGCTGCGCGCTCAGCATGGCCGAGGCGATGCCATGCCCCGAAACGTCGATGCTGTAGATCGCAACCAGCTTGGGGCGGATCTCGAACCAGCCGACCAGATCGCCACCCACATGGCCCGACGGCCGCATCAGCAAGGACGCCGCCCCGCCCGGAAACGAGCAGTATCGGTCCCGCACCAGCGCTTGCTGCAGCTTCTTCGCCTCGATCAGGTCGCGGTTCAGCGATTCGTGCACCACCTGCAACTCGGTCAGCGTGTCCACCACCAGCCGGTTCTTTTCCACCAGTTCGCGCTGCATCCCGATGATCCGCGTCGCCGACCGCAGCCGCGCGCGCAATTCGTCGGCGCTGACCGGCTTGGTCAGGAAATCATCCGCCCCGGCATCCAGCCCCACGGCGATCTCTGCCTTCTCTGATTTCGACGTCAGCAGGATGAAGTAGCCATAGCCATCCCGTGGCAGGCCACGGAAGGCACGGCAGAATTCCGGCCCCGTCAGCCCCGGCATCACCCAGTCGCTGATCACGATGTCAAAGGCCGTGCGGCGGCACAGCTCCATCGCTTCGCTGCCCGACGCCGCCTCGACCACGTGAAAACCCCACCGGCCCAACGACATCGCCAGCACCATCCGCTGCGCGCGGCTGTCGTCGGCCACCAGCACCGTCAGGCCCTGCGCGGGCATGTCCAGCGCCAGGGACAGCGGTCTTGTCAAAGTCATGTTCACGGCACAGGCTCCCGCGGTTTTCACCGTCTTGCCGTCCGTCCCTTAATGCGGCGTGAAGCACTGCATTTTCACCATTCGCCTTCCACGCCGCCACGGCTTGTTAAGCCTGTTCGGTCAATCTCGGACCGTGTGTGGAACAGGGGGCCGCCTGAGCGCGGCGATGGGCATGATCGACTGGCTCAGGATGGCGGAACTGCGCGACGAAATCGGGCAAGACGGCTTCGATGAAGTCGTCGATGTCTTTCTTGAAGAGGCCGGGGAGGTTGTCATCCGCCTCGACCGCGGCCCCACGCTGGAGGATTTGCACTTCCTCAAGGGCAGTGCGCTGAACCTGGGCTTCGTCGCCGTCGCCCAGCTTTGCCAGGAGGGCGAGCGTCTGCTCGCTGCCGGCGGCCGGCCTGATCCGCAACCCATTGCCGCCGCCTTCCGCGCAGCGCGCGAGGCTGTGCTGACCGCACGCGCCGCAAGGGCCGCCTGACCTCAGCCGAACACGTGCCAACCCCGCCACCACCGCAAGAGCGTGGTCACCGCGCAGGCCCCGGCGAAGGCCAGCGCCAGCACTGGAAACGCTCCGGGCCACAGGCACATGGCCACAAAGACGGCGATGGTCTCGGCCCCTTCGGTCAGCCCGCCCAGATAATGAATACCCTTGGCCGGATAGTCCGCAGCCTTCAGCCCGCGCCGCTCGGCCAGAACCGAAAAGGCCAGGAAGGACGATCCCGTCCCCACGAAAGACGCGATCAGCACGGCCGCCGGCAGCGCATTCTCTGCCGGATCGGCCAGCGCAAAGCCCAGGGGAAACAGCGCGTAGAAGACGAAGTCCAGCGCGATGTCCAGAAAGGCGCCCCGGTCCGTCGCCCCGGCGAGCCGTGCAACCTCGCCGTCCAGCCCATCGGCAAGCCGGTTGACAAGCAGCAGCGCCAATCCGGCCCAGAAGGCCCCTGCCGCCACCGCCGCCACCGCCAGCAGCCCAAGCACGAACCCCACCAAAGTCAGTGCATCCGCCGTGACGCCCGCCGATTGAAGCCGCCGCGCCACCGGCGCCAGAATTCGCCGCTGCACCGGCAGAAGCCGAGCATCGATCATCCGCGCCTCCAGTCCTGGAACCGCCGCAAAAGCGCCAGCAGCCGCGGGTCCAGATGCGCCCGCCGCCAGATGCCAGCCGCGTATTTCGCGCTTTCAGCCATGGTCGGATAGGCATGGACGGTGCCCAGCACCTGCCCAAGCCGCAGCCCCGCCTTCATCGCCAGCGCCCATTCCGCGATCAACTCGCCCGCATGGGCACCCGCGACCGTCACCCCCAGGATGCGCCCGCCTTTCCCCGAGATCACCTTCACGAAGCCCCGCGCCGCGCCATCGGCAATCGCCCGGTCCAGGTCATCCAACCCGTACCGCGTCACCTCGAAAACACGACCCTGCGCCCGCGCCTCTGCCTCGCTCAGCCCGACACGGGCAATCTCGGGGTCCATGTAGGTGACAGCCGGCATCACCCGGTAATCCGCCTTCGTCTTCCAGACATCGCCGAACAGGCCATTCATCGCCGCAAACCAGCCCTGATGTGCCCCGGCATGGGTCAACTGGAACGGCCCGGCGGCATCGCCCGCCACCAGGATATGCGGGAACCGTGTGCGCAGGTAGCCATCGGTCTCGATCACACGGTCGGCGCGGATGCCCAGTTCCTCCAGCCCGAACCCCTTCACCCGTGCCCGCCGCCCGATGGCGGCCAGGACCAGATCGGCCTCCAGCCGCGCGCCATCCGAAAGCACAAGCGCACCGCCCACGGCCCCGGCCATCACGCCAAGCCGCACCGTGACGCCCTCGGCCTCCAGGACCCGCAGCGCCAGGTCCGACACCTCCGCATCCTCGCGCGGCAAAAGCCGCGGTCCGGCTTCCACCAGAACCACCCCGGCCCCCAACCTCCGCAGCGCCTGTGCCAGTTCGCAGCCGATCGGCCCGCCCCCCAGGATCACCATCCGCTCAGGTGGCTTCTCCCGCGCGGCCAGTGCGTCCCAGACGGTCTCCGACGTGAACACCTCCACACCGGCCAGATCGGGCCTCACCGGCTCGGCCCCGGTCGCCAGAACGATGGCCCGCGCCGTCAGCCGGCGCCCGTCCACATCCACCGTCCAGGGATCGACCAGCCGCGCCCGGCCACGGATCACCTCGACCCCGAGCCCCTCATACCGCTCCACACTGTCATGCGGCGCAATCTCGTCGATCACCGCCCGCACCCGCGCCATCACCGCGCGGAAATCCACCACCGGCTCCACCGGCACGATGCCGAACCGCGCCGCCCCGCGCATCTCCGCCGCCGCCTTCGCCGCCCGGATCAACGCCTTGGACGGAACGCAGCCGGTGTTCAGGCAATCCCCGCCCATCTCGCCGGCCTCCACCAGCGTCACCTTCGCCTGCGCCGCCGCCGCCACATAGGCGGTGACAAGCCCCGCCGATCCGCCGCCAATGACGATCAGGTTGCGGTCAAATCTCTTCGGGCGGGTCCAGCGGTCCATGGCCTCAACACAGGTTGCGCCGGCATCAACGTCAAGCCCCGGCCTTGCACTTGGCTGTTACGGCGCAGAGGATCGCCCCGTTACAGCAGGGGTGCCCCATGGACAGCCAGACCTATCTGAACCGCGAACAGGACCGCTTCATCGCGGAATTGATGGACTTCGTCCGCATCCCCTCGGTCTCGGCCAAGCCCGAGAACATCCCCGACGTGCTGGACGCCGCCCACTGGGTCGCCCGCCGCCTCACCCAGGCCGGCGCCGAACATGCCGAAGTCATGCCAACCGCTGGCCACCCGGTCGTTCTGGCCGACTGGCTCCACGCAGGGCCGGACAAGCCCACCATCCTGATCTACGGCCATTTCGACGTGCAGCCGGCCGAGCCCTTCGACCTCTGGACCTCTCCGCCCTTCCAGCCGGAAATCCGCGACGGCCGCCTCTGGGGACGCGGCGCCTCGGATGACAAGGGCGGGATGCTCATCCCCATCCTCGCCTGCGAGGCACTGTTGCAGACCACCGGCAAGCTGCCGGTCAACGTCCGCTTCTTCTTCGAGGGGCAAGAGGAAATCGGCTCGCCCGACCTTCCCCCCTTCGTCGCTGCCCATGCCGAAAGGCTGAAGGCCGACATGATCTTCTCTGCCGATGGCCTGCAATGGGCCCCCGGCCAGCCGCAGATCGTGCAGGCGCTCAAGGGCCTGGTCTCGCTGGAAATCGTGGTCCGGGGGCCAAGGTCGGACCAGCATTCCGGCATGGTCGGCGGCGGCATCGCCAACCCGGCGCTGGCGCTGGCGCAAATCCTGGCCAGCCTGCGCCGCGAAGACGGCCTCATCACCGTCGAAGGCTTCTACGACGACGTGATCCCGCTCTCGCCCGAAGCACGCGCCGACATCGCCCGAATCCCCTTCAAGGACGCCGACCTCCTGGCCGAAACCGGCGCGCCCGCGACCTGGACAGAACCCGGCTACACCGCCGCCGAAGGCATCTTCGCCCGCCCCACGCTCGATGTGAACGGCCTCACCTCGGGCTGGCAGGGCGCCGGCACCAAGACCGTGCTGCCCGCCGAGGCCCGCGCCAAGATCACCTGCCGCCTCGTCGCCGCGCAGAACCCCGAACGCATCTTCGAGGCCATCCAGGCCCATGTCGCCCGCCACACCCCGCCCGGCGTCACCGTGGAAGTCCTGCGCAACCCCGGCCGCGCCGATCCCTTCCTTGTCCCCGCAGGCCACAACGCCAGCGCCATCGCCGCGCAGGTGCTGGAGGACATCTACGCCACCAAGCCGCTCCACACCCGTGTCGGCGGCTCGATCCCGGTGATGACCACGCTTCTGGATACGCTGGGCGTCCATGCCGTGATGTTCGGCTTCAGCCATGGCGACGAGAACCTGCACGCCCCGGACGAATTCTTCCGCCTGGACGAGTTCCGCCGCGGCCAGACCGCCTATGTCCGCCTGCTGGAACGCCTCGGCGACTAGATCAGGAACTCGGCCAGCACCTCGTCCTGCGTGATGTCCTGATAGGTGAAGCCGCCTGCATCCATCGCGCCGAACAGCGCCTCGAAATTGGCCGCGTCCTTCGTCTCGATCCCGATCAGGACCGACCCGAAGTTGCGTGCCGATTTCTTCAGGTATTCGAACCGGGCAATGTCGTCGTCCGGCCCCAGCATGGTCAGAAACTCCTTCAGCGCACCGGGCCGCTGCGGCATCCGCAGGATGAAATACTTCTTCACGCCCGAATAGCGCTGCGCCCGTTCCTTCACCTCCGGCAGGCGCTCGAAGTCGAAATTCCCGCCCGAGGTCACGCAGACCACCGTCTTGCCCGCGATCTCGCCCGCCAGGTCCGGCAGCACGTCCACCGACAGCGCCCCCGCCGGTTCCAGCACGATGCCCTCGACGTTCAGCATCTCCAGCATGGTCACGCAGATGCGGTCCTCGGGCGCAAGCTGCACCTGGTCGCGCCTGGCCCAGGACAAGGCCTCCCAGGTCAGCTGCCCGATCCGCGCCACCGCCGCGCCGTCCACAAAGCTGTTCACCCGCGGCAGCGTCACCGGATGCCCCGCCTTCAGCGCCGCCGTCAGGCTCGCCCCGCCAAGCGGCTCGACAAAGACGAATCGCGTCTCCGGCGCCGCCTCGCGCAGATAGCGCGTCACCCCCGCCGACAATCCGCCTCCGCCCACCGGCAGGATCACCAGGTCCGGTGCGCGGCCCAGTTGCTCCAGCAGTTCCACCCCAACGCTCGACTGCCCCAAAATCACGTCCGGGTCGTCGAAGGGCGACAGGAAATGTGCACCCTCTTCCACGCAGAACCGCTGCGAAGCCGCCAGCGTCTGGTCGAAATAATCCCCCGTCAGCACGATCCGCACCTGCCCGCCGCCAAAGGCGCGGGTCTTGTCGATCTTCTGCTGCGGCGTCGTCACCGGCATGAAGATCGTCCCGGTGACGCCGAAATGACGGCAGGCATAGGCCACGCCCTGCGCATGGTTGCCGGCACTGGCACAGACGAACCGCGCCTTGGTCGGATCGGCCTCCAGCACCTTGCGCATCGCCGTGAAGGCGCCGCGCAGCTTGTAGCTGCGCACCGGCGTCAGATCCTCGCGCTTCAGCCAGATATCGGCCCCGTGGCGCAGGGACAGGTGGTCATTGCGCTGCAGCGGCGTCTCGGGAAAGAGATCGCGAAGCGCGAGCGCGGTTTGGCGGGCATCGTCGGAAAACCGTGTCATGCCCCGGCATGACTCGCCCGCCGTCCCGGATCAAGTCAGACCAGCGCCCGCCCCTCGACATAATGGCCGTAAAGCGTGGTCAGCACCGACACGCCCACCATCGTCACCAGCCAGCTTGTCACCACCTCCCAGGCAAATGACAGGATCGACAGGTCGGCCGAGCTCAGCGCAAAGCCCACCAGCTGCAGGGCGGTCTGCGCCAGCACAAGGATCACGGCCAGCGCCGCAGTATCCCCGGTTGCGCCCGTGGTCGCCCGCCAGCCCGTGGTGAAATCCCCCGTCGCTCCGATCGCGGCGCCCGGCAATCCGCTGCTCAGCCGCAGCCCCACGGTGAGCGTGGGCAACAGCACGATGACCAGCATCAGGATCATGAAGGCCGAAACCGACGAAACGGAAAGCGCATTGGCGATGGCCGACTGGACAAAGGACAACAGGACGGCAACGACCACCAGCACCACAAGATAGGCCAGCGACCGCAGCAGATAGGCCGCGATCCGGTCTCCGTGGAACGCCGGAACAAATCCCTTCGGCACCTCGCTCAGCAGCACATAGCGATGCCAGGCCACGGCAATCCACAGCGCCGTCGCAACCACAACCACCAGAGCAAGGATCGTGCCCATCACGAACCCGGCGTCAGGCGCGGCCGGCTCCAGAAGACCGCCGGTCGGCCCGGCGATGCCAGCCAGCGCCAGCATGACCGCAACCTGAATGGCAACCGGCACCAGAGACACACGCAGCGCACCGGGCAGATTGCCCACCACCTGCCGCACCGAATGGCGGAAAATCTGCCACGCCTTCACTCGTTCCTCCCGCATTGTCGCGCCACCTCAGCCGCAGCCCGCCGTGCAGGTCAAGCCCTCGCCTTGTCCTTGCGTCCGTTTCCCGCTAATCGCGGGCGGAACGGATACGGAGCCCTGCGATGCTGAAGCCGAAGAAGGTCGTCCTTGCCTATTCCGGGGGTCTCGACACCTCGATCATCCTGAAATGGCTGCAAACGGAATACGGTTGCGAGGTCGTGACCTTCACCGCCGATCTCGGCCAGGGTGAGGAACTGGAGCCCGCGCGGCAGAAGGCGATCCTCCTGGGGATCAAGCCGGAAAACATCCACATCGTCGACGTGCGCGAGGAATTCGTGCGCGACTTCGTCTTCCCGATGTTCCGCGCCAATGCGCTGTACGAAGGTCTCTACCTTCTCGGCACCTCCATCGCGCGCCCGCTGATCTCGCAGCACCTCGTCCGCATCGCGCACGAGACCGGCGCCGATGCCGTGGCCCATGGCGCCACCGGCAAGGGCAACGACCAGGTGCGGTTTGAACTGTCCGCCGCCGCACTTGACCCGGCGATCCGCGTCATCGCGCCCTGGCGCCTGTGGGACCTGACCAGCCGCACGAAACTTCTGGAGTTTGCCGAGGCGAACCAAATCCCGATCGCCAAGGACAAGCGCGGCGAGGCGCCCTTCTCGGTGGATGCGAACCTTCTGCACACCTCCTCCGAAGGCCGCGTGCTGGAAGACCCGGCGGTGGAAGCCCCCGATTACGTCTATCAGCGCATCACCCCGGTCGAACAGGCGCCCGAGACGCCCGAAATGGTGGAAATCACCTTCGAAAAGGGTGACGCCGTGGCGATCAACGGCGAACGCCTCTCGCCCGCCACCATCCTCACCCGCCTGAACGAGATCGGCGGCAAGCATGGCGTCGGCCTTCTGGACATGGTGGAAAACCGCTTCGTCGGCATGAAGTCCCGTGGCGTGTATGAAACCCCCGGCGGCACCATCCTGATGGAAGCCCACCGCGGCATCGAGCAGATCACGCTCGACAGCGGCGCAGGCCACCTGAAGGATTCCATCATGCCGCGCTATGCCGAACTCATCTACAACGGCTTCTGGTTCAGCCCGGAACGCGAGGCGCTTCAGGCCCTGATCGACAAGACGCAAGAGCATGTCACCGGCACCGTCCGCGTGAAGCTCTACAAGGGCTCGGCCCGCACCGTGGCGCGCTGGTCGGAACACAGCCTCTATTCCGAAAAGCACGTCACGTTCGAGGAAGACGCCGGCGCCTATGACCAGAAGGATGCCGAAGGCTTCATCCGACTGAACGCCCTGCGCCTGAAACTGATCGCCACCCGCAACGCCCGCGTGGCACGCAAGGTCTGATCCCGCTGCAAGCGGCCCCCGTATTTCGGGGGCCGTCCCTGCAATTCCTGCCCGATTCCCATTCCTATTGATCCATTGCGCGCCCCGGATTTCGCGTTATTCCGCCCAGGCCGCGCCCCGCGCCGCGCCTTTTTCGCGCAACGATCTGACAAATAAGGAAAATCCGCGCCCTACTGGCGTTTTCCCCAACGTCATGCGTGACCTGCTGGCCACCGCCACAATTCATGCCCGCAACGGCCATGCAATTGCCACACCGGCACAGAAGAAACGGGCCAATCGTCAACAGAGGTACGAGTCATGGCCAATTACACGTTCAGCGCGCTTGCCAACAATCAGACCATCGTTTTCGACCCGCTCCACGATGTCCTGATCTTCGATGCCGGCATCCGCCCTGCCGAACTCCTCATCAACGGCACCGCCTCGGGCGTGCAGTTCTCCGTCGCGGGCAAGTCGATCGTGCTTTCGGGCATCGGGCTCGATGACCTGGGCCTCAGCACCGCCACCTCCGCCCAGAACATCCGGTTCTCCGGGCCCGGCATCCTGCTGGTGGGCGAAGGCACCACCGGATCGGATGGAGATTTCGACAACGCCCTGCTTGGCAGCACCGGCGACGATGCGCTTCTGGGCCTCGGCGGCCATGACACGCTGAACGGCGGCGCCGGCGGCGACCTGATGGTCGGCGGCCTGGGCAACGACCTCTACATCGTGGACAACGCCGCCGATGTGGTGACCGAGGAAAACAACCTCCTCGCGGGCGCTGGCATCGACCTCGTGCAGGCTTCCATCAGCTACACCCTCACCAACTATGTCGAGAACCTGACCCTCACCGGCAGCGCGGCCATCAACGCCACCGGCAACACGCTGAACAACGTGCTCACGGGCAACGCCGCCAGCAACGTGCTCGACGGCAAGTCCGGCGCCGACACGATGATCGGCGGCAACGGCAACGACACCTATGTCGTGGACAGCTCCTCCGACGTCGTGGTCGAAACCAACAGCTCCTGGACCCAGATCGACAAGGTCATCTCGTCGGTCAGCTACGCCCTCGGCGCCAACCTTGAAAACCTGGAACTCACCGGCTCCAGCGGGCTGGCCGGGCTGGGCAACTTCCGCGCCAACGTCCTGACCGGCAACACCGGCGGCAACACGCTGAACGGCGGCACCGGCGCCGACACCATGACCGGCGGCGACGGCAACGACACCTACATCGTCGACAATGCCGGCGATGTGGTGGTCGAGATCAACAGCAGCCTGTCGCAGATCGACATGGTGGCCACCACGATCAGCTACGTCCTGGGCGCCAACCTCGAAAACCTGCGCCTGATGGGCACGGCCAACATCAACGGCACCGGCAACGCGCTGAACAACACGCTCTACGCCAATGCCGGCAACAACATCCTCGATGGCCAGGGCGGCTCGGACACCGTCTCCTATGCCAGCTACGACCTGCAGACCCTGGGCGGCAGCTCGCTCACCACCCAGACCGAAACCCAAAGCGTCGCCGCGGGCGGGGTCACGGTCGATCTCACCATCACCGGCTTCCAGGACACCCGCGGCTCGGGCTACGACCAGCTCATCGGCATCGAGAACCTGACCGGCAGCCGCTTCAATGACGACCTCACCGGCAACTCGGGCGACAACATCCTCGATGGCGGCGAAGGCGCAGACGTGCTCACCGGCGGCAAGGGCAACGACACCTACTACGTCGACGGCGCCGATGTGGTGGTCGAACTGAACGGCTCCGGCGACGGCATCGACATCGTCTATTCCGAAGTCTCCTACCGCCTGACCGCCAACGTCGAAAACCTGACGCTGATCGGCTCGGCCGTCACGGGCTATGGCAACAGCCTGAACAACCGCCTCGTCGGCAACACCGGGTCGAACTTCCTGGATGGCGGCGCCGGGGCCGACAAGATGGACGGCGGCTCGGGCAACGATACCTTCGTGGCCGACAACCTGGGCGACGAAATCTCGGATTCCAGCGGGACCGAGCTTGTCCTGTCCTACGTGAACTACTCGCTGGGCAGCACGCTCGAAAACCTGCGCCTCATGGGCACCAATGCGCTGAACGGCACCGGCAACGGGCTGAACAACGTGATCTATGCCAACATCGCCGACAACGTCGTCGATGGCGGCACGCAGTTCCTGTCCAGCGGCTTCATCGGCGATACGCTGTCCTACGAATTCGGCGCCATCTCGGGCATCACGCTGGACCTGTCGCTCACCGGGGCGCAGACCACCGGCGGCTCGGGCACCGACACGGTCTTCAACTTCGAACATCTCATCGGCTCGAACTATGACGACTGGCTGTCGGGCAACGCCCAGGCCAACATCCTCGACGGTCTCGCCGGCGTGGATACCCTGTCCTACGAGCTGGCCGCCGATGCGGTGAACGTGAACCTCGCCGAACAGAAGGCCACCACCGGCGGCATCGTCGATACCGTGCGCAACTTCGAAAACGTGGTCGGCAGCGCCTTCGCCGACACGTTCACCGGCGATCTTCTGGACAACGTCTTCGACGGCGGCACCGGCTCCGACACGGTGTCCTACCAGAACATCAAGGCCGGGCAGGGCGGCGTGATCGTCAGCCTCGCCATCACCAGCGCACAGAACACCCAGGCCTCGGGCGTTGACACCTTCCTGGCGGTGACCGGCACCACCCGCTCCAGCATCGAGAACCTGACCGGCTCGCTGAACGACGACCAGCTGACCGGCGATGCCTATGCCAACATCCTGGACGGCAGCGACGGCCATGACACCATCATCGGCTCCGGCGGCAATGACACACTGTCGGGCGGCCTGGGCGACGATTCTCTGAACGGCGGTGCCGGGCTCGACACCGCGCTCTTCCTCGGCACCACCGGGGCGGTGGTCAACCTGGCCCAGACCAAGGCGCAGGATACGGGCTATGGCCTGGATATCCTCGTCGGGATCGAGAACCTGCAATCCGGCGACGGGGCCGACCAGCTGACCGGCAACAGCCTGGCCAACAGCCTGCGCGCAGGCCTCGGCAACGACACGCTGGTGGGCGGGGGCGGCAACGACACGCTGGCCGGCGCCGACGGCGCCGACAGCCTGACGGGCGGCGCCGGGGCCGATGCCTTTGTCTTCGACAGCGCGCTCAGCTCCACCAACATCGACCGCATCACCGACTTCGTCGTGGTGGACGACACGATCCGCCTGGACGATGCCGTCTTCGCGGGCGTTTCGCTGGGGGCGCTCGCCGCTTCGGCCTTCGTCTCCAACACGACAGGCCTGGCCACGACAACGGCACAGCGCGTGATCTACGAACGCGACACCGGCGCGCTGTACTACGATGCCGATGGCAGCGACGCGGGCCTTGCGTTCCAGTTCGCCACCCTGGCCCCCAACCTGGTGCTGACCAACGCCGATTTCCTGGTGTTCTGATTGCGCAGCGCGCGGGCGGCCCTCGCCGCCCGCGTCACAGGATCGAATGGCGCCGCAGCCGTTCGTAATGCGGCAGGGCCAGCTCCACCAGCCTTGCCGCATCGCCCTCCAGCGCCGGTAGCTCGCCCTCCGGCTCATCGAAGCCGGTCGAGGCATGAACCGCATTGTACCAATGCGGCGCCCAGGCCCCGTCATAGGGCTTCGGCCCGGCCGGCCACGACAACATGCGGTCCGTGAAGGCAATCCCAAGCGCGGAACACAGTGCCGCAAGGCGCCCCTTCGGATCGTCGCGGATATCGGCACTGTCGATCACCACTGGCGCCCGGCCCAGCCGGTCGGCCACCTGGTCGAACAACTCGGCCTGCTGGACAAAGCCGATGTCATCGAGCGTCGGGTTCTCGCGCTTGCGGGCATAGCTCGCCACGACCCGCGCCGGATGGCGGATCAGGAACACATTGGTCAGCCCCGCCATGAACCCCCGGTCAAAGGCGGGGATCATGTGCAGCGTCATGTGCTTCTGGTACCAG
This sequence comes from Neotabrizicola shimadae, assembly GCF_019623905.1. Lineage (NCBI taxonomy): Bacteria > Pseudomonadati > Pseudomonadota > Alphaproteobacteria > Rhodobacterales > Paracoccaceae > Neotabrizicola > Neotabrizicola shimadae. Next base: position 3,205,282 of record NZ_CP069370.1, on the reverse strand, counting down.
ATCGGCTTCGCCTCGGGGATCGCCCCGGTGCAGGCGGCGGCAACCTTGGCCGGGTCGCGCTCGCCCGCGGCAATGACCTCGGCCGCCATCGGATGAGCGATGCCCGTCGCCGCCAGATAGGCGGCATAGAAGGGTTCGTCCCAGACCGCCGCATCGCCCCGCGCGGCAAAGGCATACATCATGGCGGTCGACAGGTTGCGCGGGCCCGACCACATCGCGATTTTCATGGGTGTCTCCTGGCTCTGCCGGCGGAAGCGGGGGGTTTCACACCCCCCGCACCCCCCGTGGGATATTTGGGAACAGAAGAAGGGCCTTTGACCAGAAGAAGGCCGTCAGGCGCCGACCAGCTGCTTGTACAGGCCCCGCAGGCGTTCGGTCATCGGGCCCATCTGGCCGCTGCCGATGGTGCGCCCGTCGATCACCCCCACCGGGGTCTGCGCGCCGAAGGTGCCGGTCAGGAAGGCCTCGTCGGCGGAATAGGTGTCCACCAGCGAAAAGTTGCGTTCAAACACCGGGATGCCATTGGCGCGGCACAGGTCGATCACCTTCTGCCGCGTGATGCCGTTCATGCAGTAGTCGCCCGTGCTGGTCCAGACTTCGCCCTTGCGCACGATGAAGAAGTTGCAGGCGTTCGTCGTGTTCACGAAGCCATGCACATCCAGCATCAGCGCCTCGTCCGCCCCGGCCTTTTCGGCGGCAATGCAGGCGAGGATGCAGTTCAGCTTGGAATGGCTGTTCAGCTTGGGATCCTGGGTCATCGGCAGCCCACGCAGATGGGGCACGGTGGCCAGGCGGATCGGGCGCGGCAGGCTCGGACGCGAATGTTCCATGATGATCACCATGGTCGGCCCGCGCTGGCTGAGCCTGGGGTGCTGGAACGGCCGCGTCTTGACCCCGCGCGTCACCATCAGCCGGGCATGGGCATCGCTGGTCATGCCATTCGCCGTCTGCGTGTCCTTCAGCGCCTGCGCCACCTCGGCCCTGCTGCGGCCGATGTCCAGGTCGATCGCCTTGGCCGCCTCGAACAGCCGCTCGATATGTTCGTCCAGGAAGGCCCAGGTGCCGTTGTACAGCCGGATCCCCTCCCAGACGCCATCGCCCAGCATGAAGCCGCTGTCATAGACGGAAACCATTGCCTCGGCCTTGGGCACGATGCGCCCGTTGACCCAGATCAGGATCGCCTCGTTGCGGGCATCCTCCTCGGCCTGGTGGGTGGAAACATGGTCGGTCATGGCGCCTCCTGGTCGGGCGCCACGCTAGGCGGTGGCGCGGCGAAGGCAAGGGCCGATCACAATCCGGTGCGCCGTGAAACAACGCCGCACGCCCCGCGTATGGTTGGAAAAGGGGAGATGCATCATGACACGAATCCTTGCGCTCTTGGCCGCGCTTCTGGCCTTCACGGGGGCCGCGCGGGCCGACACGGCCATCCTGGCCGGCGGCTGCTTCTGGTGCGTGGAATCGAACTTCGAATCCGTGCCCGGCGTGCAGGACGTGGTCTCGGGCTACACCGGCGGCAGCTTGGCCAACCCGACCTATGGCGACCACGAAGGCCATTACGAGGCGGTGCAGATCACCTTCGACCCGAGCCGCATCAGTTACGACCGCATCCTCGAGCTGTTCCTGCGTTCGACAGACGTGCTGGACGCCGGCGGCCAGTTCTGCGACCGCGGCTCCGCCTACCGCTCGGCGATCTTCGTCGATGGCCCTGCGCAGAAGGCCGCCGCCAAGGCCGCCATCGCCGCCGCTTCGGCGGAACTGGGCCAGCCCGTCGTGACGCCGGTGCTGGACGCCACGCGCTTCTGGCCCGCCGAAGACTATCACCAGGACTATGCCGAGGGCCGCAACATCGTGATCACCCGCGCCGGCCCCATGCGCCAGTCCAACGCCTACAAGTTCTACCGCCAGTCCTGCGGCCGCGACCGGCGCGTGCAAGAGCTCTGGGGCAAGAACGCCGCCTTCCTGCACTGAGGCCGGGTCAGTCCTTCGGCTGCCGCGCCGCTTTCCGCCGCAGGCTGTCGGCCAGCCAGGCAAACACCCGCGCCACCCGTGGCTGGTGGCGCAGAGCCTCGGGCACGGCGATCCACAGGGGCAGGGGCGGCAGGCGCAGGAAGGGCGCGATGCGCTCCACCGCCGGATCGGCATCGGCAAAGATCCGCTGCGCCCCGCCGATCCCCAGCCCCGCCCGCACCAGGTTCCAGTGCACCAGCTGGTCGTCGCAGCGCACCGGGAAATCGTCCCGCTTCCGCACCAGCCCCAGCCCCGCCATCATGCGGATCATCAGCTCCGACCGGTCGAACCCCACGATGTCATGCGCCAGCAGATCCTCCATCGAGGCCGGCCGCCCCCGCCGGTCCAGATAGGCCGGCGCCGCGTAAAGCCCAAGCGACAGGTCCGCCACATGCGCCGCCACCAGATCCAGCTGATCCGGGCGGTACATGCGCAGCGCGATATCCGCCTCGCGGAACAGCAGGTTCTCGGCCGTGTCCGAGGCGACAAGCTCGATCTCGATCCCCGGCTCCTCGCCGCGCAGCCCCGCCAGAATCTCGGGCAGCAGGTGATGCGCCACCACCCGGCTTGCAGTAATCCGCACCGGCCCCGCCAGCCGCACCTCGCGCCCGGCGGCAGCCAGCGACAGCCGCGCCGCCGCCTCGGCCATGCCGCGCGCATGGGGCAACAGCGCCGCTGCCGTCTCGGTCGGCGCCAGCCCGCGCGGCTGTCGCGTGAACAGCTCCAGCTGAAGCGCCGCCTCCATTTCGGCGATGTGGCGGCCCAATGTCGGCTGGGTCAGCCCCAGGCGCCGCGCCGCCGCCGACAACGAGCCGGTTTCGGCCACCGCCAGGAAGGATCGGATCAGCGTCCAGTCGGTCAGGGCATCCATGCATTTCCGTATATCAGGGATACATGCTGCAGGAATACCCTTTCGGTTTCCGCATGGGCATATCGGTGCCATCGCAACCGCGACCACCAAAGGAGAGGATCATGTCGAACACGGTTCTGGTGCTGGGCTCATCGGGCAACTTCGGCCGCCGCGCCGCGGCCGCCTTCGCCGCGGCAGGGTGGGAGGTGCGGCGCTACGCCCGCGGCACCGACATGACATCCGCTGCCAGCGGCGCCGATGTCATCGTCAACGCCCTCAACCCGCCGAACTACCACGCCTGGGACAGTCTGATCCCCGAAATCACGGCCTCCGCCCTGGCCGCCGCCCGCGCCTCGGGCGCCACGCTGCTCGTGCCCGGCAACGTCTATGTCTATGGCCGCGAACCCGGCCCCTGGGGGCCTTCCACGCCGCAGCGCCCGGTTGCCCGCAAGGGCGCCATCCGTGTCCGCATGGAAGCAACCTACCGCGAGGCCGCGGCAAAGGGCCAGCAGGTCATCCTCCTGCGCGGCGGCGATTTCCTCGATCCCGACAGCCCGGCCACGATCCTTCGCATGGTCATGCTCAAGGGCCTCGCCCGCGGTCGCATCACCGCCATGGGCCAGCCGGACGTGCAGCGCGCCTATGCCTGGCTGCCCGACATGGCGCGCGCCGCCGCAGCCCTGGCCAGCAGGCGCGCCGACCTGCCGGCCTGGTCGGACATCCCCTTCGCCGGCCTGACCTTCAGCACGCAAGACCTGCGCGACGGCCTCTCGCGCCTGATGGGGCAAGACCTCCGCATCGGCCAATTCCCGTGGTGGGGCCTGCGCCTTGCTGCGCCCTTCTGGGAACTGGGCCGCGAACTTCTGGAAATGCGCTACCTCTACGCCACGCCCCACAGCCTGGACCCCGCGCCGATGGCCCGCCTCCTGCCAGACTTCCAGGGCGTGGATTTCGATACGATGCTCAAGGCGCATCTGCCGGCCCGGCCCGCCCCCGTCGCCACCCCGGTCCGCGCGCGCTGACCTGCGGGGGCGGGACCCGATGGACGACCGCCCCCGCTCGGGTTAGCCTCGGCCGGAACCGTTCCATCCGCACAGGCCGCCATGCCCGCCACCGAAGCCACCGGGCCCGCAAGACGCCTCTCGCTGGTGCAGGTGGCGGCCATTGCCGGCATTGGCGCCGTGCTTCACCTCGCGCAGGATCTGTTCCTGCCCGTGGCGCTCGCCATCCTCATCACCTTCGCGCTTGCGCCTCTGGTCACGCGCCTGCGCCGCACCGGCCTGCCCGACCTGCCCGCCGTCCTGACCGCCGTGGCCGTCTCCTCCGTGATGCTGGCCGCCTTCGTCCTCGCCGTGGCCAGCCAGCTGAACCAGCTCGCCGGTACCCTGCCCACGCTGCAATCCAACATCATCGCCAAGATCGAAACGTTGCAGGCCACCGGCTCCGACAGCGCGCTGCTCGCCCGCATCACCGGCACCCTCTCGGCGGTCAACGCGGAAATCAGCGCCGCCACCGCCACACCGGACGCGGCCCCCGGCAGCGCGCCGGTCCAGGTCCAGATCGTCGAGTCCAGCAAGCCCGCCGAACTCCTCCAGGAACTGGTGCTCATGCTGGTCAGCCCTGTCGCCGCCGTGGGTCTGGTCTTCGTCCTCGTCATCTTCATGCTGCTGGAACGTGACGAGTTGCGCGACCGCTTCATCCGCCTGGTCGGCGCCTCGGACCTGCATCGCACTGCGCAGGTGCTGGAGGAAGCCGGCAGCCGCGTGTCGAAATACCTGCTGGTGCAGCTTCTGGTGAACATCATCTACGCCGTGCCCATCGGCCTTGGCCTCTGGCTGATCGGCGTGCCCAATGCGAGCCTCTGGGCGATGCTGACACTGGTGCTGCGCTTTGTGCCCTATATCGGCTCGATCCTCTCCGCCGCCTTCCCGATCTTCCTGTCCTTCGCCGCCCTGCCGGGCTGGGCACCCCTCGCCTGGGCCATCGCGCTTTTCGTGGTGGTCGAGCTTGTCACGTCGAACGTGGTCGAACCCTGGCTCTACGGCTCGCGCACCGGCCTCTCGCCGCTTGCGATCATCCTTTCGGCAGTCATCTGGACGTGGATCTGGGGCACCGCCGGCCTTGTCCTCTCCACACCGCTGACCGTCTGCCTGGTCGTCCTGGGCCGCCACATCCCGCAGTTCGAGCTGTTCGATGTGCTCTTCGGCGACCGCCCGGTGCTGCCACCCGAGGCGCGGCTTTACCACCGCCTCCTTGCCGCAGATGAGGTCGAGGCCGTGGAGATGGCCGAAGAGGCGCTCGACAGCGCCGCCCTCGCCAGCTTTCACACCACCACGCTCTGGCCCGCCCTCGCCTTGGCCGAGCGCGATCTCGACCGCGGCCGCCTCACCCTCGCGCAGCAGGACCGCATCGCCGAAACGCTCCAGTCCGTCATTGCCACGCTGGATGTGCCGGGTCCGCCCGAAGGTGTGGCCCCCGTGCTTTGCCTCGGCGGGCGCACCCGGCTGGACGATGCCTTCGCCGCCAGCCTGGCCCAGTCGCTCACAGACGCCGGCATCCCGGCCAGCGCAGCCCCCCGCCGCGCCCGCCTTCCGGCCGAGGAAGCGGGTCTCGAAGGCCGCACCGCCGTGGTGCTGTGTTTCCTCGACCCCAACCCGTCGCGCGTCTCGCTGATGCACCTGCGCCGCCTCGCCGCGGCCGCCCCCGGCGCCCGCCTTGGCGTGGCACTCCTGCAAGACCCGGCCACCGGCACCACTCGCCCCGAAAAACGCGACGAGGCCCTCACCCTCGGCGCCACCTTCGTCGCCCTGACCCCGAAAGACCTCCCCCGCGCCCTTTCGGAAACCGGGGGTGGCTAGGGCCGCCCCCCGCGCGCCCCGATCCGGCAAGGGCACCCCCCTCCCCCTTGTGGGGAGGGGTAAGGGAGGGGGCACCAGCCCGCCACGCGGCGCACCCCTTTCCAGGGGGAAAAGACCATCCGACCAAACCATCACAAACGTCCCGCCACGGGCGCAGGCGCTTCGGCCAGACCAGACCGTCCCCGGACAATTCTTAAGTCCAAGTTAATCCGGTCTCACAACTCATTGATTTCATTTATCCGGGGCAAGCGTCCGAGCTCGGACGCCCCCGGATGCCCTTGCGGCCCGGATCAGTCCCGCAACAGCTCGTTGATCGAGGTCTTGGACCGGGTCTGGGCGTCCACCTTCTTGACGATCACGGCGCAGTAGAGGCTCACGCCACCCTTGCCCGGCATCGACCCGGCCACGACGACCGACCCCGCCGGCACCTCGCCGTACATGACCTCCCCGGTCTCGCGGTCCACGATCTTGGTGGACTTCCCGATATAGACCCCCATGCCCAAGACGGACCCCTCGCGGACGATGCAGCCCTCCACCACCTCGGACCGCGCCCCGATAAAGCAGTTGTCCTCGATGATGGTCGGCCCCGCCTGCATCGGCTCCAGCACCCCGCCGATGCCCACGCCGCCGGACAGGTGCACGTGCTTGCCGATCTGGGCGCAGGAGCCCACCGTGGCCCAGCCATCCACCATCGTCCCTTCGTCCACATAGGCGCCCAGGTTCACGAACGAGGGCATCAGGACCACGTTCCTGCCGATGAAGGCCGAGCGGCGGACGATGGACCCCGGCACGGCGCGGAAGCCCGCGGCCTTCCACTCGGCCTCGCCCCAGCCCTGGAACTTGGACGGCACCTTGTCCCACCAGGTCGCCCCGCCGCTGCCGCCGGGGATGACCTCCATGTCGGCCAGCCGGAAGGACAGAAGCACCGCCTTCTTGGCCCACTGGTTCACATGCCAGTCCTGCCCCCGCTTCTCGGCCACGCGAAGCTGCCCCTTGTCCAGCGCCTCCAGCGTCGCCTCCACGGCGTCGCGCCGCTCGCCCCGGGTGGCGGGCGTCAGCGCCTCGCGGTCGGCCCAGGCGGCTTCGATGGCGGTTTCCAGGGCGGCGTGGGACATCGGTCTCTCCTGTCGCGTCAAGGTCCATGGCCCTATAGGGCCACCCGCCCCGCCGCGCAATCATTCAGGCATTCCACCAGCATCCTTCGCATCATGTCCCTGAGCCGAGGGTTTGTTTCGCGGTAATAGGGCACGGCCATCACCGCCTTGGAGAAGGCGAAGGCCCAGCCCCGCGCCCAGTCGCCGTCATCGACCCGAAGCGCGGCGCGGAACCTGTCGCGCCCGGAGGCGTCCAGAGCGGCCCAGGCGGGCAGCAGGTCCTCTGCCGGGTCACCCGCACCGAAGGCGCCCCAGTCGGTCACCGCGACCAGCCGCCCCCGGCGGGTCAGCAGGTTCAGGGGGTGCAGGTCGGCATGGACCCAGACCGGTGGGCCGTTCCACCGGGGCAGGGCAAGACATCGGTCCCACAGCCGTGTGAGGGTCGCGGGTTCCGCCTCGTCGCGGACCTCGGCGATCATGCTGCGAAGGAAGGCATCGCGGTCGGCGAGGGTGCCCGTGCGGGCAGGGGCACCGGGTGTCACGGGGGCGGCCCGCAATGCGGCGACGAAGGCGGCAAGGGCCTCGGCCGCCTGCCAAGGCGGGGCCGACCATGCATCGCGACCGGGAAGCCAGGGGCCGACGGACCAGGCGAAGGGATAGCCTGCGCCCGGTTCGCCAAGGCGAAGCGGACCAGGAACCGCCAGCGGCAGGCAGGGTGCAAGGGCGGGAAGCCATGCGGCCTCACCCAAGGGCTGGTTCGCCGCCGAGGCGAGGCGTGGAAAGCGGGCGAGGAGACGGGGGCCGACGCGGTAGAGCACATGGTCCGTTCCGCCTGCGCCCACCCGGCGGAGCGGAAACGGGGCGAGATCGGGCATCTGCGCGGCAAGGAGGGCGCGCACCTGTCGTGCCGACAGCTCCACCTCGCCCTCGTGCATCCCGGCCAATCCGCTTTCCTTTCCGGTTCGCCCGTGACCCTATGGCGAGCAACCACCAGCCGCAACGAGCCTTCCATGTCGCCCGATCCCCGCAGCCATCCGTTCCGTGACAGCGTCCAGGACATTGAAACCGCCCGGCAGATTCCCGACACCCCGCAGACCCGCTCGCCGAGCTACAGGCTGGCATTCGCGGACCCCGATTTCCTGACTCGCGACGAGTTGCGGCCGGTGCGGTTGCAACTGGAGCTTCTGAAGCCGCAGATGGCGATGGACGAGGCTGGCATCGAATCCACCATCGTGCTGTTCGGGGGCGCGCGCATCCCGGCGCCCGACAAGGCGGCGGGGCGGCCGGCGGGGCTGGCGGCGCTGGCGCCCTATTATGACGAGGCGCGGCGCTTTGCCTTTGCGATGACCGAGCGCAGCCGCGCCTCGGGCGGGCGGCGCAACGTGATCTGCACCGGCGGCGGGCCGGGCGTGATGGAGGCGGGCAACCGCGGCGCGGAAGAGGCTGGCGGGCGGTCGATCGGCCTGAACATCGTGCTGCCGCATGAACAGGCCCCGAACCCGCATGTGACGCCGGAACTGAGCTTCAACTTCCACTACTTCGCGATCCGCAAGATGCATTTCCTGATGCGGGCGGCGGCGGTCTGCGTCTTTCCGGGCGGCTTCGGCACGATGGACGAGATGTTCGAGAGCCTGACGCTGATCCAGACCGGGCGGATGCGGAAGGTGCCCTTTCTTCTGTTCGGGCGGGAATGGTGGGAAAGCGTGGTCAACTGGCCGCGGCTGGCCGAGGCCGGGGTAATCTCGGCACATGACCTGGAACTGTTCCGCTTTGTCGAAACGGCGGAAGAGGCACTGTCCTGGATCGACTACTGGCCGGACGGGATGTGAGGCGGGTCAGCCGTTCTCGCGCAGGATCGAGCCGGCGAGGTAGAGCGAGCCGCAGATGAGCACGCGCGCCGTGGGGTCTTGCGCCGCGATGGCGGCAAGGGCATCCGCGACGGAGGCTGCGGTGACGGCATCCATTCCGGCTGATCGTGCGGCGTCTCGGGTGGTTTCCGCGGGCAGGGTATTGGCCTCGCCGGGGATCGACACGGCGTGAAGCCAGGTCACGCGGGGGGCGAGCGGGCGCATGTAGCCCGCGACATCCTTGGTGTTCAGCATCCCGCAGATCAGATGCGTCGGGCGCGGCGCCATTCGGGCAAGCGTGGCGGCCACCGCCTCGCCGCCCGCCGGGTTGTGGCCTCCGTCAAGCCAAAGCTCGATGCCGGGCGCCAGGTCGACCAGCGGGCCGCGGCGCAGGCGCTGCATCCGGGCGGGCCATTCCGAGCGCGTCACGGCGGCCTCGCAGGCGGCTTCGTCCCGGCCAAGGGCGCGCAGCGCCATCAGCGCGGCGCCAGCGTTCTGAATCTGGTGGGGGCCGGGCAGGTTGGGCAGCGGCAGGTCGAGAAGGCCGCTTTCGTCCTGAAACACCAGGCGACCGGCTTCCTCGCGCACATGCCAGTGCTGGCCGAAGGCAAGGATCGGAGCGCTCATACGTTCGGCGCGGGCCTCGATGACCGCCAGGCCCTCGTCTGTCTGGGGGCCGACGATCACCGGAACGCCACGCTTGATGATGCCGGCCTTTTCGCCGGCAATGGCGGCAACGGTGTCGCCCAGGAAGGCCTGATGGTCGAGGCTGACCGGGGTTATGATGGTCAGGCGCGGCTTGTCCACCACGTTGGTGGCGTCCAGCCGCCCGCCGAGGCCCACTTCCAGCAGCGTCCAGTCCGCCGGAACGCGGGCGAAGGCCAGGAAGGCGGCGCAGGTCGTGATCTCGAAGAAGGTGATCGGGTCCGGGCCATTGGCAGCCAGACATTCATCCAGAAGCTCGGTCAGGTAGTCTTCCGATATCAGGTCGCCGGCCAGCCGGATGCGTTCGTGGAACCGGGCCAGATGCGGCGAGGTATAGGCGTGGACGCGGTCGCCGCCCGCTTCCAGCCCGGCGCGGATCATCGCCTGGGTGGAGCCCTTGCCGTTGGTGCCGGCGATGTGGATCACCGGGGGCAGGTGTCGTTCGGGGTGGTCCAACGCCGCCAGCAGGCGCTCGACCCGCGCCAGCGTCAGGTCGATGACCTTGGGATGCAGGGTCATCATGCGCTGGAGCAGCGCGTCCGAGCCGGGAGTGGTCACGCCTGGGTCTCGACGACGGTGGCCGGATCGGTGCGGGCGGGTTCGGGCACGCCGGGGGCGGGCAGTTCGCCCTTCACGGCGGGGGGCAGGCTCATCAGCATCCGGGTCACGGTGATGAGTTCGTCCCGCATTTCCTTGCGGTGCACGACCATGTCCAGCATCCCGTGATCCAGCAGGTATTCGGCGCGCTGGAAGCCTTCGGGCAGCTTTTCGCGGATGGTCTGTTCGATGACGCGGGGGCCGGCGAAGCAGATCAGCGCATTGGGCTCGGCAATCTGCACGTCGCCCAGCATCGCATAGCTGGCGGTGACGCCGCCCGTAGTCGGATGGGTCAGCACGCAGATGTAGGGAAGGCCCGCCTCCTTCAGCATTTGCACGGCAACGGTGGTGCGCGGCATCTGCATCAGGCTGAGGATGCCCTCCTGCATCCGCGCCCCGCCTGCGGCGGCGAACAGGATCATCGGCCGTTTCAGCGCGACGGCGCGTTCGGCTGCGGCGATGATGGCGTTGCCCACATACATGCCCATCGACCCCGCCATGAAGGCGAAATCCTGCGCCACGGCGACAATGGGGGTTCGACCCATCTCGCCCTCGGCCACCAGCATCGCTTCCTTCTCGCCGGTCGCCTTCTGCGCGGCCTTCAGGCGGTCGGGGTATTTCTTCTGATCGCGGAAATGCAGCGGGTCGGCCTTGGGCTCGGGCACCTTCACCTCGGTGAAGATGCCGCCGTCGAACAGCGCGGTGAAGCGGTCGCGCGGGCTGATCGCCATGTGGTGGTTGCACGAGGTGCAGACGTTCAGGTTGGCGGCCAGTTCGCGGTGGAACAGCATGGTCCCGCATTCGGGGCACTTGGTCCACAGGTTCTCGGGCACCTCGCGCCGGGAGAACAGCGAGTTGATCTTCGGACGAACGTAGTTCGAGATCCAGTTCATGCGGGTCCCCTGTGAGCGCGGCTTCGGGCGCGGCTGGACCCCGAGATAGTCCCGGCCCTGCCGGAATGCAATTCTGCGCTGTGGATCAGCCGAAGATGCCGTGGGCGAACCAGCCGCCCGACAGCGCCCCGCCATGGGCAAAGAACAGCCAGAGCCTTTCGCCGGTGGCGGTTTCGATGCGCCAGTAGTCGCGCACACCGCTGCGCCAGGCAGGATCGTCCAGCCACCATTCGGGGGCAAGCCGTTCCGGGCCAAGTGCCGTGCGGGTTTCGTGATTGCGCCCGCGCCAGCGGAACCGGGCGGGGGGCGTTGGGTCTTCTGGGGCCTGAACAGGCTCGGGGCGCATCATGACCAGTGGCCGGGGCGGGTTGGCCGCCGGCCAGGGCTCGGCCCAGGGTTCTGACCAGGCGGCTGAAAGGATGATCGAGCCCTTCTCGGGGATGTGGCTGTCGGCCGGATGGGCCCGCGTCACCGATTCGGAGCCAAGCCGGGTGCTGAGACGTTCGATCAGGTCGCCAAGCCGGGGCGTACCGCCCTGTCTGGTCATGGCATCGGCCGTGGCTTCGAAATGGCCGCGGTGCTGCACGGGATGGACGGGTTCGGTCTGGATCGCCTCGATCCGCAGGCAGTCGATGCCGAAGCCGGGGTCGATGGTTTCGATCTTCATCGCCAGCAGCGTGCGGATGCGGTCCGGCTGGTCCGCAGCCTGGGCCAGGCCGACTTCGACCCACTGCGATGTGCCGTCGGGGTGCAGGGCCTGCAGGCGCACCCGGCGCGCGCCGCGCCCCTTTTCACGCAGCCGGGCGCAAAGTGGGTCAAGCAGCCGGTCGATCCCCGCCGCGATGTCGGCTGCGGTGCCGATCGGTTCGGGAAACTGCATCCGGGTGGCAAAACGCAGGGGCGGTGCGGCGGGCGAGATCGGTTCGGGCGCCAGGCCAAGTGCACGGTCGATGCGGGCTACGGTGTCGGCGCCGAATCGGCGGGCCAGGCCCGCACGTGGCAGGGCCAGCACCTCGCCCACGGTGCGCAGGCCAAGCCGGGTGAAGCCTTCTGTCCTCTCGGGCGGCAGGCCCAGGGCGGCAATCGGCAGGGGGGCCAGCACGGATTCGGTCTGGCCGGGCGGGGCGATCAGGCCTTGCGGTTCCGTGGCCGATGCGGCGGAAGGCAGGGCGCCACCGCGTTCCCAGCCCCGCCGCCTGGCGGCATGGGACCGGGTCGCCCGCGCTTCTTGTGCGATGTCGTCGCCCGAGCGCAGCGGTTGGCCGGACTGCCCGGCAAAGCGCGCCAGCGCCCAGGCCGCGCCGCGCGTGTCGGCAAGGCCGCCGCAAAGGGTCAGGCCAAGGCGGGCACAATCGGCCTCGGCCTCGGCCAGCAGCGCGGCTTCCCCGCCGAAGAGATGGGCGCAACCGGTGAGATCCACCACAAGGGCATCGGGCGGCTCTTCTGCGACCCAGGGGCTGAACTTGCCCGCCCACCGGCGCAGGGCGGTCAGGAACAGTGCCTCGCTGACCGGATCGGCCGGGCGGGTCAGCAGGCCGCTGCACATTGCCGTGGCATCGCGCAGGGGCTGGCCGCGGCGCAGCCCCGCGGTCTCGGCCTCGGCATTCAGCGAGACAAGCACCTGCGCGCCCCCGGTCTCACCGACCACGGCGAAGGGCTGCGGCAGCGCGCCCCCGATCCGCCTCAGCCAGCGTTCGGCGGCAAGCCGTGGAAACCACAGGGAGAGAATCCGCCGTGCCAGGGTGTCCCCCTTCCATGTAAATGTTCATGCTTTGTTCGTATCTTGCCTGCATGAAGAAGCAGAGTCGAGTCCCCCGGACCGATGACAAGTGCGTGAGGAGGGGGGGATCGGACCAAAGTCCATATTCCCGTAAGGGAAGCTCGTCTAATGTGGCCCGGATAGCAGCCCCGGAGCCACTGAATGAAGATCATTTCCAAGACCTTGATCACCGTGATCGCCCTTGCCGCCGCCAGCGTCGCATTTGCAGAAGGCGAAGCAGCTGACCCACAGGTGAAGGCGCGTGAGGACCTGATGAAGTCGATCGCCGGCAACACCAAGGTGCTGGCCGACCTGGCCGGCGGCAAGGTGGCCTTCGATGCAGACGCCGCCTCGCAGGCCAAGGAGGCGCTGGTTGTCGATTCGGGCAAGATCGCCGAAGCCTTCAAGGACCCGGCTACCGACCCGGTCTCGGAAGCCAAGCCCGAAATCTGGACCAGCTGGGATGATTTCGTGGCCAAGGCCGGCGCGCTGAACGCGGCGGCCATGGCGATCGACGTCAGCTCGGCCGAAACCATCGGGGCCGGCATGGGCGCGATCGGCGGCGCCTGCAAGGACTGCCACACCAGCTATCGCGCAATGAACTGACCGATCGTTCCCGGCCCTCGTCGGGAACCGGTTGCGGCCTCCGGCAAGTCCCCTGCCGGGGGCCGTATCATTTTCAAGTGATGCGGATGAGGATCTCTGCACCGGCGACGCGCAGCAGAATCCGCATCCGGCCGACCTTGGCCGGAACTGACCGCAGGTGGACGATCATCGAAGCAGGATCGGCCATCCTCACCCGCAGGCAAGGCGCGCAATGCGGCCCGATCCGTCCACCGTCGCCGAAAGCCGGTCCTCCTGGTATTCAAGCGTCATGACCTGACCTGGCTTCAGCACACGCACGGGCTGGTCCAGCGACAGCGAGGTCAGCGCCGACAGCGGCTGGCCAATCAGCATCTGCAATCCCGCCGCGCCGCAGGCATCCTGGGGCGGCCGGTAGCTGCCCTTCGTCCCGCCGACACCCGTTTCGCAGGCCGCAAGCCCGGCCACGGACAACAGGGCGCACAAGACGGATGGCAAGGGCAGACGCATGGGAACTCCTGTCTCGGCATCAGGGCGCGGTCGGCGCCGTCAGCACCATAGCCCCGTCCCGCTGCGGGGCCAAATGCCTTTGCGCCTGCAGCAAGCATTTACCGGACACGCCCATTGCGCTGCCCCGCGCTTTCGCCGAACCTGCGCCGGAAAAACCGACCCAGGAGGATCTCATGCGCACCCGCGCCGCAGTTGCCGTTGCCGCCGGCAAACCGCTTGAAATCATGGAAGTCAATCTCGACGACCCCAAGGAAGGCGAGGTCCTGATCGAGATCAAGGCCACCGGCATCTGCCACACTGACGAGTTCACGCTGTCGGGCGCGGACCCGGAAGGGATCTTCCCGTCGATCCTGGGCCACGAGGGTGCGGGCGTGGTGGTGAAGTGCGGCCCCGGCGTCAAGTCGCTGAAGCCGGGCGACCATGTCATTCCGCTGTACACGCCGGAATGCCGCGAGTGCCCCTCGTGCCTGTCGCGCAAGACCAACCTTTGCACCGCGATCCGCGCGACGCAAGGCCAGGGCCTGATGCCCGACGGGACGACGCGGTTTTCAATGCTGGATGGGAGGCCGATCTATCACTACATGGGCTGCTCGACCTTCGCGCAACACACCGTCCTGCCGGAAATCGCGCTGGCCAAGGTGCGGGAGGACGCGCCCTTCGACAAGATCTGCTACATCGGTTGCGGCGTGACCACCGGGGTCGGCGCGGTCCTGAACACCGCCAATGTCGAGGCCGGGGCAAAGGCCGTGGTCTTTGGCCTGGGCGGGATCGGGCTCAACGTGATCCAGGGGCTGAAGCTGGCCGGCGCCGACATGATCATCGGCGTGGACCTGAACGACGACAAGGAGGAATGGGGCCGCCGCTTTGGCATGACGCACTTCGTCAACCCAAAGAAGCTGCCCGAAGGCACCTCGGTCGTGCAGGCCATCGTGGACATGACCAAGACGCCCTTCGACAAGATCGGTGGGGCGGATTACTCCTTCGACTGCACCGGCAACGTGAAGGTCATGCGGGATGCACTGGAATGCACCCACCGGGGTTGGGGCCAGTCGATCATCATCGGCGTGGCTCCTGCTGGCGCGGTGATCGAGACGCGGCCCTTCCAGCTGGTGACGGGACGGGTCTGGAAGGGCACGGCCTTTGGCGGCGCACGCGGTCGCACGGATGTGCCGAAGATCGTGGACTGGTACATGGACGGCAAGATCGAGATCGATCCGATGATCACCCACATCCTGCCGCTGGAACGCATCAACGAAGGCTTCGACCTGATGCATGCCGGCAAGTCGATCCGCTCGGTGGTGGTGTTCTGACAGCAAGGGCAGGGCGGGCTGCGATGCCCGTCCTGCCCGATCCTCAGTCGGCAAGCCGGTTGCGTTCCGCCAGTGCCGCAGCGGGCGGCGTTGCGTCATCCACCCCCATTTCAGCCAGCGATTCCTTTGCGGCGGCCACCACGCGGCGCATGATCGTCTCGTCCATGCGGCCGATGCAGCCGATGCGGAAGCTGTCCACCACGGTCAGCTTGCCCGGATAGATGATGAAGCCCTTGGCCTTCATCAGGTCGTAGAAGCGCGGGAAGGCGAAGTTCGGGTGGGCCGGCGTGAAGAAGGTCACGATTATCGGCGACAGCCAGCGGTCACGCAGCAGCGTCTCGAAACCCAGGCCGCGCATCCCGGCTACCATGACATCGCGGTTGCGCGCATAGCGCGCGCCGCGGCCCGCCACCCCGCCTTCGGCGGCGTGAAGGCGAAGCGCCTCAAGGAAGGCCGCAACGACATGGGTGGGCGGGGTGAACCGCCACTGCCCGGTCTTCACCATCGCCGCCCATTGGGCATGGGCATCCAGGCTCAGCGAATGGGCATTGCCCTTTGCCGCCTCCAGCGCGTCCATGCGTGCAATGACGAAGCCGAAGCCCGGCACGCCTTCGATGCACTTGTTGGCCGAAGACACGATGGCGTCGCAGGGGATGCGGGTCACATCCAGGTCGATGGCGCCGAAGGCGGACATGGAATCGATCAAGAGCTTGCGGCCGCGCGACCGGACGGCCTCGGCGATTTCGGGGATCGGGTTCAGGATGCCGGACGAGGTCTCGCAATGGATGGCGACGACATGGGTGATGGCGGGGTCGGCATCCAGCGCGCGGGCGACCTCATCGCCGCATGGCGGAAGGTAGTCGCCCTTGTCGATGACGCTGACCGCCCGACCCATGACGCGCAGCGTCTCGGCCGCGCGCAGGCCGTAAGCCCCGTTGGCCAGCACCAGCGCCTTGGCCTCGCGCGGCACCAGCGTGCCGATCATGGATTCCACGGCGAAGGAGCCCGAGCCCTGCATCGGCACGCAGGCGTAATCGCCCTGCACATCACCTGCCAGGGCAAGCAACTGGTCGCAAAGCGATTTTGTCATGGCCCGGAAATCGCCGTCCCACGAGCCCCAGTCGCGGAGCATCGCCTCCTTCACGGACAGGGCCGTAGTCAGGGGGCCGGGCGTCAGCAGAAAGGGCTCTCCCATCTTCGGATCGGGAAAGGTCGTCTTGGCGGTATCCATGAGCAAGCTCCACTGCGCGGCACACCGGTCGCGGAAGGCAGGGCCGCCGGTTCGGGCGCCCATGGGCATCTTGGTTTCCCTTCGTGACAACCGCGTCAACGACTTTCCGCGAAGCACTCGGCGAAATCGCAGTTGTCACCGCGCCAGCACGCCGCCATCCACAACAAGCGTGGTGCCGGTGACGAAGTCAGAGGCAGAGGAGGCCAGGTAAAGGAGAGAGCCCTTGATCTCATCCGTATGGGCCAGCCGGCCCATCGGGGTGTAGTCGGTCATCGCCTTTGCTGCGGCCTCGCTGCGCGGGCGTGTCGGCGTGCGGAAGAAGCCGGGGCAAAGCGCGTTCACCTGGATGTTGTGCGCCGCGTATTCCAAAGCCAGTTCGCGGGTCAGGTTGACGACCGCGCCCTTGCTTGCAGCATAGGCCGGGCGGGGAAAGAGCCCGGCCGGGGCGGCAAGGCCCCACATCGAGGCAACGGTGATCAGCTTGCCCGCGCCCTGCACCACCATCGGGCGAAGTGAGGCGCGGCAGGTGTGGAAGGTGCCGGCAATGTTGACGTCGATCACGCGGGTCCAGGCGTCCTCTGACATCTCGTGAAGGGGAACGGGGTCGGCGTCCGAAATCCCGGCATTCGCAACGGCAATGTCCAGCCGACCCCACAGGCCAAGCATGCGCGATACCGCAGCGTGTTGGTCGGCGGGGCGCGTCACGTCGCCGGCATGGGCAAGCACCTCGGCCGGGGCAAGGCGGGCAACGGTTTCGGCCAGCGCCGCCTCGTCCCGGTCGAAGAGCAGGACCCTTGCCCCGTTCTCCGCCAGGGCCTCGGCCATCGCCCGGCCGAGCCCCTGTGCAGCTCCGGTAACGAAGGCGACCTTGCCGGCGACCGAAAAGATGCGGGAAAGGCTCATGCGCGGGTCGCGGCAAGGGCTGCAAACCAGTCCAGCGCGGCCGGATTGCGGGTGGCGTCACGGCTGGCAACCTTCCCAAGGGGAACACCCATCATCAGCTTGCGCACCGGCACCTCCATCTTCTTGCCGGTCAGCGTGACCGGGATTTCCGGTGCCGCGATGATCTCGTCCGGCACATGGCGGGGCGAACGTTCGGTCTTCAGGCGACGGTTGATGGTGGCCTTCAGATCGTCGGTCAGCGTCTCGCCGGGCGCCAACTGCACGAACAGGGGCATCCAGAACCCGCCCCTTCCATCCTCGATGCACAGGACCAGGCTGTCGGCGACCTGGGGAATGGACTCCATGGTCCGGTAAATCTCGGCCGACCCGATGCGGATGCCAAAGCGGTTCAGCGTGGCATCCGAGCGGCCAAGCACGTGCGCCCCCCCGGTTGCGGTGAACCGGACGCGGTCGCCGTGGTGCCACAGACCGGGCCAGGTTTCGAAATAGCTGGCGGTGTAGCGAGCGAAATCCCCGTCGCCCCAGAAGCACAAGGGCATCGAGGGCATGGGTTGGCGGATCACAAGTTCGCCGACCTCGCCAACCACCGGCTTGCCGGCCTCGTCCAGTGCCACGGCATCCACGCCAAGGGCCGCGGCCTGGATCTCTCCCGCCCGCGTGGGCAGAAGCGGCGAGCCGGCCAGAAGACCCGAGCAGAACTCGGTCCCCCCCGATTGCGACGAGACCCAGACGTCGCGCTTCACCGTACGATGGACCCAGTCGAATGTTTCCGGTGTCGAGGGCGAGCCCACCAGCATGACCGATTGCAGCGCCGTCAGGCCGAAGCTTCGGCCCGGCTCGATGCCTTGCTGGCGCACGATCTGGATGTAGGTCGGGCTCACGCCCAGGACGGTCGTGTCGGTCTGGTCGGCGATGCGCCACAGCAGATTGGCATCGGGGAACGCCGGGTGGCCGTCATAAAGCACGGCACGGCCATTCATCAGCGGCCCCCACATCAGCGTGTTCCAGACCATCCAGCCGGTGGTGGAATAGAAGAACAGCGCGCCGCCTTGCTGAATCTCGAAGTGGAAGGCGGCGGTCTTGTAATGCTCCAGCAAGATGCCGTGATGGCCATGAACGATAGGCTTGGGCAGGCCGGTGGTGCCCGAGGTGAACAGGACCCACAGCGGATGATCCGATGGCACGCGGGTATAACGGAACGCCTCGCGCGGCACGTCCGGTCCGGAAAGTGCCTCCTCCCAGCTTGTCACCGGAATCCGGGTTTCCGGGGCTGCGGCGCCCGGAAGATAGTCCAGCAGGATCAGGTGTTCCGCCGTGGGCAACGCGCCCAGGATGCGCCCAAGATCGGCGCTGCGGTCAAAATCCTTGCCGCCATACCGGTAGCCGTTCACCGCAAGGACCAGCTTGGGCTCGATCTGCGCGAAACGGTCGATCACCGTCTGAGCGCCGAACTCCGGCGCGGCCGAGGACCATGTTGCGCCGATGGCGGTGGTGGCGAGCATCGCGATCACCGTCTCGGGCAGGTTGGGCATATAGGCCACGACGCGGTCGCCGGGGCCGATGCCCATCTGCCGCATCCGGGTGGCAAGCCTGCGCGTCGCACCGGCAATTCCGGCCCAGGACGCCGTGGCCATCGGGCGAAGCTCCGAACCGTGGTGCAGCATGGTCCGGCCGGGGTCGCCGCTGGTCTCATGCCGCAGGACGTGTTCGGCGTAGTTGGCGTGGGTGTCGGTGAACCACCGGGTGCGCGGCATCGGGTCGGCGGTGACGATGGCCGTCGGGGTGCCGTCGAACATCAGGTTGAAATGGTCCGCGACAGAGGACCAGAAGGCCGGCAGATCGCTGACGGACCAGCGGTGCAGGTCGGCATAGCCGTCGAAGTGCAGGCCCTTCGTGGCCAGCTTTTCAAGATAGCGCGTCAGGTTCAGTCCGGCGATGCGGTCGGGCGGCGCCTGCCAAAGCACCTCGCCTTCCGCGACCATCACCACCAGTCCCGCTGCATCAGGCCGCCAAGGCCGGGCAGCACCACATGGGCGCGGGTGTCTTCCGGCGCGGCGCTGAACATGGCGCTGTCGGCGATGCCGGTCGTCACACCAACGGCGAAGGCCCCGCCCCGGCGGGCCATGGCGATTTCCAGTTTGGGGTCGTCGCCGATGACGGCCATCTCGTGCGGTGCGGTGCCGGCAATCTCGGCGGCAAGTGTCAGGCCATGCGGCTCCGGCTTGCCGAATACGGTGGCGGTCGCACCGGTGGCATTGCCAAGCGCCGCGACGATGGCACCGGAAATCCCCAGCATCCGGCCCTTGGCACTGGCGAAATAGGGGGCGATGGAGGTCGCGTACAGCGGCGCGCCAGCCCAGATCGCCTGGGCGGCGGCCTCCAGATCCTTCCCGCCGAAATCCGGTGTCCAGCCGACCAGAACCGCGTCGACGGCGCCGCCGTCGCCGGGCTCGGCCACGTCGATCCCGGCCTCTCGCACCGGGGTCTTCGTGCCTTCCGCGCCAAGGACCATCAGGCGGCGATAGCCCTTCTTCGCCAGAAGCCCGGCGGCAACCGTGGCGGGGGTCAGGATATGTCCGGGGGCCAGCACCAGGCCCGCCTCCGCCAGCAGGGGATAGTAGTGGGCGGGCGGGAAGAACGTGCCATTCGTATAGGCCACCACGGGCAAGCCACGGGCGGCAAGGTCGGCCAGCGCCTCGGCCGCGCCGGGCAGGGCGGTATACGTGCCCTTGTCCTTGTCCATCATCGCAAGCGTGCCGTCGATGTCAAAGACCGCGGCCCTGATCTTGTGGCGGTGCATCATCGGTCTCCGTTCAGTTCAAGTTTGAGGTCGGGGGTCTCGATCCGTACATGGCCAAGGCCCTTGCGTTTCGTAAGTTCGGCGATGAGGTGCTTCACGCCGCGGGCCTTCGGGTCATAGCTGCGGGGCGCGGGGCCAGCGGCGACCATGGCATCCACCTGATCCGCAGGCATGACGGCACGAAGCAGGAATTCCTCGTCGGAGTAATGCTTTCCCACCTTCGCGCGCAAGTCGTCCAGCGAGGCCATGCGGGGTTCGTCCTCCAGTTCCCTTGCGCGTTTCGAGGATCGGATGCGATCCTCGACCTCCGCATCCATCGGCATGGAGGGGGCGCCGAAACGGCCAAGGACATAGCGGGTAACCTCGTCGGGCACCGTCTCATAGCGTTTGCCGGACAGGACGTTCAGCAGCGCCTGTGTTCCCACAACCTGAGAGAAGGGCGTGACCATGATCGGGTAGCCAAGGTCGGCCCGGACGCGCTCGACCTCCTCCAGCACCTGCGGAAGCAGGTGAAGCCGCTTCGTTTCGGCCAGTTGGCGCTTCATCGTGCCCATCATGCCGCCGGGCATCTGGTGGCGGAAATAGGCGCGGTCAAACTCGCCGGGTGTGCCGTGGGTCAGACCCTCCGCTTTGGCGAGCGTGGTGAAATAGGCGTCCATCTCCGCCACCGCCTCGTCATCGACATCCACGCTCAGGCCAAGGTCACGCAGGTTGGCGATGGTCGGGGTCATGGCGGGCTGCCCCGTGCCGTTTGCGGCTGACGAGGCAGAGCTGTGCAGGCACTCCGCGCCCCGGATGGCCGCCTCGGGGTAGGCAAAGGGCGCAAGGCCAATGGTGCAATGAGAGTGAAACTCCAGCGGCACGGCGCCGATGGCCGCCTTCAGCGCAGGGATAAGCGTCTGCGCGCGTTCGGGTGTGACAAGGCCGCCGGGGTCCTTGAGGTACAGACGGTCAAAGCGGCCGGTCTCGGTAAGCCGGCGGGCGGCATCGGCGAAATGCGCGTCGTCATGGACCGGGGAAAGGGTAAACGTCAGCGCGGCGACGATCCGGGCGCCCCCGGCCTTTCGCGTCAGGTCGGCCATGGTCAGCATGGCAGGCACATTGTTCATCGGGTCCATCACCGCGAAACGGTCGATCCCGTTGCGAACCAGCAGGCGGAAGGCAAACTCCATCAGTTCGTGGCTTGCGGTCTCCCACGAGATGAAGCGCATCCCTGTGGTCAGGAAGGACAGCGTCGTGTCGGGCGCCGCTGCACGAAACAGGCGCAGGCGTTCCCAGGGGTCCTGCTTCGAATACCGCACCGCCACGGCCATATGCGTTGAGGTGGTGAAGTCGATGGCCTCGAACCCCACGCGGTTCATCACCGGCGCGATCTGCAGCATCATGCCGGTGTCCAGCCCGGTCGCGCCCCAGTTCGACTGGTTGCCGTCGCGCAATGTGGTGTCGATCAGCGAAATGCGGGTCATGGGACGCCCCCGGTCTGGGCGGGCATCAGGCCCGCAAGGTAAGCCGTGTCCACGCCGCCCGCAGCAAAGGCGGGGTCGGCCATGATCGCCCGGTGCAGGGCGGCGTTGTTGGCAATGCCGTCCAGCCGCAAGAGCCGCAGCGCGTCGGACATCGTGGCGCGGGTCGCGTCTCGGGTTTCCCCCTGCGCAATGAGCTTGGCGATCATGGAATCGTAGAAGGGCGGGATCATTGCGCCGGATTGGACATGCGTGTCCACACGCAGGCCGGGCAGGGCGGGGAACCACGCCAGCGCCACGCGCCCAGGCGATGGCGCGAAGTCCCTGGCAGGGTCTTCGGCATTCAGCCGGCATTCGATGGCGTGGCCGTGAAAGGTGATGTCGTCCTGGCGCAGATCCAGCGGGCGGCCTTCGGCAATGGCGATTTGCAGGGCGACAAGATCAAGCCCGGTGATGGCCTCGGTGACCGGGTGTTCCACCTGGATGCGGGCGTTCATCTCCAGGAAGTAGACCTGCTGGCGGTCCACATCCATCAGGAACTCGACCGTGCCAAGCGACCGATAGCCGATGTGGCGGGCAAAGCGGAGCGCGGCGTCAAGAAGCTCCTGCCGCAGCGCCGGGTCCAGGCCGGGGGCCGGCGCTTCCTCGACCACCTTCTGATAGCGGCGCTGCACGGAACAGTCGCGCTCGCCGGCATGAAGCACGGTCGCCCCATCCGAGATGATCTGCACCTCGATGTGCCGGCCCGAGGTGACATAGCGTTCCAGATAGACCCGGCCGTCGCCAAAGGCGGCATGGGCCTCGGCGGTGGCGAGGTCGAAAAGCGGGGCGAGTTCGTCGGCCCGGTCGACCCGCTTCATGCCCTTGCCCCCGCCCCCCGCAACCGCCTTGATCAGAAGGGGATACCCGATGGCCCCTGCCAGCCGGACGGCATCGGCCAGCGTCTCTGCCGTGCCGCCCGGAACGAGCGGGACGCCCGCGGCCTCTGCATGGGTGCGAGCGGTCAGCTTGTCCCCCACGGCGGCCAGGTTATCCGGCGTGGGGCCGATGAAGGTGATGCCAGCCTTGGCACAGGCCTCGGCCAGATCGCGATTTTCCGACAGGAAACCATAACCGGGGTGCAGCGCGTCGCAACCGGTGCCCAATGCGGCGGCAACCACGGTTTCGACCTTCAGATAGCTGTCGCGCGCCGGCGACGGGCCGATGCAGATGCTCCGCGTGGCCAGCCGGGCCGGCAGCGAGTCGCGGTCGGCCTCGGATGTGCCAAGCACGGTCTCGATGCCCCGCGCATGGGCCGTACGCAGGATGCGGACGGCAATCTCGCCCCGGTTGGCGATGAACAGGCGGCGGATCGGGGCCATGTCAGGCGGGCCGGATGCGGATCAGCGTCTGCCCGTGTTCCACCAGTTGGCCGTTTTCCGCGACGATTTCGGTCACGGTGCCAGCGATGCCTGCGGGGACCGAATTCATCAGCTTCATCACCTCGATGATGCCGATCACCGTATCTGCCGTAACGGTGTCCCCGACCTGCACGAAAGCATCGGCGCCGGGGCGCGGGGCACGATAGAAGGTGCCCAGAAGAGGCGCCGGAACCTCCGAGCCGCCACCCGAGCCGCCACCCGAGGCAACGACCTGTGCGGCGACCGGCGCCGCCCCGGCGGGCGCTGCAACCGGAGCAGCGGGCAGAGGCGCGGGTGGCACGGGCGGGCGCGGGCTGCCGGCCTTGCGCAGTTCCAGCTTCAACTCTCCCATTTCCAGCTTAAGCTCCTGAAAGTCCGAGCCGTCGATCAGCTTCAGGATGTCGTCGATGTCTGCCCGCGTGAGCATCCGCTCCTCCTTGCCGCCCCGTCTGGCCTTGTCCCATCGTCCTCACGGCGCCGTAGGCAACGCTATGGGGTAGAGCACCGGCGGCTCAACCCTCCGTGGCGGCTGTTTCATCAGGTGAAACGCCGTGCCCCATGCGCCGGGCGATCTCGTCCGCCGCCTCCCGTGCGGCCGGGACAAGAAGGGCCAGCGCGCGGGCGCGAGGCAGGGCGCGGCGGGTCCAGGTGATGTTGAGCGTGCCGGGGACATGGGGGCCAAGACGGATGGGCAGCGCAAGGCTTTCGCGCCCGTCGTCGTGCGTGCTGCGGCCCTCGTCGAAATGGCCCCCGAAATCCGGATCCCGCAGGCCAAAACCCTGTGCGCGCGTTTCGGCCAGAAGTGCGGCCACCCTGTCCGGCAAGCGCGCCAGGCGGTCGCCCTTGCGCTCGGACCGGCGCAGCGTTTCAAGGATCGCCTCGCGCACCGGGGCCTCGCAAAAGGCAATGAAGGCCCGGCCCGAGGCAGACCGCAGCATGTTCACCTGAAACCCGACAGGGCCAAGCGGTATGCGGTCGAAATACGCCCGCGCCGCGTTGGTCTCCAGCACTTCCATATGCGTCAGGCGTGGCACGGCCAGGACCGAAGGCCATTCGACGCGGGCGGTCAGGTCGGCCAGCACGGGCGAGGCGACTTCGACCAGCTGATGTTCGCGGTCCATCCGCCCCGCCATCTCTGCCAGCGAAAACGAAGGCACCCAGGCCCCATCCACCATGCGCTGCCAGACCGCGCCGGCTTCGGCCAGGGTCTTCAGGATGCGCAAGAGCGTCGCCTTGGGAAGCCCGGTCTGCCGGTGCAGGTCCGCCAGCGTCAACGCGCCCGCGGCTTGCAGGCGCTGCAAGACAAGAAGACCGCGCGACAGGGCGGTGATGGATTTGACGGCATGTGTCACAGGGTGAAACGGTGGCGCAAAGGTCTGGACGCGGCAAGGGCCACGGCAGCAAAGTGGCGCAAAGAGGGGGGCGGGCATGGACGTGCACGAAGGCGGCTGCGCCTGCGGCGCGGTGAGGTATCGGGTGGCCGGGCAGCCGGTAAAGACGGCGGTCTGCCACTGCCGGTACTGCCAGCTGCGCACCGGCTCGGCCTTTGGCCTGTCCGCCTATTTCGATGCGGGCCAGGTCGAACGCCTGTCCGGCGCTCTCAAGGACTACAGCTTCACCACCGAATCCGGACGCCGCTTCACCACGCAGTTCTGCCCGGATTGCGGAACGTCGGTGTTCTGGCTGCTCGAAATGTCGCCCGACCTGATCGGCGTCGCCGGGGGCACCTTCGACCCGCCGACCTTCTGGTTCCCCGTGACGCGAGAGATCTTCACACGCTCGGCCGCGCCGTTCGTTCACACCGACATTCCCGCAAAATCGGAAACGACCGCAAGCTATGCCCCGGTCTGCGCCGATCCTGTGGCGCGACGGGGCGCATGATCACCCTTTGCCGGACCGAAGCTCAAGGCGCTGGAGGTCCTCCAGAAGATCAAGCAGCTGTTCAAGCCGGCCGGCCCCGAACTCGGTTTCGATCCGGGCAAAGATGCGGGCGCTTTCCGCCGCATGGATGCGGATCAGCGTTTCGCCGGCGGGCGTGATGGCAACGATGGTCTTGCGCCGGTCGTCCTCCGGGGTCGAGCGCGAGATCAGCCCCTCGTCGAGCATGGGGCGGGTCATGCGCGTCAGGCTGGGCAACAGCAGGCAGGCTTCCGCGGCAAGCGCGGTAAGCTCCAGGGGGCCGCGTTCCTGCAACACGCGCAGCACACGCCACTTCTGTTCGTTCACGCCCGATTCAGCCAGCATCTCGCGGATCGGACCCATCACGGTTTCACGGGCCCGCAGCAGGGCAATGGGCAGCGAACGGCGCGTCTGGCGCAGGGCGGGGGTGTCCTCGGTCATGCCCGGACTATTGGATGGATTTGCAGGCGCCTCAAGAGCGCAGAGACTCCTTGACCGGCGCACGCAAATTATTTAACAAAGCAAGTAACGGGAGGGGAAGATGCCGCATATCCAGATCGACTATTCTCCGAACCTCGAAGAACGGCTGGACATCGCGGGTCTTTGCCTTGTCCTGCGCGATGCGGCCGTCCAGACGGGCATCCTGCCGCTGGCCGGCATCCGTGTGCGGGCAACGGCCTGCACCCATGTCGTCATCGCCGACGGCAACCCGGACCACGCATTCCTGGATATCTCGCTGCGCCTGCGCGGGGGCCGGTCCGACGACGCAAAGCGCCGCGCGACCGAGCAAATCTTTGCGGCTGCCGAGACCTTCTGCGCCGATGTCCTGGCATCGTCTTCCTTCATGCTCAGCTTCGAGATGCGCGACATCGACCCCGACCTTTCGCCCAAGACCTCGTCCATCCGCCGATACCTGCCGGGAGAGACCGCATGACCGCACTGGCGCAGAATCTTGAAAAGCTGGAGAGCCACCTTGCGCGGTTCCGGGCCGGCGGGATCCTCAACCTGATCGGCGGTGAAACCGTTGCCGGGGCCGGCGGCACATTCCAGACCCACTCGCCGGTTGACGAAAGCCTGATCGCCGAAGTTGCCCTTGGCACCGCCGTCGATATCGACCGAGCGGCGAAGGCGGCGAAGGCGGCCTTCCCGGCCTGGGCGGCCATGGAGGGCGAAAAGCGCAAGGCGATCCTGCATCGCATCGCCGATCTGATCGAAAGCCGCGCCGAGGAAATCGCGCTCTGCGAATGCTGGGATACCGGCCAGTCCTGGCGCTTCATGTCCAAGGCGGCCCTGCGCGGGGCCGAGAACTTCCGCTTCTTCGCCGACCGCGCGCCCGCCGCACGCGACGGGCAAAGCCTGTCGGCGCCGGGTCAGCTGAACCTCACCTCGCGCCATCCGATCGGGCCGGTGGGGGTGATCACGCCCTGGAACACCCCCTTCATGCTCTCGACCTGGAAGATCGCCCCGGCACTGGCAGCGGGTTGCACGGTCGTCCACAAACCGGCCGAGTTCTCGCCCCTGTCGGCGCGTCTGCTGGCCGAAATCTGCCACGAGGCGGGCCTGCCCCCCGGCGTGCTGAACCTGGTGAACGGCATGGGCGAAGGTGCGGGCAAGGCTCTGACCGAACACCCCGACATCAAGGCGGTTGCCTTCGTCGGCGAAAGCCGCACCGGCAGCATGATCATGAAGCAGGGCGCCGACACGCTGAAACGGGTGCATTTCGAACTGGGCGGCAAGAACCCGGTGATGGTCTTCGACGATGCCGATCTGGACCGGGCGCTGGATGCGGTGATTTTCATGATCTACTCGCTGAACGGCGAACGCTGCACCTCGTCCTCGCGGCTTCTGGTGCAGGACACGATCGCGGAAGAGTTCCACGCAAGACTGGTGGAGCGGGTGAACCGCATCCGCGTGGGCCATCCGCTGGACCCGGAAACCGAGGTCGGGCCGCTGATCCACAAGACGCATTTCGACAAGGTGACAGGCTATGTCGAAATCGGCCGCCAGGACGGCGCCACCCTTGCTGCGGGCGGCAGCCGGGTGGGCGACAAGGGCTGGTTCGTGCGGCCGACCCTCTTTACCGGCGCGACCAGCGACATGCGGATCGCCCAGGAAGAGGTGTTCGGGCCCTTCCTCACCTCCATCGCATTCTCGACCGAGGCCGAGGCGCTGAAGATCGCCAATGACGTGGCCTATGGTCTGACAGGCTATCTCTGGACCAACGACCTGACCCGCGCCCTGCGCGTCTCGGACGCGCTGGAGGCAGGCATGATCTGGGTCAACAGCGAGAACGTCCGCCACCTGCCCACCCCCTTTGGCGGCGTGAAGGCCAGCGGCATCGGGCGCGATGGCGGCGACTGGTCGTTCGACTTCTACATGGAAACGAAGAACCGGGCCTTCGCGCTTGGCAACCACAAGATCCAGCAGCTCGGGGCCTGACCGGCCCCGGCTCGTCCACGGGTGACAGGAAACGCGCGTGGAGAGGGGGGCATGCCCCCCGAGGGAGGAAGGAATGGGAGAGATCGTCCTCGCGGCGAAATGCACGCATGTGCCGACCATGCTGATGTCGGAACAGGATGGCCCAGTGAAAGGCAGGCGCCAGCCGGCCATCGACGGGCATCTGGAAATCGCCCGCCGCGCCCGCGCGCTTGGCGCCGACACCGCCATCATCTGCGACACGCACTGGATCATCAACGCGGGCTACCACATCAACGCGAACCACCGGTTCCAGGGCCTGTTCACCTCGAACGAGTTTCCCCAGTTCATCCAGAACATGCCCTTCGACCATCAGGGCAACCCCGCACTCGGCGACGCCATCGCGGCAGCAGCCCGCGACATGGGCGTCTACACGCTGTCCCATCATCTCGACACGCTGGAATGCGAATACGGCACGCTCGTGCCGATGCACTTCATGTCCCGCGAACACCACATGAAGGTCGTCTCCATCGCCGCCTGGTGCACCGTGCACAGCCATGACGAAAGCCGGGTCATCGGCCAGGCGATCCGGAAGGCCGTGGACGAAAGCGACGCGAAGGTTCTTCTCGTCGCCTCCGGTTCGCTCAGCCACAAGATCTGGGCGAACCGGGACTACGCCGCCAACAACGGCACCTTCACCATATCCAGCGAGTTCAACCGCCAGGTCGACCTGCACGTGCTCGACATGTGGCAGCGGGGCGACCACGCCACCTTCCTCAGGATGCTGCCCGACTATGCCCAGTTCTGCTGCGGCGAAGGCGCGATGCACGACACTGCCATGCTGTACGGTGCACTAGGCTGGGACAGCTACACCGGGAAATGCGAGGTGGTGACACCCTATTTCCCGTCGTCCGGCACCGGACAGACCAACGTGATCTTCCCCGTTCAGTAGAGGCCCCGATGCCCGTACCCGCCCCCGTCCTGCACCCGCCCTTCAACATCGTCCGGCTCAGCCATGTCGATCTGCATGTCACCGACCTGGCGTGGAGCCGCGCCTACTACGTCGACATGCTGGGCCTTCAGGTCACGCATGAAGGCAACGGCAGCCTCTATCTTCGCGCGATGGAAGAGCGGGGGCATCACTCGGTCGTGCTGCGCCAGGCCGATGTGCCCTCTGTCGGGGTGCTGGGGTTCAAGCTGTTCGAGGAGGAAGACCTCGACCGCGCCGCACACTGGTTCGCGGCCAAGGGCCTGCCTATTGCCTGGACCGAACGGCCCTTCACGGGCCGGGTCCTGTCCACCCGCGACCCCTGGGGGGTGCCGCTGGAATTCTATGCCCGCATGGACCGCCTGCCGCCGATCCACCAGAAATACGCGCTGTACAAAGGCGTGAAACCCCTTCGCATCGACCACTTCAACCTGTTTTCGTCCAACGTCGATGCCGCCGTCGCCTTCTATGGCGAGATGGGGTTCCGCGTGACGGAATATACCGAGGACGCCGAGACAGGCCGCCTCTGGGCAGCCTGGACGCATCGCAAGGGCGGCGTGCATGACATCGCCTTCACCAACGGCACGGGGCCGCGCCTGCATCACCTGGCCTTCTGGGTGCCCACACCCTTGAACATCATCGACCTGCTCGACCTGATGAGCACCACGGGCTATCTCGCCAACATCGAACGCGGTCCGGGGCGTCACGGCATCTCCAACGCCTTCTTCCTGTACATCCGCGATCAGGATGGCCACCGGACCGAGATCTATTGCAGCGACTACCAGACCGTCGATCCGGATCTGGAGCCGATCCGGTGGGATCTGAAGGATCCTCAACGCCAGACCCTCTGGGGCGCTCCCGCCCCGCGGTCCTGGTTCGAACTGGGCTCGGTCTTCCAGGGCGCCGCCTTGCAGGACAGCGACCTGAAAGCCACGCCGATCATCGCGCCGTAAGGGGGGGCACATGGACTGGGACAGTTTCGCCCGCTGGGGCGCGAAGATCTCCGACTGGGGCGCAGGCTATCACCGCGGCCTGCGTGACCTGCCGGTCAGGGCCTCGACCCGGCCCGGATCGGTGGCTGCCGGCCTTCCGCAGGTGCCGCCCGAGACGCCCGAATCCATGGAGTCGGTCTTCGCCGATTTCGAGCGGATCGTGATGCCCGGCATGACCCATTGGCAGCATCCCCGCTTCTTCGCCTATTTCCCGGCCAATGCCACGCCGCCTTCCATGCTGGCCGAGTTCCTGGCCACCACCGTCGCCGCGCAATGCATGTTGTGGCAGACCTCGCCCGCCGCGACAGAGATGGAGACGGTGATGATGGACTGGCTGCGCCAGTCCGTCGGCCTGCCCGAAGGCTTCAAGGGCGTCATCCAGGATTCCGCCTCGTCGGCGACGCTTGCCGCCGTCCTCGTCATGCGCGAACGGGCGCTCGACTGGGCCGGCAACCAGAAGGGCCTGACAGGCCAGCCGCGCCTTCGGGTCTATGCCTCGAACGAAGTTCACACCTCCGTAGACCGGGCGATCTGGATCGCCGGCATCGGGGCCGAAAATCTGGTCCGCATCCCGACGCAGGGGCCGCTTCGGGCGATGGACCCTGCCGCGCTGGATGCGGCCATCCGCGCCGACCGGGCGGCGGGCTATCGTCCCGCGGGCGTCGTGGCCTGCACCGGCGGCACCGGCACTGGCGCCTGCGACGACATCTCCGCCGTGGTCGCGGTGGCGCGGGCGCACGGACTCTACACCCATGTCGATGCCGCCTGGGCGGGGTCGGCCATGATCTGCACCGAGTTTCGGAACCTTTGGTCCGGGGTCGAAGGCGCGGATTCCATCGTGTTCAACCCGCACAAATGGCTGGGCGTGCAATTCGACTGCGCCGCTCATTTCCTGCGCGATCCCGCCCCTCTGGTGCGCACGCTGGCCATCCGGCCGGAATACCTGAGAACGCATGGTGCGGACGGGATCATCAACTATTCCGAATGGTCGGTGCCGCTCGGCCGGCGCTTCCGGGCGCTGAAGATCTGGTTCGTTCTGCGGCACTACGGGCTGGAAGGCCTGCGCCAGCGCATCCGCAACCATGTGCTCTGGTCCCAGGCGCTGGCCGCGCAGATCGGCGCAGACCCCCGGTTCGAGATCGTGACAGAACCGGTGTTGTCGCTCTTCACCTTCCGCCTGAAGGGCGCGGACGATGCCGCGCAGCAGGCTTTCGTGAACCGCATCAACGACGACGGGCGCATCTACCTGACGCAGACCCGCGTGGCCGATGGCGTGGTGATCCGCTTCCAGGCCGGGCAGTTCGACGCGACCGAGGCGGATGTGATGATGACATACGAAGTGATCTCTGACCTCGCGGGGGCGGCATGAACCTGGTCACGTTCACTTCCAATGGCGTCCAGCACTGGGGCGTCACGGTGCCTGGCGGCGTGCTCGCCCTCTCGGCGGAGTTCCCGCAGTGGCCCACCCTTCGAGAGGTGATTGCCGCCGGAGCGGTTCCCGAGGTGCTGGCGGCAGGGCAGGGTCGCATGGCCAGCCATGCCGAAGGATCGTTCACATATGACATCCCGATCCCGCAGCCCGAAAAGATCATCTGCGTCGGCGTGAACTTTCCCGACCGGAATGCCGAATACAAGGATGGGCAGGACGCCCCGCCGAACATGTCGCTCTTCCCGCGCTTTGCGCGCAGCTTCACGGGCCACGGCCAGCCCCTGAAGCGCCCGCCGGAAAGCCCGCAACTGGATTACGAAGGCGAAATTGCCGTCATCATCGGCACCGGCGGGCGGCGCATCCCAGAGGCAGAGGCGCTGAACCACATCGCGGCGCTGACTCTGTGCAACGAAGGCACGATCCGCGACTGGGTGCGCCACGCCAAGTTCAACGTGACGCAGGGCAAGAACTGGGACGGATCGGGCGCCATCGGCCCCTGGGCCGTGCCCTTCACCGACCCGGCACAGATCCTGGATGTGCAGTTGGAAACACGGGTCAACGGCGAACTGCGCCAGTCCGACCGCTCGGGCCGGATGCTCTTCCCCGTGGCGCGGCAGATCGCCTACATCTCGACCTTCACCACACTTGTGCCCGGCGATATCATCGTGACCGGCACGCCCACCGGGGCCGGCGCGCGCTTTGACCCGCCGATCTGGCTGAAACCGGGCGATGTGGTCGAAGTCACGGCGGAAGGCATCGGTACGCTGACGAACGGGGTGGTGGACGAATGACGCCAGACGAAATCGCCGCCGCCGCCGAGGCGCTCTTTCAGGCCGAACGCGAGCGCCGGCAGATCGGGCTTCTGTCGGCCGCCCATCCCAGCATCACCCTGGACGACGCCTATGCCGTGCAGGCGGCGCTGGTCGCCCGCAAGGCGGCCGCTGGCGCCAGGGTGATCGGCTGGAAGATCGGCCTCACCAGCCGGGCCATGCAAAGCCAACTGGCCATCGACACGCCGGATTCCGGCGTGCTGTTCGACGACATGGCCTTCGATGACGGGGCAACCGTGCCCGCCGGCCGCTTCATCCAGCCGCGAATCGAGGCCGAGATCGCCTTCGTGCTGAAGGCCCCGCTCCAAGGCGCCGGTCTGACCCGCGATCAGGTGCTGGCGGCGACCGAGGCCGTGGTGCCGGCGCTGGAGATCCTGGACACGCGGATCGTCCGCACCGACCCGTCGACCGGGGCCGTGCGCAAGATATTCGACACCGTCGCCGACAATGCCGCCAATGCGGGCATCGTGATGGGCCGCCAGCGCCATGCGCCGCAGGACTTCGACCTGCGGTGGGTCGGCGCGATCCTGAAACGCGACGGCGTGGTCGAAGAGACCGGCCTTGGCGCCGGAGTGCTGGACGATCCCGTCACCGGCATCGTCTGGCTGGCCGAACGCCTGGCACACTACGGCCAGGGCCTTGCGGCGGGCGAGGTCGTCCTGTCCGGCAGCTTCATCCGCGCGGTCGAGGCCCCGCCCCGCAGCCGCTTCCACGCCGATTTCGGCCCCTTCGGCAGCGTCGAGGTCAGCTTCGGCTGACCTTGCCCCCCGCCCGATCGGATCCCTTTAGTCGCTTTCGATCAGATCGCGGACACTGCCGTCGCCCGTTCCGCCGGGCAGCCCACCGTCACGCTTCACCCCAGGCGAGTGGGCCCCGGCCCGCGATTCCCGGCGACCGTGATGAAACCTTCGTTTGAGCAAAACGTTCCTGTCACAGTCGCGCCCTAATCCAGCGCGGACCTGACCGGAAGTGCCATGCTGACCGCCACCGACCTCACCTGCCGCTTCGGCCCGCGCACCGCCGTGGACCGTGTGTCCTTCGCGCTGGACCGGCCGATGTTCCTGGGCGTGATCGGCCGCTCTGGCGCCGGCAAGTCCACGCTGTTGCGGATGCTGAACCGCCTGACCGACGCCACCTCGGGCGAGGTGCAGTTCAAGGGCACCGACATCCTGCGCCTCACCGGCCGCGCCAAACGCGACTGGCAGGGCCGCTGCGCCATGATCTTCCAGCAGTTCAACCTCGTGCCCCGCCTCGACGTCGCCTCGAACGTGCTGCACGGCACCCTGTCGCGCCGCTCCACGCTCGCCACGATGTTCAACCTCTGGCCCGAGACCGACATCGCCCGCGCGCTCGACATCCTCGACCGCCTCGGCATCGCCGACCAGGCCCCCAAGCGCGCCGAAGCGCTCTCGGGCGGCCAGCAGCAGCGCGTCGCCATCGCCCGCGCCCTGATGCAGGACCCGGCGATCATCCTGGCCGACGAACCCATCGCCAGCCTCGACCCGATGAACGCCCAGCTGGTGATGGACACGCTCCGCCGCATCCATGACGAGGATGGCCGCACCGTCATTGCCAACCTGCATACGCTGGATACCGCGCGCCGCTACTGCGACCGCGTCATCGGCATGCGCGATGGCCGCGTCGTGTTCGACGGCACGCCCGACCAGCTCACCACCGGCGCCGCGCGCGAGATCTACGGTGCCGACGCCAGCTTCTCGGAAAAGGCCACCTCGACCACGCTCGACGGCCTGCCCCCCGATACGGCCTACGCCAGCACGATGCTGGAAACCTGAAACGCAACCCACGGAGAGACCATGAAGACGCTCGTCCTCGCCCTTGCCGCCACCACCGCCCTGACCGCCGCCGCCTCGGCGCAGGAGATCAAGGAATTCAACATCGGCATCCTCGGCGGCGAAAACGCCCAGGACCGCATGACCTCGAACGAATGCTACCGCGCCAAGATCGAGGAAGCCCTGGGCGTCCCGGTGAAGGTCTTCACCCCGGCCGACTATGACGGCGTGATCCAGGGCCTGCTGGGCGGCACGCTCGACATGGCCTGGCTCGGCGCCTCGGCCTATGCCAAGATCTACCTCACCGACCCGAATGCCGTCTCCCTCGCGCTGACCAAGCAGAACGCCGACGGCTCGACCGGCTACTACTCGATCGGCTTCGCCCGCAAGGACAGCGGCATCACCGCGCTGGAAGACGCCAAGGGCAAGGTCTTTGCCTTTGCCGAACCCAACTCGACCTCGGGCTACCTGGTGCCCGCCGCCGAGCTTCAGGCGAAGTACGGCAAGCTGGAAGACTACTTCGCCGAAGTGAAGTTCTCGGGCGGCCATGAACAGACCATCGTCGGCGTTGCCAACGGCGATTTCGCGGCCGGCGTCAGCTGGGCCGATGGCCTGGGCAACTGGGAAGATGGCTACAACTCGGGCGCCTTCCGCAAGGCCGCCGATGCCGGCCTCGTCGAGATGAACGATCTCGTCGAAATCTGGCGCTCGGCGCTGATCCCCGAAGGCCCGATGGTGGTGCGCGCCGCGCTGCCGGCCGATGTGCAGGAAAAGGTGATCCAGATCACCGCCGACCTGTGGGAAACCGATCCGGAATGCGCCTATGGCGTCGCCGCCGGCGAAGCCAAGGACTTCGTGCCCGTCACCCAAGAGGCCTACACCGGCATCATCGCCGCCCGGAAGCTTCAGGAAGGCATGTGATTTAAGGCCAACCTCAGCCGGGCCCCGCAGGGGGCCCGGCAATTTCATTGCGAGGCCTCATGGTCGACATCGCCTTCGGACCGAATGAGGGGCCGCGCCCCGACCCGTCCAGCCGCCACGGCGCCTATATGGCGCTGGTGCGCCGGCGCCGGCTCTATGGCGCCATCCTTCTGGTGATCTTCCTTGCGCTCATGGTCTCGGGCTTCCGCCTGGCCGATGCGCGCAACGCCGGCGGCTTCTGGGAAGGGCTGCCGATGCTGGGCGCCTTCCCGGCCGAGCTTTTTTCCGAAGCCTGGCGCGACCGCGCCAACCTGCCCGGTCTCCTGTGGCAATTTCTGCCCTCTCTGGTGGAAACCGTGAACATCGCGCTGGTCGCCACGCTGATCGGCAGCCTGGCCGGGGCCCTCCTGGCGCTTCTCTCTACCACCGGCCTTGCGCCCTGGCCGCGGCTGGTCTGGCCGTTCCGCCGGCTCATGGACATCTGCCGCGCCATTCCGGAAATCGTCATCGCGCTGGTGCTGATCTACATCCTGGGCGGCGGTCCGGTGCCCGCCGTCATCGCCATCGCCATCCACATCGCCGGCGCGCTTGGCAAGCTCTTCTCCGAAGCGGCCGAAAACGCCGACCGCAAGCCGGTCGAGGGGCTGGCTTCGGTCGGCGCCACCTGGGGTCAGCGCATGTGGCTGGGGGTCATCCCGCAGGTCGCGCCCAACTGGCTCAGCTACACGCTTTTGCGCCTGGAAATCTCGGTCCGCGCCTCGGCCATCCTCGGTTTCGTGGGCGAAGGCGGCATCGGCCACGACCTCAAGATCGCGATGCAATGGGGACAGGGCCGCTATGACGAGGTCGCGGCGATCTTCCTGCTCCTGTTCCTGACCATCGTAGTCATCGACCAGATTTCGGGCGCGCTGCGCCAGCGCATCGTGAAGGGGGCGCATCATGGCTGACGCCGCACTGGTTGCCGATGTCACCGCCCGCTTCCGCCGCACCCGGCTTCTGGCACTGGCCGTTCCGGTGGCGATCCTCGCCTACCTCGCCTATGCCTTCGTGGCCTTCGATGTCGCCAGCCTCGCGCAGCGCGCGCGGTGGGACAATGCGCAGGTGCTGCTGTCGGACTTCTGGTCCTACAAGACCCATGTCACGCGCGACAACCGGTCGGACAAGCTCACTGTCGCCATCGAGGGCGAGGCCAAGGGCACCTATGCCCCCGGTCAGTTGCCCGACTGGGTCACGGTGCAGGGCGATGTCGCCACCATCGACCTCGGTCAGGGCCATGTCGTCACCTATTTCCCCGGCGGCGCCCGCTATGACGTGCCGGGCTATGGCGCCATCGAGATCACCGAAGAGGGTGGCCGCCCGGTCCTGACCGCGCCTGAACCGTTGCCCGACTGGATCAGCGTCTCCGACAACCGGATTTCCGTCACCACCTCGGCAGGGCGCTTCTCCTATTCGCGGTCCAAGGTGGAAACCTTCCGCTACCAACCGGGGTGGGAGCTGTTCTTCTTTACCCTCGACAGCCCGTTCCACGGCAAGTCCCCGGCCGAACTGGCGGCCCTCGCCCTGTGGGAGCCGCGCATCGACCCAGTGCGCTCGAACCTGGAACTCATGGCCAATGCGGTCTGGGGCAACAAGATGTGGCACCATGCCGATGTGGCGGGGGCGATCTTCGAGACCATCCTGATGGCCTTCCTCGGCACATTCGCCGGGGCGCTGGTGGCGCTGCCGCTGGCCTTCTTCGCCGCGGCCAACACCACGCCCTCGCGCGTGCTGCGCTTCGGCATCCGGCGGCTCTTCGATTTCGTCCGCGGCGTGGACGCGCTGATCTTCACCATCCTTCTCAGCCGCGCCTTCGGCCCCGGCCCTTTGACCGGCGCCCTGGCCATGCTCGTCACCGACATGGGCGGCTTCGGCAAGACCTTCTCCGAGGCGCTCGAGAACATCGACGAAAAGCAGGTGGAAGGCATCCGCTCCACCGGGGCCAACGCCCTGCAGCGCGCCCGCTTCGGGGTGATTCCGCAGATCGTGCCGATCCTGATGTCGCAGGTGCTTTACGCCTTCGAATCCAACGTGCGCTCGGCCACCGTCATTGGCGCCATCGTCGGCGGCGGCATCGGTCTTCTGCTGACGCAGGCCATCATCACCCAGAAGGATTGGGAGGAAGTGGCCTACTACATCACCCTGATCGTGCTGATGGTCATGGTGATGGACAGCCTCTCGGGCTGGCTGCGCCGGCGGTTGATCAAGGGCAACCCCGAGGGCGGCCATGCCGGGGGCCATTGACGGGAGGCATTGCCCGGGGGGCGCCTCGGTTCTCCCGTCGCGCAAGCCCTCCCGGAAAACGCTTCTGCGCGGGCAATCGTTAAGTCCAAGTTAATCTGCCCGCACAACCTACTGAAATCATTGACTCGGACCAGGCGTCCGAGCTCGGACACCCGGAACACCCCATGCCCCGCCTCTCGCCCGACACCCCTTTCCTCCACCCCGGCGCCGAGGTCGTGGCCTCGACCTTCGGCCCCTGGTGCGAGGTGGGGGCCGGCTCCCGCATCCAGAACTCCAGCTTCGGGGCCTATGCCTATTGCGACCGGCTGGCCGACATCGCCAACACCTCGGTCGGGGCCTTCTCCAACATCGCGGCCCTCACCCGCATCGGCCCCACCGACCACCCCCTCACCTCCGCCGCCCTCCACCATTTCCACTACCGCTCGGCCTCCTACTGGGACGACACCCCCGACGACGAGGCCTTCTTCGCCGCCCGCCACGCCCGCCGCACCGTGCTGGGCCCCGACTGCTGGATCGGCCACGGCGCCATCGTGAAGCCCGAGGTGACCGTGGGCGCCGGCGCCGTGGTGGCTTCCGGTGCCGTGGTCACCAAGGACGTGGCCCCCTTCCTGATCGTCGCCGGCAACCCCGCCCGGCCACTGCGCGCCCGCTTCCCCGAGGCCATCGCAGACCGCCTCCTGGCGCTCGCCTGGTGGGACTGGCCCCACGACCGCCTCCGTGCCGCGCTGGAGGATTTCCGCCGCCTGCCCGCCGAAGCTTTCCTCGACGCCCACGGCGGCTGATCATCACGAAAGCTTCGCCCTTCCGTCACCCATCTGTTGCCCGCCTGGGGCACGAGACCGGCATGACCGACCATGCCCTGCTGACCGACCGCCGCGCCTGGATGGGCCTGCTTGCCCGTGCCCGGCCCGAAGATCTGGCGCGCCTGATGCCCGCCGATCTTCCCGACCACCACCTGCTGCGCGGCCCCGAGATCGGCACCGTCCTGGTGCGCGGCCGTATCGGCGGCACCGGCGGGCCGTTCAATCTGGGCGAGATGACCGTGACCCGCTGCACGGTCCGGCTGGCGGATGGGATCGTCGGCCACGCCGTGGTGCAGGGCCGCGACAAGACCCACGCCCACCACGCCGCCGTCCTGGACGCGCTGATGCAGACCGCCGGGGCGGAAGCCTTCGAAGGCTCCGTCCTGCGCCCCCTCTCCCGGGTCGAGGCAGACCGGCGTGACGCCCTCGCCCGCCGCGCAGCGGCCACCAGGGTGGAGTTCTTCACGATGGTCCGGGGAGAGGACGAATGACACTTGCCCTTGACGGCGGCTTCACCGATCCGCCGCGCCAGTCGGCCTTGGCTTTCCGCGCCGTGCTGCAGGCGATGGCCCGGCCCGGTCGCATCGAGGAACTGCCCCGTCTGTCACCCCCCGCCCCGCTCTCGCCCGCGGCGGCGGCGGTGCTTCTGGTGCTCGCCGATCCGACGACACCCCTCCACCTCGCCCCCTCGCATGACACCGCCGATCTGCGCGCCTGGCTGACCTTCCATACCGGTGCGCCGCTTTGCGGGGCCGAGCAGGCGGTGCTGGCCCTGGGCCGATGGCCCGATCTGCAGCCCGTGACCCGGTTCCGCATCGGCCAGCCTGACTACCCCGACCGTTCGGCGACGCTGATCATCGAGACAGACCGTCTGGATTCCGAAGGCCCGCGCCTGGCCGGCCCCGGCATCCGCGACACGGCCCGGCTGTCACTGCCCGAGGCGGCGGCCTTCCAGGCCAACCGCGCGCTGTTCCCGTTGGGCTTCGACTGCATCCTGACCTGCGGCTCCCGCGTCGCGGCCTTGCCCCGGTCCACCCGTGTGGAGGCGGCCTGATGTATGTGGCGGTGAAGGGCGGCGAGCGGGCCATCGAGAATGCCCATGCCTGGCTGGCAGAGGCACGGCGCGGCGACGCCTCGGTATCGGAACTGTCTGTAGCGCAGATCCGCGAGCAAATGGCTTTGGCGGTCAACCGGGTCATGGCCGAGGGGTCGCTCTACGATCCCGATCTGGCGGCACTGGCGATCAAGCAGGCGCGGGGCGACCTGATTGAGGCGATCTTCCTGATCCGGGCCTATCGCACCACGCTGCCCCGCCTTGGTGCGTCGCGCCCAGTGGACACCGCGCGGATGGAGATTGCGCGTCGTGTTTCGGCCACGTTCAAGGATCTTCCGGGCGGCCAGATCCTGGGGCCGACGTTCGACTACACCCATCGGCTGCTGGATTTTGCGCTGGCCGCCGAAGGTGAGGCCCCGCCAAGCGCCGCGCAGGCCGAAGCGCGGCCTGAACCGGTGCCGCATGTCATGGGTCTTCTGGACCGAGACGGGCTGATCGAGCCTGCGCCGGCCGGGTCCGCGGAACCGGCCGACCTGACCCGCGAACCTCTGGAGCTACCTGCCGACCGTGCGCTGCGGTTGCAGGCCCTGGCACGGGGCGACGAGGGGTTCCTGCTATCGCTCGCCTATTCCACGCAGCGTGGCTATGGCCGGACGCATGCCTTTGTCGGAGAACTGCGGATCGGCCTGGTCGCGGTCGAATTCGACCTCCCCGAGCTTGGCTTCGCGGTCGAGATCGGCGCGATCGAGGTCACCGAATGCGAGACGGTGAACCAGTTCAAGGGCTCGGCCACCGAGCCGGCGCAGTTCACCCGCGGCTATGGGCTGGCTTTCGGCCAATCCGAACGCAAGGCGCTGGCGGTCAGCCTGGTGGACCGGGCCCTGCGCTGGCAGGAACTTGGCGAGGAATACTTGGGCGCTCCGGCCCAGGACGAGGAATTCGTCCTCTCTCATGCCGACAACGTGCAGGCCACAGGTTTTCTGGAGCACATCAAGCTGCCGCACTACGTCGACTTCCAGGCCGAACTGGAACTGATCCGCAAGCTGCGGGCCGAGGCGATGGCGGGGCAGGAGGCGGCGGAATGACCGGGGACGCCTACAATTTCGCCTACCTCGACGAGGACACCAAGCGGATGATCCGGCGCGCCATTCTGAAGGCGGTGGCGATCCCCGGCTATCAGGTGCCCTTTGCCAGCCGCGAGATGCCGATGCCCTACGGCTGGGGCACGGGCGGTGTGCAGGTAACGGCGGCTTGCCTTGTGCCCGAGGACCGGCTCAAGGTCATCGACCAGGGCGCGGACGACACGACCAACGCCGTGTCGATCCGCCGGTTCTTCCAGCGCACCGCAGGCGTGGCCACGACCGAGCGCACCGCCGAGGCGACGGTGATCCAGACCCGCCACCGCATCCCGGAGGAACAGCTGACCGAGGATCAGATCCTGGTGTTCCAGGTGCCGATC
Organism: Neotabrizicola shimadae; assembly: GCF_019623905.1. Taxonomy (NCBI): domain Bacteria; kingdom Pseudomonadati; phylum Pseudomonadota; class Alphaproteobacteria; order Rhodobacterales; family Paracoccaceae; genus Neotabrizicola; species Neotabrizicola shimadae. The sequence goes on along the minus strand of NZ_CP069370.1, from coordinate 3,165,613 downwards.
CCGGAACCGCTGCGCTTTCTGGAACCACGCGAAACCGAGACGCGGCGAATGCACGAGCTGGAGGAATACGGGCTGATGCAGGTAAAGCTGTACGAGGACATTGCCCGGCACGGACAGATCGCAACTTCTTACGATTATCCGGTGAAGGTCGAGGGGCGCTATGTCATGGATCCCTCACCCATCCCGAAGTTCGACAACCCGAAGCTTTCGGACAACCCGGCGATCCTGTTGTTCGGTGCGGGGCGCGAACAGCGCATCTATGCTGTGCCGCCCTATAGCGACGTGGTGAGCCTTGATTTCGACGATCATCCTTTCGTGGCGTCGAAGGCGGATCACGCCTGTGCCCTGTGTGGCGCCACCGGCAGTTATCTTGACGAGGTGATCACTGACGACCTGGGCGGTCGAATGTTCGTCTGTTCCGATACGGATTATTGCCGAGGCCGGGTGGAACAGGGTTTCGGCCCGACGGACGATGCCACGCAATCCCGATCCTCATCCCCTCGAGAAGAGGGAACCGACCTCGAACAGGCGGCGCAGTCATGAGCCCGTCGGTTGAGTTGGGGAGAAGGTCCTCGCAGGAAACCCCCGCTTTGGAGGATCGCCCGCTCCTGTCTGTCCGGGGCCTGGAAAAGCGCTACGGCCATCGGGTCGGCTGCACCGGTGTCAGCTTTGACCTTTGGCCCGGCGAGGTGTTGGGGATCGTTGGCGAAAGCGGATCGGGCAAGTCCACGCTCCTTGCCTCGCTGGCTGGACACCTTCGGCCCGAGGAGGGCCAGGTGGTGTTCGAGACAAGCGAAGGCCCGCGCGACACGCTGAAGCTTACCGAGGCCGAGCGGCGCCGGCTGATGCGCACCGACTGGGCCTTCGTCCACCAGAACCCTCGCGACGGGTTGCGCATGGACGTGAGTGCGGGCGGCAACGTGGGCGAGCGCCTGATGGCCGTGGGTGCCCGGCACTATGGCGATATCCGCGGGCAGGCGCTGGATTGGCTCGCTCGGGTAGAGATCGCGCCCGACCGCATCGACGACCGGCCCCGTGCATTTTCGGGCGGAATGCAGCAGCGGCTTCAGATCGCGCGCAACCTGGTGACCGGGCCGCGGCTGGTGTTCATGGACGAACCCACTGGGGGTCTGGATGTCAGCGTGCAGGCGCGGCTCCTGGACCTGTTGCGCGGGCTGGTGCGTCAGATGGGCCTTTCCGCCATCATCGTCACGCATGACCTGGCCGTGGTGCGGCTGCTGGCGGACCGGCTCATGGTGATGAAGGGCGGGCATGTGGTGGAGCAGGGGCTGACCGACCAGGTGCTGGACGATCCCCAGCATCCCTACACCCAGCTTCTCGTCTCTTCCGTGCTGCAGGTCTGAGCCATGATCCGCGTTTCCGACCTGTCGAAGGACTTCACGCTGCATACCCAGGGCGGCACGGTGATTCCGGTGATGCGCGGCGCGGCGCTGACGGTTGCCCCAGGCGAATGTGTGGGGCTGACCGGCGCCTCGGGCGCAGGCAAGTCAACGCTCATGCGGATGATCTGGGGCAATTACCTGGCCGGCGCCGGGTCGATCCGCGTGGCGGGCATCGAAGTGGTGGGCGCCGACCCGCGTGTCATCGTGGGCCTGCGCCGTGCGACGCTTGGCTATGTCAGTCAGTTTCTGCGGGTCGTGCCGCGCGTGCCGACACTGGACGTGGTGGCCGAGCCGCTCCTGGCGCTGAATCACCCGGCCGAAGCGGCGCGCGAGCGGGCGGCCGAACTCTTGGCGCGGCTGAACATTCCGCAGCGGCTCTGGGGCCTTTCGCCCACCACATTCTCTGGCGGCGAGCAGCAGCGGGTGAACATCGCCCGGGGCTTCGCCCATGCCTGGCCGGTGCTTCTGCTGGACGAGCCGACCGCCAGCCTGGACGCCGGCAACCGCGAGGTGGTGCTGGGGTTGATCGAAGAGGCCAAGAAGCGTGGCACCGCCATCCTGGGCATCTTCCATGACGAGGCGGCGCGGGCGCGGGTCTGCGACCGTCTGGTGGATGTGACCGGATTCACGCCCGGGAAGGCGGCATGACGGGGAGGGTCTTCGCCGTGGTCGGGCCATCGGGGGCCGGCAAGGACACATTGATCGCAGGGGCGGTGGCGGCAGATCCATGCCTGTACTGGGCGCGGCGCGTGGTGACGCGAAAGCCCGTGCCGGGCGACGAGCCGTCAGAGGCCGCGCGGGCTGCGGATTTCGCAGTGCGGCAGGCCGCGGGCGAGTTTGCACTGTCCTGGCAGGCCCATGGGCTTGACTATGGCATTCCCGAAGCCGAGTTCGCGGGGATGGCGCTTGGCCGCGATGTGATTTTCAACGGTTCGCGTGCAGCCTTGCCGCAGGCGCTGGCCCGGTTTCCGGGCCTTGCGGTGCTGATGGTCACCGCGCCCGAGCCTGTTCTGGCCGCACGGATCGCCGCCCGTGGCCGCGAGGCGGCCGAGGATCGGCGCGCCCGCTTGGCGCGGCAGGTGCCAGACCTGCCGGCCGGACCGCGCATCTGGCGCATCGTGAACGACACGAGCCGCGAAGTCGGGATCGCCCGCTTCCTGGCCGCGCTGGCAGAGGCCCGCGCCCTATAGGAGACCTCTGCGCCATGACCGACACCATCCTTGCCAATGCTGACCTGGTGCTGCCCGATGGGGTGCTGCGTGGCGCGGTGCTTGTCCGTGACGGGACCATCGCCGACATCGCGCCCGGCGCTGGCGTCCCGCCCGGTGCCGTTGATTGCGACGGCGACCTGGTCATTCCCGGTCTGGTGGAACTGCACACCGACAACCTGGAGCGCCATATCCAGCCGCGCCCCGGCGTGGACTGGCCCCATGCTGCCGCCATTCTCGCCCATGATGCCGAACTTGCCGGAACCGGCATCACAACCGTCTTCGACGCCTTGCGAGTGGGCTCGGTCGTGACTGCGCCTCGCGGCAAGCTGGCCGAATATGCCCGCGCCGTCGCACACGAAATCCTCGGTCTCACCGCCCAGGGCGTGCTGCGCATCAGCCACCGCCTGCATCTTCGTGCCGAGATATGTTCAGAGACATTGGCCGAAGAACTGGCGCAGTTCACGTCCGAAGACGGCGTTGGCATCATCAGCCTGATGGACCACACGCCCGGCCAGCGCCAGTTCCGCGACATCACGCAACTGCGCGTCTACATGCAGGGCAAACACGGCATGTCGGACGATGCCTTCATCGAATTCCTCGCTGAGCAGCGCGAGATGGGCGAGCGTTTCCGTGCCGCGCACGAGGCGGCAACGCTGGCCGCCGCGGCGCGCTGCGGCGCCGTACTGGCCAGCCACGACGACACGACCGAGGACCAGGTGGAGAAATCCGCCGCCCAGGGCGTGCGCTTCGCCGAGTTCCCTACCACGCCGGAAGCTGCCCGGGCTTGCCACGACCTTGGGATCCTCGTGATGATGGGGGCGCCCAACCTGATCCGTGGCGGCTCTCATTCCGGCAATGTCGCTGCGGCGAACCTGGCGCGCGAGGGCACGCTGGACATCCTGTCATCGGACTATGTTCCTGCCGCGCTTCTGACGGGGGCACTGATGCTGGGCGATCTGTGGGGCGACATGGCCCGCGGCATCGCCTCTGTCACTGCCCATCCTGCGCGTGCGGCCGGCCTGGCCGACCGCGGCCGCATCCAGACGGGCCTGCGCGCCGATCTGGTGCGCCTGCGTCGTCTGGGGCCCACGGCGCAACTGCGCGGAACCTGGGTTGCAGGGTGCCGCGTCGCATGATGGGCGCGCTTCGGCGCGGCCTGTGTCCCGGCCCTGCAATCCTGTCTTTGCAGCCGTCCGCGTATCAGGCCCGTGCGGCGGTCACTTCGACTTCGACCACAAACTCCGGTCGCGTGAAGCCGGACACGATCACGAGGGTCGAAGCCGGCAGGCGGTCGGCGGCAGAGAGCCATTCGTCGCGCGCCGCCATGTAGCCGGCCATATGGGCCCGGTCGGTCACGAAGGCATTGATGCGGACGACGTCGGCGGGGGTCATCTCCGCCGCAGCAAGGATCGCTTCGCAATGGGCAAAGCAAAGGCGCGCCTGGGCGAGGGCTCCCTCCGGGATCGTGCCATCAGCCATCACGCCAAGCTGGCCCGACGTCAAAACCCACCGGCACCGGTGAGGGACGGCAACGCCATGGGCATATCGCGCAAAGGGTGGCGGCAAGGTGGAAGGGGTCAGACTTTGCGGAACAGGGAACCCCGGCATCCGGTCTTCGGTCATCGCTCGCTCCTTACGTTGGCGTCAGCCTAGCACCAGACCCGGCGACCTGAATGGGCGAGGTCGGGCCGTTTCTCGCAATGCCCGGAAACAGGGCAGATTTTCCGCGCCTGCCCCCGAAACGCCGCAAGGTTCGACAAAGCATCGGTCCGATGGCGACCGGCGCGTTCCAGGGCGACGGTTTGGCCCGAGTATCAATGCGCAGAATCAACGAGGTTTCGGATGTCCAGACGACTCTCTCTCTCGCTTGTTACGGCCATCGTCACCATTTGCAGCCCGGCCCTGGCCGAAAACGTCAAGGTCACCTACGGGACGAACTGGGTAGCCCAGGCCGAACACGGCGGCTTCTACCAGGCCGTCGCGGACGGCACCTATGCCGCCTGCGGGCTGGATGTGACCATCGTTCCCGGCGGGCCTTCCGTGAACAACCAGGCCCAGTTGCTGGCTGGGAACATCGACTTCTACATGGGCGGTACGCTGGATGGCTTCTTTGCTGTGCAGCAGGGCCTGCCGCTCGTGAATGTCGCGGCGATGTTCCAGAAGGATCCGCAGGTCATCCTTACCCATCCGGGCGTGGCGAAAAGCTTCGACGATCTCAAGAAGCTGAAGCTGTTCATCTCGGACGGCGGCTATTCCGGCTTCTACATGTGGATGATGTCCATCGGCTTTACCGCCGAACAGCGCGCCGTCTACACCTTCAACTCGGCGCCCTTCATTGCCGATGAGCAGTCAGGGATGCAGGGGTATGTCACCTCCGAGCCCTTCTCGGTGGAAAAGGAGGCGGGGTGGAAGCCCGATCTCTGGCTCTTGGCCGACAATGGATACACCAGCTATTCGACCACCATCCAGACGCTGGCCGACACAATCGCCAACAAGCCGGACGTGGTGAAATGCTTCGTCGATGGCTCGATCAAGGGCTGGTACACCTACCTCTACGGCGACAACGCGGCCGCCAACGCCATGATCAAGAAGGACAACCCCGACATGTCGGACGAGTCCATCGCCTTCGCCATCGAGAAGATGAAGGAGGACGGCATCGTGGATTCCGGCGATACAGAGACCCTTGGCGTCGGCGCGATGACAGACGAGCGGATGGCCGACTTCTACGCCAAGATGGTCGCGGCGGGCGTGATCCCGGATGGCATCGACATCAAGCAATCCTACACCCTGGCCTTCGTGAACCAGAAGGTCGGCATGGACCTCAAGAAGTGATGCCCCATCTGGATGGGGGCCGCCCTCGACGCGGCCCCCATTCATGCGGATGACCCCGATGCTGCACCGCGATACGCTTCCCCTTGGCCAGCGCCCCCGCATCCTGCAGATGCAGGAGGTCGGCAAATCGTTCAACGGCAAGGTCGCCGCCCTGCGCGGCATGTCCCTGTCGGTGAACGAGGGCGATTTCATCTCGCTCTTGGGTCCCTCGGGGTGCGGCAAGTCCACCGCTTTGCGCCTGATCGCCGGGCTAATGCGCCCGACCTCGGGGCGCATCACCTGGGAAGGCGGGCAAAGCCCCGACGACCTGGGCGTGGTGTTCCAGGAGCCCACGCTCATGCCCTGGGCCACCGTGATGGACAATGTCTTCCTGCCCTTCCGGCTGCGCGGCCAGTCCCTCGCCTCGGTCCGCGCCCGCATCGACGAGGTGCTGCACCTGGTCGGTCTGGACCGCTTTGCCGGGGCCTATCCGCGCGAGCTGTCGGGCGGCATGAAAATGCGCGTGTCCATCGCGCGGGCGCTGGTGACGAACCCTCGCCTCATCCTCATGGACGAACCCTTCGCCGCGCTGGACGAGATCACGCGGCAGAAGCTGAACAACGATCTTCTGGGGCTGAAGGCCGCCACGGGCTGCACCGTGATCTTCGTGACCCATTCGGTCTTCGAGTCCGTCTTCCTGTCTGACCGCATCCTTGTCATGGCCCCGCGGCCCGGACGGGTGGTGAGCGAATTCACCGTCGACACGCCCTATCCCCGCGACACGTCGTTCCGGACCTCTGCCGAATACGGCGCCATCGCGCGCGCCACCTCGGACGCACTGATGGCCGCCATGGGCAATACCGAGCTGGAGGCAGCCACGTGACCATGGCCGAAAACCGCCCCCTTCCTCTGGCCGAGCCGGCCGAGTTGTACGACGAAGAGGAGGCCCGCTTTGCCCGCGCGCGCCGGACCGAGGCGGTTGCCAAATGGCTTCTGCCCGTCCTTGTCATGGTCCTTGCCATCTACGGCTGGGACCGGCTGGTGGTGCTGAACGACATTCCCAAATATATCCTGCCCACCCCCGGCCTGGTGGTGCAGACACTGATCGCCGACTGGTCGCTTCTGTTCCCGGCCATGCTGGTGACCTTGCAGATCACGCTGGCGGCGTTGGCCGTCGCGGTGACGGGCGGCGTGCTTCTGGCGATCCTCTTCACCCAAAGCCGCTATGCGGAGATGTCCTTCTTTCCCTTTGCGGTGATCTTGCAGGTCACGCCCATTGTCTCGGTGGCGCCGCTGATTTTCATCTATGTCGAGAACCGCTATGTGGCGCTTCTTCTGTGCGCCTGGATCGTGGCGTTCTTCCCGATCCTTGCCAACACGACGCTTGGCCTGAAGTCGGCCGATCACAACCTGCGCGACCTGATGACGATCTATCGCGCCACACGCTGGCAGCGCCTGCGCTTTCTGCAACTGCCTTCGGCGCTGCCCTATTTCCTGGGTGGCCTGCGCATTGCAGGGGGCCTCAGCCTGATCGGCGCCGTTGTGGCTGAATATGTTGCTGGCACCGGCGGAATCGGGTCGGGTCTGGCCTTCCGCATCCTCGAAGCGGGCTACCGTCTGAACATTCCCCGCATGTATGCGGCGCTGTTGCTGATCGCGCTGATGGGCGTGGTGATCTTCATGGCGACGGCCCTGCTGAATCACCTTCTCCTCCGCAAATGGCACGAAAGCGCCTTGAAGCGAGAGTCATGATGGATTTCCGGACCCTTCCCGACCTGCCGCGCCTGCGGCTGGCCAACATGACCGCCCCCGCCTGCCTGCTGGGACAGCAGGGGGACCTTGTGCCGCTGGCGCTGACCATCGAGGGCGGGCGGATCGTGGCGGATGATCCGGCGGCGCCTGCGGTGGACATGGGCCGCGCAATGGTCTTTCCGACCTTCACCGACATGCACACACATCTGGACAAGGGCCATATCTGGCCCCGCACGCCGAACCCCGATGGCAGCTTTGCCGGCGCGCTGACGGCCGTGGGCGGCGACCGCGAGGCGTCGTGGTCCGCCGAGGATGTGCGCGCGCGGATGGAGTTCTCGCTGCGCTGCGCCTTGGCCCATGGAACCTCGGCCATCCGCACGCATCTGGACAGCATCCCGCCGCAGGACGCGATTTCCTGGGGCGTGTTCCGCGAAGTGCGGGCCGATTGGGCCGGGCGGGTCGACCTGCAGGCGTCCTGCCTGGTCGGCTGCGAAAGCGTGGGCACGCCCGCCTTCGAAGAGACCGCCCGGATCACCGCCGCCTCGGGCGGAGTGCTGGGCATGGTGACCTACAAGGTGCCCGGTCTTCAGGCATATCTTGACGCCTTCTTCGACCTGGCGATCAAGCACGGGCTGGACGCCGATTTCCATGTGGACGAGACGCTGGACCCGACCTGCAACACGCTGAAGGTCCTGGCCCAGACCGTGATTGACCGCAGCTTCGACGCCCCGGTGACGGTGGGCCACCTGTGTTCGCTGTCCACCATGCCCGAGCACGAGGCGCTGGAAACGCTGGACCTGGTGGCAAAGGCGGGCATCAACGTGGTCAGCCTGCCGATGTGCAACCTGTATCTGCAGGACCGGCACGCCGCCCGCACCCCGCGCTTTCGCGGCATCACGCTGGTGCACGAGATGCAGGCACGGGGCATCCGGGTCTCCTTCGCCTCGGACAACACCCGCGATCCCTTCTATGCCTATGGCGACATGGACATGATCGAAGTGATGCGCGAGGCAACCCGGATCGGCCACCTGGATCATTCCGGGCCGGACTGGCCTCTGGCATTCAGCGTCAACCCCGCCCTGGCCTGCGGGTTCGCGCAGCCGTCCTTCGCGCCCGGCGCACCGGCCGATCTTGTGATCTGCAAGGCGCGAAGCTGGACCGAGCTTTTCGCCCGCCCGCAAGCGGACCGTATCGTGTTGCGGGCAGGGCGTGCCATCGACCGGACCCTGCCCGATTACGCGGAACTCGACCCCCTGATGCGGGCCTGACACGCCCGACCGGAGCCAGACATGAACCTAGATGCCGCCAAGGCCGCCCTTTCCCACCTGGATCTCGACGTCAACCCAGCCTCGATCAAGGCAAAGAGCCGGGATTTCTTCTGGTACTCGCCCGTCCTGAAGGCGCGGCTGGACCATGTGACGGCCGATTTCGTCGTGACGCCGCGGACCGAGGCAGAGGTGATCGAGGTGCTGAAGGTCTGCCATGCCCATGACGTGCCGGTCACGACGCGCGGCACCGGCACCGGAAACTATGGCCAGGCGATGCCCCTTGCGGGGGGCTGCGTGATGCACCTGCACAAGATGAACCGGATCAAGGACATCCAGCCCGGCCGCGTGATCGTGGAACCCGGCGCGCTGCTGAAGGACATCGACGAAGCCTGCGCGCCGCATCAGGAACTGCGCATGTATTCCTCGACCTGGGCCACGGCGACCATCGGCGGCTTTGTGGCCGGCGGATCGGGCGGGGTCGGCTCGGTCCGGTGGGGTGGCTTGCGTGATCTTGGCAACATCATCCGCCTGCGCGTCGTGACGATGGAGGCCGAGCCGCGCGTGCTGGACTTCACCGGCGAGGAAATCCACCGCATCAGCCACGCCTACGGCACGAACGGCATCATCACCGAGCTGGAGATGCCGCTGGCCCCGGCCTATGACTGGGTGCAGATCTTCGTGACGCTGGACGATTTCGCAGCGGCCAACCGCATGGCCTATGACCTGGCCGCCGAGGACGGCATCCTCATCAAGCTCGCCACCGTCTTCGAAGCCCCGATCGCCCAGGACTATTTCCAGCGGGTCGCGCCCCATGTCGGGACAGGGCAGGCGGTTGTGGCGCTGATGGTCGCGCCGCACGCGATGGGGGGCTTCCTGACCTTCCTTGCCCGCCACCCGGCGCAGATCATCTATCGCTCCGACAGCACAAAGTGGGACCGCGAGCCAGGCCAGATTTTCGAATACTGCTGGAACCACACCACGTTGCGCGCCATGAAGGTGGACACGTCGATCACCTATCTTCAGGTTGGCTATGGCAGCGACGATCCCTTGCCGCTGGTCGAGGAGGTGCGCGCCCGCTTCTCCCCCGAGGTGCTGCAGCATGTCGAAGTGACGCGGTCCGGCGGGCGCGTGGCCATGGGCGGGCTGTCGCTGGTGAAGTTCACGACGGAGGACCGGCTTGACGAAATCATCCGCCAGCACGAGGAAATGGGCGCGCTGATCTTCAACCCCCACCGCTACACGCTGGAAGAGGGCGGTCGCCAGACGGTCGACCTGCGCCAGCTGGAATTCAAGCGCGAGGCCGATCCCAAGGGTCTCTTGAACCCCGGCAAGATGATCGCCTGGGATGATCCCGATTGGGCTTATGACCGGATGTATGCGTGGCCGGGGCTTCGGAAGGCGGCAGAATGAGCCGGGCGCTCGTCCTCTTTGCCCATCCGCTGGACGACAGCTTTTCCGCGGCGCTGCACCGCACCACGGTCGAAACCCTGACGGCGCGCGGCTGGCAGGTGGATGACTGCGACCTTTATGCCGAAGGCTTCAATCCCGTGCTCTCGGCCGAAGAGCGGCGCCTGTATCACGACACAACGCGCAACATCGCCCCTGTTCATGGCTACGTCGACCGTCTGCGCGCAGCCGATGCGCTGGTGCTGGTGTTCCCGGTCTGGAACTACGGCTTTCCGGCGATCCTGAAGGGGTATTTCGACCGTGTGTTCCTGCCCGGCGTCAGCTTCGACCTGCGCGAAGGCCGCGTCGCCCCCGCGCTGACCAACATCCAGAAGCTTGCCGCGATCACGACCTACGGCGGCACCCGGCTGCGCAGCTTCCTTGCGGGCGATCCGCCGCGCCGGATCGTCAAGCGCACGATGTCCCGCATCGCCCAGGCCGGCAAGACGCGCTACCTTGCCCTCTACGACATGAACAACGTCACGAAAGACCGGACGTCCGCCTTCCTGTCCCAAGTCAGGTCCGAGATGGAGGCGTTCTGATGCGGGCGCTGGTCGTCTACTGCCATCCCCGGCCGGGCAGCTTCACTTCAGGTGTGCGGGATGTCATACTGGACAAGCTGACCCAGGCGGGGGCCGAAGTCCGCCTGCGCGACCTGTACGCCGAAGGCTTCCAGCCCGTTCTGACCGCCACCGAGCACGAGGGCTATCTGGACTGCCCGGCCAACCGCGCCCCGGTCCAGGATCATTGCGCCGACATTGCCTGGTGCGACACGCTGATCTTCGTCTATCCGACCTGGTGGTACGGGCTTCCCGCGATGTTGAAGGGCTGGCTGGACCGCGTGCTTCTGCCTGACGTCGCCTTCTTCATGCCCGATGCCACGAACAGCACCATCCGTCCCGGCCTCGGGCACATCACCCGCCTTGGCGTCTTCACCACCTGCGGCGCCTCGTGGTGGCTGACCGCCCTGGTCGGCGCGCCCGGCAAGCGCCAGCTGATGCGGGGCGTGGGCTGGCTTGGCACCCGGCGCATGCGCAAGGTCTTTGCCGCCCACTACCTGATGGATTCCTCGACCCCCGACAGCCGCGCCCGCCAACTTGCGCGCGTGGCAGCCCGGATGGATCGCTTGATCGGCCCAATGCCCTGAAAGGCCCGCCCCATGACACGCCGCCTTGACTGGAAGGATTATCGCGCCCCGGAATGGAAGACGGTCGATCCGTTGAAGACCATCGCCATCCTGCCCACAGCCGCCATCGAACAGCATGGGCCGCATCTGCCAGTGGGCACCGACACCATCATCAATGAAGGGCTGCTGGACCTGCTGCGCGCCCGCTGCCCTGATGACCTTGACCTGCGCATCCTGCCCACCCAAGCGGTCGGCAAGTCGAACGAGCATCTCTGGGCACCCGGAACCCTGACCCTTACCGCTCCGACGGCTCTGGCGGTCTGGACCGAGATCGGCCTGTCCGTCGCCCGTGCCGGGGTGCGCAAGCTGGTGATCCTGAACAGCCACGGCGGCAACGTGGACCTGATTTCCATCGTCGGGCGCGAGCTTCGGGTCCGGGCCGGCATGTATGTGGTCAAGCTGGGCTGGGGGGCGCACGGACTGCCCGAAGGCCTGTATTCCCCGCAAGAGACAACGTTCGGCATCCACGGCGGCGATGTCGAGACCTCGCTGCTGCTGGCCTTCAGGCCCGACACGGTGGACATGTCCCAGGCACAGGACTTCCGCTCCAGCGCCGAGACTGCGGCGATCTCTCCCATCGGCGGCATTTCTGCCGCCTGGATCGCGTCGGATCTCAACCCGGCCGGCGTGGTGGGCGAGGCCCACCTCGGCACGGCTGAAAAGGGCCACCTCACCGCCGAAAAGATGGTGGCCGACGTCATCGGATTGTTGCGCAAGGTAGAAAGCCAGCCGCTTGATGGGCTCTCGCCGGTGACACCAGCGTTCTGAGGCGCATTGCAGATCGACCGGGCTCCAGGTCACTTGTCTCGAAGAAGCCGCTTTCCTATCAGGAAACCAAGGTGTGACAGGGAGGAATGCCCGTGAGGTTCTGCATCCGGATCGCAGGTTCACGGCAACGCCCTTGAAGATGCGCAGGGTTGCCCTTTCCCCCAAGCAATCCCCCGGTGGGGTGGCCTCGCCGCGAGACTCCGTCTTCGGCGCGCGGCAGAAGATCATGGCGGGCGGGCTCTTCGCCGTCCTGGATTTCGTGACACGCTACACGGTCTACCAGGACCTGAAGGTCACCCTTGCCCTGACGGCGGTACTGACACCCCTGGTGCTTGCCCTCGCCATCTTCGTCGCGGCCATCTACGAACGAAAGGGTTTCGCCGGTCGCTTCACCCCGGTGGCTGTCGCCTGGGTCCTTGGCCTCTCGCTCGCCTCTGCCCTTCTGCTGGTCGCCACCAGCCTTCTCCTGCGGATCGGATTCGGCGGGCCGATGCCGGGCCGGTCCGGGGCCGAGGATGCCGCGATTGCGGGCTTCTACTACTTCATGGTCATCGGCGGCTGGAGCCTGATCTGCTTCTGGATCGCAGCCGAGCGCGCCCGCCGCCAGGAAGAACTTCGCGCCGCGCAGGCCGAGGCAGCGGCGCTTCGCCTGGACCTGCAGCGCCTGCGCCTGCAGTTGAACCCGCATTTCCTGGTCAACACGCTCAACGGCATCTCGCAGGAAATCGCGTCCGATCCAAAGGCGGCGCAAGCTGTCCTGATCGACCTGTCCCACTTCCTGCGCCATGCCCTCGAAGGGGTGGATCGCCTCGTCAGCACCGTGAATGACGAGGTCGAAAGCCTGGAGGCCTACCTCGCGCTTCACAGACTGCGCTTCGGACAGCGCCTGACCGCCGCTATCGAGGTCGATTCCGATGCCCTGGGATGCCACATCGCCAGCTTCCTGCTGCAACCGCTTGTCGAAAATGCCATAGAGCACGGCACTGCGGCCCCGAACGCCGAGGTCCAGGTCGATCTGCGCCGCTCGGGCGCGTCCCTGGCCGTGACCGTCCGCAATCGCGGCAGCCTCGATCCCGCGCAAGCCCGGCACGGGTCGCGGATCGGGCTGTCCAATGTCGCACGTCGGCTTGAACTGCACTACCCCGGACGCCATCGTTTCGCCCTGTTGGAAGAGCAGGGCTATGTTGTGGCAAGTCTGGTCCTGGAGGGAGAGCCGTGCTCCGCGCCGTGATCGTCGATGACGAGCCTCATGCCATCCTTGCGCTGCGTCGCCTGGTCGCTCTGCGTGGCGATGTCGATGTCGTGGGCACCGCCCAGACGCTGGATCAGGCCGCCCGGATGATCCAGTCAGAGCGTCCCGACGTTGTGTTTCTCGACGTCCAGCTGCGGGGCGGCACGGGGTTCGATCTGCTTGCTGCACTTGACCCTCAACCCGTCGTCGTCTTTGTGACCGCGCATTCACATTACGCGGTGAAGGCGTTTTCGGTCGAGGCCGTGGACTATCTGGTAAAGCCAGTCCTGCCTGAACGTTTGGAAGATACGCTCCAGCGGATCGAACGGTTGCTGGCAAGCCCGACCTACCCCACCCCGTCCGCCTCTGCCGAAGCGCCGGTGATCGAACTGCGCACCCCCAGCCGGACCGTCTTTGCCGATCCGGCAGAGATCGCCGCCGTCGTCGCCGAAGGCGACTTCAGCCGGGTGCTCATCTCGCGCCAGCCGACCCTTCTGATCCTGCGCTCGCTTGGCCATTTCGAACGGACGCTGCCCCCGGCCTTGTTCCAGCGCCTTGACCGGTCAACCATCCTGAACGCCCGGCGCGTAAGGCGCATCGCCATGAAGGATCGCAACCTCACCCTCGTCACGCTGGATGGCCTGGAGGCCCCGCTGCCCATCGGTCGCACCGCCAGCTCGCGCCTGCGCGCCCTGCTTGCGTCGCGCTGAGAATACCGCCACAGCGCGGCGGATGACGTGGCGGCAAGTTCCCTGCACCTCGCGAGCCACCTCCAGACCCTGCCGGAACCACCGACTTTCGGTCCGATTTCATCGAGTTTCGGGACCTCTCCCATAGTGAGCCACGGGCGGTGCGTGCTCATTTCCCGGTTGCAACGACCGAGGAGACCGACATGGCCACCAGCGCAACCGGCGGAACCATCTATGCCGTGGACACAACCGCCGCCGACATAACCGGCTTTGACCCCGCGCATGACAAACTCGACCTGGGCGGGGTGTCGGTGCACAACTTCATCGTCGTCGACACAAGCACGGGTGTCGGGTTCATGAATCCCTGGACGGGCGACACGATCATCATCACGGGCGTGTCCCTTGGCCAACTGACGGTGGACAGTTTCCTGCCGATCGAGAATGCCCATCTGCGCGAAAGCCTCAGCGGCGCGCTTGCCTGGGAGCAGGGCGTCACGCCAGCGGCCCATACGGTCTATGCGCGGTCGCATGAAATCGGCCGCATCGACCGCGTGGCTTTCGATCCCGCGACGGATGTGGTGGACTTCCGCTACTACGGCTCGCGCGAGCAGATCACCATGACCGATGGCGCCGACGGTGTCATCATCTCCAACACGGGAACGGGGCAGTCGCTCATCCTCCTGGGTGTGACGAAGGCGGAACTCTCCACCGATAACTTCCTGTTCTACTATTCCCAGGTGCGAGAAGACCGGGTGCATCTGCAACTGGGACTGGGCACCATCCCCGATGACCGGATCGTGCCGCAGGACATGCCGGTTGCCGGCACCGATGACTGGCCGACAGGCGTGGGCACCGGCGACCCGCCCACAGGTGTCGCCGGAGAGGTGTTCACGATCTCCTGGCTTTATGGCGTCGACACCGTGCTGGATTTCGACCCCGCCGGCGATACGCTGGATTTCGGCTGGTTCAAGGCGTCCGAGTTCGAACTGGCCGAGTCCGGCGGCTCCACCGTCATCACCATCGTCGGCAACAAGCAGACCTACACGCTCACCGGCGTCGCCATGGCCGAACTGACCATGTCGAACATCACGGCCCTTTCCCCCGACGCCCGGGCGGAATGGCAGGCCGCGCTTGACGCCGCCGCCGCCACGACGCCGGTCCTGTCCATTGCAGACGCCACCCTTGTCGAGGGCGACACAGGCCGCAGCATCCTGACCTTCGTGGTCAGCCTCTCCTTTGCTGCCGACCATGACGTGTCGGTCAGCTACACCACCCTGAACGGCCTGGCGAATGGTGGATCGGACTATGTGGCCCAGGTCGGCACCCTGACCATCGGGGCAGGCCAGACCCGCGCGGTGATCCGCGTTCCCGTCCTGAACGACACCCTCGTCGAGCCGACCGAAACCTTCACCGTCATGCTGTCCTCCGCCGAAGGGGCTCGCCCGGGAACCGCAACCGCCACGGGGACCATCACCGACAACGATGTCGATCCGACCCCCGGCGAATTGCCAAGCCTTTCCATCGAAGACATGACGATGACCGAGGGCGAGGATGGCATGGGCCACATGCACCTGATGGTCATGCTCTCCAAGCCCTCGACCGAGACCATCACCGTGCGCTATTCCACCGTCGATGGCACAGCCAAGGCGGGGTCGGACTACACCGCAGGCAGCGGCACCCTGACCTTCGCGCCGGGGCAGACTTCGGCGATGATCATGATCCCGGTCACCGACGACAGCGCCATCGAGGCCACCGAGCGGTTCAGGGTCCGCCTCACCGCGCCCACCAATGCGACAATCGCCGATGGCGTTGCCGTAGCGACGATCCTGAACGACGATCTGCCCAGCCTGTCGATCAGCGATGCCCAGGCCACCGAGGCCGATGATGGCAGCGTGGTGATGCGCTTCACCCTCACATTGTCCGAACCGGCCAAGACCGCCGTGCAAGTCGATTTCGCCACGCAGGACGTCACGGCCCTGGCCGGTTCGGATTACGTGGCGCGGCAAGGCACCATCGGCTTCGCCCCCGGCGAGACGGTCAAGACCATCTCGGTCCGCCTGATCGGCGATGACGTTGCCGAGGCGGTCGAGACGTTCCGCATCAAGCTCGGCAACGTCCAGGGCGCTGTCCTGGCCGATTCCGTGGGCGCGGGCCGCATCGCGGACGACGACAGGTCCGCCGCCACGCTGCTGGCCGCGAGCGCCGCCGCTTCCAGCGGCACGGTGGACTACGTTCTGGCGAACCAGTGGTCGACCGGCTTCACCGCCGACATGACGGTCGGCGCAGGCACGTTGCCGCTGACTGGCTGGACTGTCGAGTTCGACGCCACCTTCACGATCACCAACATCTGGAACGCCGTGATCACAAGCCACGTGGGCACGCATTACGTGATCGAGAATGCCTCGTACAACGCCAACATCGCGGCCGGGGCAGAGACGAGTTTCGGCTTCCAGGCCAGCGGCACCGCGACCGAAGTCACCGGCCTCGAACTCAACGGCGATGCCATCCTTGATCTCCCGGGGATCACCGTGGCCGACGCCCGCCTTGTCGAAGGCGATGCAGGCCAGGCCGAGATGGTCTTCTCCCTGTCCCTCTCGGACGCGTCGGAAGACGCCGTGACCGTGCAGTTCCGCACAGCGGACGGCACCGCGGTGGCCGGCTCTGACTACGTCCGACAGAGCGGTCTCGTGACATTCGCCGCCGGCGAGACAACCCAATCCGTCCGGATCAAGATCATCGGAGACACGGTGCAGGAACGCAACGAATCCGTCAGGCTCCTGCTGTCAAACGCCGAAGGCGCGACGATCGAGGATGCAACCGGCCGTGGCATCATCGTAAACAACGATGATGCCGGCCCCGGCGCGCCGTCCGTTTCCATCTCGGACGGTCGCATCCGCGAGGGCACCGCCGCCACCGGATGGCTCAGCACCTCGGGCAACCAGATCGTCGATGCCGATGGCAATCCCGTTCAGATCTCCGGGGTGAACTGGTTCGGCTTCGAAGGCACGAACATGAACCCGAACGGGCTGTGGACCCGCAGCTACCAGGACATGATGAAACAGATGGTGGACGAAGGGTTCAACACCATCCGTCTGCCCTTCTCCAGCGACATGCTGCATTCCACCGCCACGCCGGGCGGGATCGACTACAGCAAGAACCCAGATCTCCAGGGCCTGACCGCCCTGCAGATCATGGACAAGATCGTGGCCTATGCCGAAGAGATCGGGCTGAAGATCATCCTCGACCACCACCGCAGCAGCGCGGGAAACGGCACCTCGGAAAATGGGCTCTGGTACGACAGCGCCCACAGCCAGGCCGACTGGGTGGCCGACTGGCAGATGCTGGCGCAGCGCTATGCGGCGAATACCGCTGTCATCGGCGCCGACCTTCACAACGAACCCTACAACGGCACCTGGGGCGGCGGCGGTGCAAATGACTGGGCGCTGGCTGCGGAAACCGCCGGCAATGCCATCGGGGCGGTCAATTTCAACTGGCTGATCTTTGTCGAGGGCG
Source organism: Neotabrizicola shimadae (assembly GCF_019623905.1). Taxonomy (NCBI): domain Bacteria; kingdom Pseudomonadati; phylum Pseudomonadota; class Alphaproteobacteria; order Rhodobacterales; family Paracoccaceae; genus Neotabrizicola; species Neotabrizicola shimadae. The sequence continues at coordinate 3,148,335 of NZ_CP069370.1, read as the reverse complement.
TCGGCAGCTACAAGGGCGACAACTACTGGTGGGGCGGCAACCTGATGGGGGTCCGTGACCGGCCGATCGACCTGAACCTCGACAACAAGCTGGTCTATTCGCCCCACGACTACCCGCAGACTGTCTATGACCAAAGCTGGTTCAGCGACCCGGCCTATCCCGACAACCTGGACGAGGTGTTCGACGAGGCCTGGGGCTACATCTACCGCGAGGGCATCGCGCCGGTCTATGTGGGCGAATTCGGCACCAAGCTGGCCACGACCAAGGACGCCCAATGGCTCGACGCGCTGACAGCCTACCTCGGCGGCGATTTCGACAACGACGGCACCTCGGACATCGCGGCCGGAACCAAGGGCATCAGCTGGACCTACTGGTCCTGGAACCCCAACTCGGGCGACACCGGCGGCATCCTCAAGGATGACTGGATCTCGGTGAACGAGAACAAGATGGCCCACCTGACGCCCATCGCAGACGACCTGATCGAGACCGGCGGCTCCACGGGCGATGAAACGCGCTACGTCAGCTTCAACGTCACCCTCAGCGAGGCCCCGACCACCGATGTGACGGTGGACTGGCGCACGGTGGCGGGGACGGCGACGGCGGCGGATTTCGAAGCGGACTCAGGTCGACTGACGTTCAAGGCGGGCGAGACCGCCAAGGTGATCCGCATTGCCGTTACGGGCGATGCGCTGGCCGAGGGGAACGAAGGTTTCTCGGTCCTGCTGTCCAATCCCTATGGGGTCACAGTGTCGGACGGGCGCGGGCTTGGAACCATCGTCGACGACGATGCCCTTGCTTCAAGCATGGACGCGGTGCTCGGTGCGGTGGCCGCCGGGGATGTCGGCGCCGACAGCTTCGAGTTCGCCCTGGGTGGCCTCGCGGCCAACAGCCCCGCCTTGCCCGACCTGGGCGCGATCCTTGGTCTCAGCCTGGAGGGCCTGCTGGTCTGACCCGCTGCGGGACGGGGGGCGTCCGAGCTCGGACGCTCCCGCGCATCCAGCAATGTCAAAGACTTGTGGATCCGCGTTAACGATTTCGCAAGGACTGTCCGAAGTCAGATACCGGCCGGGCCGAAAGTGGAAGACCCTACCATGACCGCACCCGTTCAGACCCAGGCCGCCACTCCCGCCGGGTCCAGAACCGGCCCGCCCAGCACGAACCGCGCGCCCTCGGGTGCCGCCAGCTGCACCGCCTCGGGTCCGAAGTTGAACGCAAAGGTCACGCCGCCCCGTCGCGCCAGCCGCAGGTCGCCCAGGTCGGGCAGGTGCGCCACCCCGGCCCAGTCCAGCGCATCCGTCAGCACCAGCCCCAGCCCCTCGGCATCCGGCAACCCCGCCAGATAGCGCGCCCGGTCATTGCCCACCACGGCGGGCGCGCCCTCGCGGTACCCCCCCTCGAACCGCGCCAGCACGCCGTCCCCTGTCTCCACCGTCTCGCGCCAGCGCCGCAGCGTGACGCGCCGGTTGCCCATCGCCGCCGTTTCCACCTGCCAGTCCGGCAGGCTTTCCACCCGTGTCACCCTCACGTCGATCAAATCGCGCAGCGGCCCCCCCGGCAGGCCATCGGGGATATGCATGTCGGCGGTCTTCGATCCCGACCGCGGCCCGAACACCGCTTTCGCGCCCGAAGCCGCCAGACGCTGAACGAAGCCCTCCGGCACGATCACCAGATCCGGCGCCACCACCAGCCGATAGCCGGTCAGGTCGGTCTCCGGACCGATGATGTCCAAATCCACCCCGTGCCGGCGCAGCGCGGCATAGAAGTCCAGCGCATGATGGGACGGGTTGAAGTTGCGCCCCTGCGGCAGCGCGGCCAAGGCCCACCGCGACGCATAATCCAGCACCAGCGCCACCTCGGCCCGGCCGCGCGGACCCATCTCGGGCATCGCCCGCATCTCCTCGGCCACCTGCGCCACTTCGTGGAACGCCTGGTCGGGGGTGGAATCCGGCAACAGCAGCCCGGTGTGGAACTGCTCCTGCGCAAAGGGCGCCTGCCGCCAGCGGAAATAGCTCACCATCTCGCAGCCGTGGGCAAAGGCCAGCCACGACCACAGCCGCACCATGCCATCCATTGGCGCCACGTTCTGTGCCGCCCAGTTCACGGGGCCGGGTTGCTGTTCCATCACCCAGACCCGCCCGCGCCCCACGCCGCGATACAGATCGTGGTTGAACCCCGGCTGATCTGGATCGCCCGTCCGCAGGTGCCGCTGTTTCAGCGCCTCGGGCAGCCGCCCGTGGATCAGGTTTCCCAGGGGATAAACATCCCACGAGGCCACATCGATATCCTGCCCCAGCCGGTGATGATCGAAATCCGTGTTCTGGTTCATGAAGTTATGGGTGATCGGCCGCCCCGGCGACAGGCGACGCAGGATTTCCGCCTGCATCCGGTTGAAGCTCACCACCTGATCCGAGGAGAACCGCAGGTAATCCACCAGATGCGTGGGCGAGGGTTCCTCGACCAGCTGGTTCGGCAGCTGGACCTGCGCGAAATCCGTATACAGCATGGACCAGAAGGCCGTGCCCCAGGCTTCGTTCAGCGCCTCCACCGTGCCATGGCGCGCGCGCAGCCAGTCGCGGAAGGCAGCCTCGGCGGCGGGTGAATAGGAATGCACCGTGTCGTGGTCGCCGTATTCGTTGTCGATCTGCCAGGCATGGACATGGGGGTTACGGCCATAGCGTTCCGCCAACGCCGTGGCGATCCGCGCCGCCTCCCGCCGATAGACGGGCGAGGAAAAGCAGTAATGCCGACGCGCGCCGAACTTGCGCACATGGCCATCCGCCCCTACCGGCAGGATCTCGGGGTACAGGTCCACCAGCCATTTCGGCGGGGCCGCCGTGGGCGTGGACATGATGACCTTCAGTCCCGCGTTCCCAAGCGTTTCCACCGCCCGGTCCAGCCAGCCCCAGTCGAACCGGCCCGGCTCTGGCTCGATCAGGGCCCAGGCGAATTCGGCCACCCGCACCCAGGTCAGGCCAAGCACCACCATGCGGGCGGCATCCTCGGCCCATTTCTCCTCTGGCCATTGCTCGGGGTAGTAGCACACCCCCAGATCCGGCCCGCGCTGCCCCCCGGTCATGCCAACGCCCCCAGTGCGGTCTCGGTTTCGGCCAGCAGAAGGTCGGCCTCATCGGGGCCAAACACCATCGGCGGCTTGATCTTCAGCACATTGTCATCCGGCCCGTCGGTCGAAGACAGGATGCCGCGCCGCCGCAGCACATCCACCACCATATCTGCCGCCGCTGCATCGGGAAGCCGCGTTTCCCGGTCGCCGACCAGTTCCACCCCCACGAACAGCCCCGATCCCCGCACATCGCCGATCACCCGGAACCGTTCGGCTAGCCGGCGATAGCCCGCCATCAGCCGCTCGCCCGTGGCCAGTGCCTTCGCCTGCAAGTGCTCGGTCTCGATCACATCCAGCACGGCATGGCCCACCGCCATCGACACCGGATTGCCGCCGAAAGAGTTGAAATACTCCATGCCGTTGGCAAAGCGGTCGGCCAGTTCCGGCGTTGTGACCACCGCCGCCAGCGGATGGCCGTTGCCGATGGGTTTGCCCAGCACCACGATGTCGGGCACCACGCCCTGCAACTGAAACCCCCAGAAGGCCGATCCCACCCGGCCAAAGCCGCATTGCACCTCGTCGGCGATGCAGATGCCACCCCGCGCCCGCACGCGGTCATAGACCCCGGCAAGGTATCCCTGCGGCAGCACCACCTGCCCGCCCACGCCCGACAGGGATTCCGCGATGAAGGTGGCCGCGCCGTCGCCCGTCCGCGCCGCCACGGCATCCAGGCAGCGGTCAAGGTCGGCGGCATAGGCCGGCCCGCTGTCCGCCCCCCGGTGCGGCCCACGATAGGGATCGGGGAAGGTCGCCACCTGCAGGAAATCGGGCTGCGGGAACCCGCCCTTGCGCTTGAACTTGTAGGGGCTGATCTCGACCGTTCCGCCGGAATTGCCGTGATAGGCCCAATCCAGCACCACGGTGTCCTTCTTGCCCAGGGCCGTCCGCGCGATGCGCAGGGCCAGCTCGTTCGCCTCGGTGCCCGAGTTGACGAAGGTCACCACGCTCAAGTTTCCCGGCATCGTCGCCGCTATCCGGTCGGCCAGCGCCGGCATCAGCCCGTGCAGATAACGCGTGTTGGTGTTCAGTTCCGCCGCCTGCCGCGCCTGCGCTGCCACCACATGCGGATGGCAATGGCCGACATGGGTGATGTTGTTCACCGTATCCAGATGGCGCCGCCCGGTATGGTCGATCAGCCAGACCCCGCGCCCCCGCACGATCTTCAGCTTCTCGCGGTACGATACCGACAGCGACCGCCCGATCACCCGCCGCCGGTGCGCCAGAATCGCCTCGGGCGGTTCGGGGTCGATCGTGAAGCTTTCCGGCTCAATCCGCAGGATCAGGTTCGGGTCGGGGCAGATGTCGGCCCAGACCTCCCAAAGGCTGTCATGCCCCACGCCGAAGAAATTGCCGTCCTGCCCCAGCATCGAGGACATGATCTGGAAATGCACATGCGGCGCCCATCCGCCATTCTCGTGCCAGTCCCCGAAATGCGCGATCAGGTCGCCCGCCTTCACCTGTTGGCCCGGCTGTACCAGCCCCGGCAGCGTGCCGCCCAGATGGCCGTACAGCGTGAAGAACTCTCGCCCCGCCATTTGGTGCCGCAGGATCAGCGTGTGCCCATAATCCAGAGGATCGGCGTTGTAGGTGACGGAATGCACCACCCCGTCCAGCGCCGCGTGCAGGCCCGTACCGGCGGGCGCGAAGATGTCGATGCCCAGATGCCGCGTCCGGCGCTCCTCGCTCGCCGCATCGGCAAACTGCGCCGAGGTATAGACGGACCGCTTCTCGCCCCAGGCGCCGAAGCCCAGGAAGGGCAGGTCGGCCGGAACCGAGGCCGGGCGCTGCGCGGCGAACCAGTTATCGAACGCCCGGTCGGAAAAGGCGGGCATGTCCCGCAGCGACCCGTCCGTAGGTAGCGCCATGCGCGGCAATCGCCGCGGATCGGGCCGCAGGATCGGCTGGACCGCCGCCGCTTGCAACGCCGCGCGCAGCGCACCCACGCCCCGCACCGCCTCGAACCCCGCCGCCCTGCGGCACAGCGCCACCAGGAACTCCGCGTCGATCTTCCCCATCCGCTCCAGCGCCGCAAAGGCCGGCCCCTGCGAGATCAGCAGGTAGTCATTCTCCGGATGCAGCTTCGACTGCCGCGACGAGATGCAGACCGAACAGGCCAGCCGCATCCGCATCAGGTCAAGGACCACATCCGCCTCGTCCTCGGTCAGCGGAAACTCCGCCGCAAAGCCCGAGATCACCGACCACAGCGCCGCGTAAAGGTCGGGCGCATCCAGCACCGCATAGGCCAGCGTGATCGCCAGCTCGTTCACCACTCGGCCATGGCACATGTCGCCAAAGTCGATCAGCCCGGCGATCCGCTCGGGCTCCGCGGCCTCGGTGATGACGTTCCAGTCATTCGCATCCTGGTGCAGCACCCCGGCCCGCAACCCGGCCAACCGCGGCGCGACCCGCGCCGCGTACCGCGCGAACAGCGCCGCCACCATCGCCCGCCGCCAGGGGTCCGCGATGTCCTCCACATGTCCCGCCAGCTGCCCCACCTGGTCCAGCGACCAGGGGAACCCCGGCCGGAACGCTGCCGGATGACCAAAGCCCTGCATCGCCCGCGCCATCCGCCCCATGAACCCACCCAAGGCGCGCAACTGCCCCGGCGTCCGCTCCGTCTCGGCCAGCGGCACACCCGCCACCCAGGTCACCAGCCGCATCAGCGCCGGCCGCCCCGCGACCTCCACCACCGCATGATCCGCCCCGTCCCGCGTCGCCACCACCCGCGGCAGCCCCGCCATCCCCACCGCCTCCAGATGCCGCATCGTGGCGTTCTGCAACGCGATCTGCACTGGATCCTCGGCCGGATTGGCGATCTTCAGCACGAACTCCCGCCCGTCCTCGCAGATCAGCCGCGCGTTCTGGTCGCGCTCGGACGGCAGCGCCTTTACCCGCCCCTCCACCCCGAAATGCTCCCGCGCCAGCCGGGCCAGGTCCATCACCGAAAAGGCCGGGTTGGCAGTGTCGAAGGCGCTCATCAGAAGGCTCCGGGGTCAGGTCGCAGGATGTCGTCGGACCGCTCGATCAGGTCGGGCATCAAAAGGCGCTGCAACTGGCTGACCGGCTGATCCTCCAGCCGGCCCAGCATGAACGCGCCCAGAAGCCGCGCCGGGCGGCTGATCGGCAGGAAGAACGTGGTCAGCGGCGGCACGAAATAGGCCGAGACGTTCAGGTCGTCCGTCGCGTTGATCACCGCGTCTCGCCCATGCACCATCCCCGCCCGCGCAAAGCCCGACAGCGCCCCAAGCGCCGCCGCCTCGTTCGCGCAAAGATAGGCCGTGGGCGGATCGGCCATCCGCGACAGCGAAGCCACCGCCTCTGCTCCGAAGCCCGGCGTCAGCACGCCCGCCCGCACCAGCGCCGGGTCCGCCGCCAGCCCCGCCGCCTGCATCGCCGCCGCCCAGGCCCGCCGCCGCGTCACCGCCCAGGACATGTGGTCCGGCGGGTTCACCAGCGCAATCCGCCGGTGCCCGCGATCCGCCAACCGCGCCACCGCCGTGCCCATGATCCCCGCATTGTCGGCATCCACGAACGGATGATCCCCATGCGCCTCGGTCGTGCCATAGGTCACGAAGGGGAAGCCCCGCGCCTGCAGCCAGCCCACCCGCGCATCCTCGGGCCGTGTGCCGGACAGGATGATCCCGTCCGCCTCGCGCCGGTCCACCAGCCGCTTGATCAGCGCCAACCCCTCGGCCTGGTCGGCCACCGCATACAGCGCCAGCCGATAGGGCGTGCCCTCCAGGGCCTTCGACACCCCCGAAAGAAGCTGCGTGTATTCCACGCCTTCCCATTCGTCCGTCTCGGGCGGGGGCGCGGCCATCACCGCGGCAATCTGATAGCTCTTGCCGGTGCGCAGTTGCAGCCCGGTCAGATTGGCCGAATAGCCGATCTTCGCCGCCGCTTCCTCGACCAGCGCCCGCGTCTCGGGCCGCACCTTTTCGGACCCGCGCAGGGCATTGGACACCGTGGCCACCGAAAGCCCGGTCATCGCGCAGATCGTCTTCAGCGTCGGCCGCTCGGGCGATGTCATCCCCGCCCTCCCAGCCAGCGCGCGAACATCAGATACACCGCAGAAGTCCAGGCAAAGCCCGGATCGCGCAAGCCCCTGCCGGTCAGCGCATCGAAGTTCTCGGCCATGCCATGCGCTTCACACAGCCGGCAGAACCGCGCCGCGACCTCGCGCGCTGGCGCATCCTCGCCCTGCCGGCGCAGCCCGTCCCAGACCAGCGCCGTCGTCGGCGCCCAGATCGGCCCGCGCCAATAGCCGTCCGCTTCATAGAACGGGCTTCCCGGCGCCTCGGTCGCCGGTCCCCATTCGGTCAGATGCGCGCCAAACTCCGCCACCATCCGGGCCACCAGATCGCGCGGCAATCGCTCGCCCAACAGAAGCGGCATGAAACCGATCAGGCTTTGCCCCCGCTCCAGCCCTTCGCCCACCCGCCGCGTGCCAAAGCCCGTGCCATCGCACAACCGCGCCATCAGCAGGGCGAACAGGGCCGCACCTTCGGCCCGCCAGCGCGCGGCCTCCGCCGGGCGCAAGACGGCCAGCGCATCGCAACACAGGATCAGGAAGGTCGGCAGGTCCGGGCTTTCCACCGGACCGCCCGCATCGAAGAAACTCGCGTTGTCCCAGCCGGAATCGTTGCCATGCGGATAGCTGGGCAAGCTGTCCCGCCCCGCGCGGGTCGCCGTCAGCCACCATGTCACCTGCGCCGCCAGATGGTCCGCCAGATAGGCGGCCCGCTCTGGCGTCATCCAGTCCGGCACCATCTCGCCGATCAGCCGAAGCACCCAGCCGTGCACAGGCGGCTTGGTGAAGGCGAAGGACGCGCCCTGGTCATGCACGAAATCGGGCAGCATTCCGCAAGCGTCCTGCCGGTCATAGATCGCGGCGAACTGGTCAAAGGCCAGCGCCCCATCGGCCCCGGCCAGGCCAAGCGCCGAAAAGGCGTTGTCCCAGGACCAGATGTTGATCATGGAATTCTTCGACATGAAGACAGCCGGGCGGCTGAGGCTCCCCCCCTCCGGCACGGTATTGGCCCACAACAGGTAAGCCGCCAGCCGCGCCGCCTCTCCCTCCACCCCGAACCCGGCGCGAAAGGCGGCAAACTCCGCCTCGGCCTCGGCCACCACCACATCAAACGCGGTCTCCGACGCCTCGGGCGGCATCACCGCAAACAGGTCCAGCGTGCCCTCGAAATCGCCCGAGAACACGCATGTCACGTTGTCGGCCCGGTCGCGGCGCCACTGGCCCGTCACCTCTACCGTGCCTCGCCGCGCCCGCGGCATCAGACGGATGTTCTCATAGGCCGCCACCATGCAGAACGCGCCGGCAGGCGTGCGATAGGCATAGTCATACCGCGACCCTTCCAGCCGGAAGGCCAGCGCCAGCCCCGCGCCTTCCACATGCAGCCGCTCGCCTTCGCCGATGGCAAACCGCACGCGGGCCCCGCCATGCACCGCTTCCAGGCAACCGGGGCTCAGCCGCAGGTCAGGCGCCACCTCCACCCCATCCGCCAGAAAGGCCACCCGCGCTAGACGGCCCAGCGAGGGCCGCAGGTCGCCGCCCCGAACCGACCGCAGCATCAGCGCGCCGTCCATGACCGACAGCGTCAGAAACCGCTCTCGCCGGGAAAACGGCACCTTCAGGGGGTCGAACAGCGTCATCCCTTCACCGAAGACCCGATCGAGCCGTCCATGATGTAGCGTTGCGCCACGAAGAACAGCACGAGGGGCGGCAGGCACAGGATGATGGTGACGGCGGCAATGGAAATCGTGTCCTGTTCATGCAGGCCCTTGAACAGCGACAGGCCCAGGGTCAGCGTGTATTTCGTCTGGTCGTTCAGGAAGATCAGCGGCCCCAGATAGTCGTTCCAGGCATTCATGAAATGGAACGTCCCAACCAGCACCAGCGCCGGCATCATCAGCGGCAGGTGGATGCGCGAATAGATCTGCCAGGCATTCGCCCCGTCCATCCGCGCCGCCTCGTCGATCTCCATCGGGATGGTCATGATGTACTGGCGCAGAAGGAAGATGAAGAAGGCCTCGCCGAACCAGGCCGGCACGATCAGCGGCTTCAGCGTGTTGATCCAGCCCAGGAAATTGAACTGCATGTACAGCGGGATCATCTTCACGTCCCAGGGGATCATCATCGAGGCCAGAAGCACGATGAAGATCAGGTCGCGCCCCGGAAACCGGAACCGCGCAAAGCCGAATGCCACCAGCGAGGAGGAGAACAACTGCCCGATGGTGGACAGCACCACCACGATCACCGAATTCATCAGGAAGGTGTTAAAGGGCAGCTTGGTCCAGGCGATGCCGAAGTTCTCCCAGTGCCAGGTTTCGGGCCAGAACACGGGCGGAAAGGCGGTCAGCTCGGCTTCCGTCTTCACTGCGGTAATCAGCGTCCACAGGAAGGGTGCCACGAACAGCGCCGAAAGAAAGATCAGCAGGCCATAGGCAAGCGTCTTAGCCATTTGCGCCGTCCTTTCCCTTCACCTCGCCCTCGTAATGCACCCAGGCGGCCGAGGATTTCAGCACCAGAAGGCTCATCGCCAGCACCAGCGCGAACATGATCCAGCTCATCGCGGCGGCATAGCCCATGTCGAAGTACTTGAAGGCGTTGTCGTAGATGTACATCGCGAAGAAATAGGTGGACCCGAGCGGCCCGCCCTTGGTCAGCAACAGGGCGATGGTCAGTTGCTGAAAGGCCGAGATGATCGAGGTGATGATCGCGAACAAGAGCATCGGCCCCAGCATCGGCAGCGTGATGAACAGCGTCTGCGCCCAGCCCGGCACGCCAGAAATGCGCGCCGCCTCGTACAGCTCCTTCGGAATGGCCTGCAGCCCCGACAGCAGGATCAGCATCGTCCCGCCCAGCCCCCAAAGGCTGGCAATCACGATGGCCACCACCGCAAAGGACGGATCGCCCAGCCAGTTCGGCCCCTCGATCCCGGTCAGCCCGAGGAGATAGTTCAACAGCCCATAGCGGCTGGAATAGATCCACGACCAGATCGTCACCAGTGCCACCCCCGAAATCACCGAAGGCAGGTAGAACGCGGTGCGGAAGACCCCCGTCCCCTTCAGGCCTAGGTTCAGAAGCATCGCCATCAGGAACGACAGCACGATGTTGAACGGCACGAACAAGAGCGCGAATTTCGTGGTGATCCACAGGCTCTCCCAGAACTGCGGATCCTCCATCACCATTGTGAGGTAGTTGTCGATCCCCACGAACTCCCGCTCGCCCACGATGGGCCAGTCGAAAAAGCTCATGTACAGCGAGAACGCCAGCGGGCCCGCCGTGAAGACCACGAACCCGAAGATCCAGGGAGAGATGAACAGCCACGGCGCCAGCCCAGGGCCGGACCGCCGCCGCCGGGAGGATCGGACATCGGCCATGCTCTTCACCCCTCCCCGGTCTCAGATCACTTCAGGAACCGGGCGGAGCGGCTCACCGCCTCGTCCAGATGCGCCTGCGCATTGCCCTGGTCCACCATCGTCGCCTCGATCGCCGCCGACAGGTTCTCCTGGATGCGCGCCCATTCCGGGTTCTTCAGGAACGCCGGCGTCGTACCGCCCGACACCGCCAGCATCTCGAAGAACGGCGCCAGCTTCGGATCCGCCGTCATCCCCGAGGCTTCCGCCACCGAGGCACGCACCGGAAGGTCGTTCTTGCGCATCGCCACCGCTTCCGGCGACGCGTAGAACTTCACGAACTCCCAGGCCAGGTCGGGCTGCTTGGTGTCCTTCGAAATCGACAGCGCCGAAGCGTTGATCGCCGATTTCACCGGCTTGGTGCCAAAGGCCGGCAGCACCGCCACGCCATAGTTCACGCCGCTTTCGTCGATGCCGCCCTTGTTCCACATCGCGCCTTCAAAGAAGGCCAGCTTGCCCGCCTTGAACAGCGCCGATCCCGAAGTCTGGTCGCCGATGTTGATCGCCACCGCTTCGCCCGACTTGATCATGTCGGCGAACATGGTCAGCACCTCGGCGGCCTCGGGGCTGTTCATGAAACCCTCGACCGTCTTGCCGTCGTCCGAGATGTACTGGGTGCCGTTCGACCAGAAGAACTCCTCGAAGTCATAGGGGTCGGGCTTGGCATCCACCGCAAAGCCGAACACCTGTTCGGCCGGCTTGGTCGTCGCCTGCGCGCCCTTGCGCAGGTCGTCCCAGGTCCAGCCCTTCGCCGGTTCCGCCACGCCAGCCGCCGCCAGCAGATCCTTGTTGAAGAAGATCACATGGGTGGTGAAGCCCGCAGGCAGTCCATAGACATTCCCGTCGATCTTCGACGTGTCGATCAGCGCCGGCGAGATGTCGGCGATGTTCATCGCCTCGCCATCCTTGGCGATGAAGTCGTTCAGCGGCATCAGCGAGGGCGCATAGGCCGGGAAGTTCCACATGTACATCACGTCGGGCGCATTGCCCGCGCCCATCGCGGCGGCCAGCTTGGTGTCATAGCCGTCGCCATAGGCTTCGACCTGCACCTGCACGCCGGGATTGGCTTCCTCGAACTTGGCGGCGATGGCCTCCTGGATGGCAAGGCTCTCCTCGCTGTCCCAGGTGGCAAACCGGATCACCTGGTCCTCGGCCAGCACGGCCGAGGCGAAGGCGGCGCTCGCGGCCAGCGCCGCAAGCGTTGTGGCGAAAGTCTTCATGCGTGTTCCTCCTGTTGACGGGGCTCGGCAAAGCCCCTTGATCCCTGCGCCAGCAGGGTTTCGGTGGCAGAATCCAGCCGGCGCGGCAGGGCCGCCCCGCTGGCGTCGAACAGATGCACGTCGGCCGGGTCAGCCCCGACCGTCACGTCCTGCCGCGCCATGAAGGGCGCGGCGCCCTCGGTGATCGCGGTCAGCGCCGCGCCATCCTCCAGCACCAGATGCACATGCGCCTCGGTGCCCAGCCGTTCCACCAGGGTGATCCGCGCGGGCAGGCCCGCTCCCCCCCGCGCCAGCCGCAGCCGGTCGGGGCGCACACCCACCGTCACCGTCTCGCCCACCGCCACGCGGGCGGCGGCGGCAAGGGACACGTCCATCGCCAGCGGCCCCACCGTCACGGAAACCGTCTCGCCCGTAGCCCCCGTCACCCGGCCGGGCAGCAGGTTCATCTTCGGCGTGCCGATGAAGCCCGCCACGAACAGGTTGGCCGGGCGGTGGAACAACTCCAGCGGCGGGCCGAACTGGCTGACCCGGCCCTTGTCCAGCACCACCACCCGGTCGGCCAGCGTCATCGCCTCCACCTGGTCGTGGGTCACATAGATCATCGTCACGCCCAGCCGGTCATGCAGGGCGTTCAACTCCGCCCGCATGGTCACGCGCAGCGCCGCATCCAGGTTCGACAAAGGCTCGTCCAGCAGGAACAGCTTGGGCTTGCGCACGATGGCGCGGCCAATGGCGACCCGCTGGCGCTGCCCGCCCGAAAGCTGCTTGGGCTTGCGGTGCAACAGCTCGCCAATCCGCAGGATCTCGGCCGCCTCCTGCACCCGCGCCTCGATCTCGGGCCGCTTCATGCCGTTCAGCGACAGGCCGAAGGACATGTTCTTCGCCACGGTCATATGCGGGTAAAGCGCGTAGTTCTGGAACACCATGGCGATGTCGCGCTTGGCCGAGGGCGCATCGGTGATGTCGCGCTCGCCCAGCCGGATCTCGCCGTCGCTCAGCGTCTCCAGCCCCGCGATGCAGCGCAGAAGGGTGGACTTGCCGCAGCCCGAAGGGCCCAGGAAACAGACGAACTCGCCATCGCGGATGTCGAGGTCGATGCCTTTGAGGATCTCGACCGGGCCGAAACCCTTGCGAAGCCCCTCGATGCGCAGACCGGCCAAGTAAGCCTCCCCCGAGAATCAGCCGAATAGGGGCAGTATAATCGTTTTAATGTCAGAGTTAATCGTTTTTATTGGGCGCAGCGCCGCCCGCCCTTGACCCCCCGCCCCGACAGGCGGATAGAGACGGCGTGAGTCCCCGGCGGCGCGATTTTCGCCTCCCGCACAGCGGGACCGGCCCGCCCGCCGGGCGGAATGACACTCCAGGGAGCCCAGACCATGACCCCAGCCGAAACCCTTGCCGCCGCCGGCCTGACGGCGGCCGACCTCTCGGGCGGCACGCTTGTCGTGACCTCGCCGGTGGACGGCAGCGAACTCGCCCGCCTCAGCGAAACCGACCCGGCCACCATGCCCCAGGTGATCGCCCGCGCGACCGAGGCCTTCCGCAAATGGCGCATCGTGCCCGCCCCGCGCCGGGGCGAACTCGTCCGGCTCCTGGGCGAGGAACTGCGCGCCGCCAAGGTCGCGCTCGGTGCTCTGGTGACGCTGGAGGTTGGCAAGATCGCCTCCGAAGGTCTGGGCGAAGTCCAGGAAATGATCGACATCTGCGACTTCGCCACGGGCCTCTCGCGCCAGCTTTACGGCCTCGCCATCGCCTCCGAACGGCCCGGTCACCGCATGACCGAAACCTGGCATCCCATCGGCCCGGTCGGCATCATCTCGGCCTTCAACTTCCCCGTCGCAGTGTGGAGCTGGAATGCCGCCCTGGCGCTGGTCTGCGGCGATCCGGTGATCTGGAAGCCCTCGGAAAAGGCGCCGCTCTCGGCCATCGCGGCGCACCGTGCGCTGGAACGCGCTATCGCCCGCTTCGGCGACGATGCGCCCGAGGGCCTGTCGCAACTGGTGATCGGCGGCGCCGCCATCGGCGAGGCGCTGGTCGCATCGCCCGCCGTTCCGGTGATCTCGGCCACCGGTTCCACCCGCATGGGCCAGATCGTCGGGCCCAAGGTCATGGCGCGGTGGGGCCGACCGATCCTGGAACTGGGCGGCAACAACGCGATGATCGTCGCGCCCACCGCCGATCTCGACATGGCGGTACGCGCCATCGTCTTCGGCGCGGTCGGCACCGCCGGCCAGCGCTGCACCTCGCTGCGCCGCCTCATCGCGCACCGCTCGGTGCGCGACGACCTGATCGCGCGCCTGCGCCGCGCCTATGCATCGCTGCCCGTCGGCGACCCGCGCGTTGAAGGCACCCTGATCGGCCCGCTGATCGACCGCGCCGCGCTGCAGGCCATGCAGACCGCGCTGACAGCCGCGCGCGATCAGGGCGGCACGGTCCATGGCGGGGCGCCGGTCACGCAGGGCGTGCCGAACGGCGCCTATGTCGCTCCGGCGCTGGTCGAGATGCCGGCACAAACCGCCATCGTCCGGCACGAGACCTTCGCGCCCATCCTCTATGTTCTGACCTATGACACGCTGGACGAGGCCATTGCGCTGCAGAACGACGTGCCGCAGGGCCTGTCCTCCTGCATCTTCACCCGCGACCTCCTGGAAGCCGAAACCTTCCTCTCCGCCGCCGGTTCGGATTGCGGCATCGCCAACGTCAACATCGGCCCCTCGGGCGCCGAAATCGGCGGGGCCTTCGGGGGCGAAAAGGAAACCGGCGGCGGCCGCGAATCCGGCTCGGACGCCTGGAAGGGCTACATGCGCCGCCAGACGGCGACGGTGAACTACTCGACCCGCTTGCCCTTGGCCCAGGGCGTGCGCTTCGACTTCTGACCCGCCGGGTGGGCGGGCCGTGGGCCCGCCCACCCCTCTACCAGCGGAGGGGAAAAAGTTAAGTCCAAGTTAATTCGCGAAAGCAAACTATTGATTTTGCTTGGCTTCGGTAGGCGTCCGAGCTCGGACGCCCCACCTCAGGCCCCCCGCGCATGGAAGATGCGGCCCAGAAAGTTCATCAGAACCTGAGCCGCCAGGATCGCCGTGGTCCCGGTGTGGTCATAGTCGGGCGCCACCTCCACCAGATCGACCCCCACGATCGGCCCCCGCTTGGCCAGCCCGGCCAGCAGCTCCAGCACCTCATAATAGACGAACCCCCCATGCGAGGGCGTCCCGGTCCCCGGCGCAATGGAGGGGTCGAACCCGTCGATATCGATGGTCACATAGTACCGCGCCCCGGCCGGGATGCGGTCCAGCACCGCCTCGACCCCCAGCTTCCGGATCTGGCGGACCGACAGGATGTCCGACCCCATCGCCCGCGCCGCCTCATAGCCCTCCCTCGCGGTGGAGCTGACGTTCCGGATCCCGAACTGGGACAGCCCGGTCACCCAGGGCCTCTCTGCCGCCCGCCGCATCGGGCTGCCGTGGCCATATCGGACCCCGTGCCGCTCGTCCACGAAGTCCAGGTGGGCGTCGATCTGGACGATGTGGATCGGCCCGTTCCGGGCGCAGTCGTCCTCGAAGGCGGCGATGCAGGGGATGTTGATGGAATGGTCCCCGCCCAGAACCACCGGCAGGGCGCCCGCCGCCAGGATCTTCCGCACCCCGTATTCGATGTTGGCGTGGCTCTTGAGGGTGTCGGTGTGGACGATGTCGGCGTCGCCGATGTCCACGATGCGGACGCGGTCGGCGGGCAGGTAGGTCACGTCGTCCTCGTGGTCATAGGCGCCGCCGTGGCCGAAGGAGAAGAGGGTGGAAGCCTCGCGGATGGAGCGCGGCCCGAAGCGGGCGCCGGACCGCCACTGGGTGCCGAAGTCGAAGGGCGCGCCCATCACGGCCACGTCGGCGTCTATGGCGTCCCAGTCGGGCTGGTAGGGGTTCTTGCCGAAGGTCGAGATGCCCACGAAGGGCAGGTTCAATCGGCCGGTCTCGTAGCTGTTGGTGCCCATGGCTCTTGCGGTCCGGTCTTTCGGGGTGAAGGCGAGACGTTGACGTTCGGGGGACCCAAGGGTCCGCGCTCCGTTGTGGGCCGAACCGGGCGCCAGGGAAAGACCCCTTGGGCAGGACCGGCGATCCCGCCGCCGCTCGGGCCGGTGAAGCCGAGGCGTCCGAGCTAGGACGCTAGCCAACACAAAGAATGGGCAATGGGTCACGGATGGGGATTCACGTCCGGAGTGCACCATTTCCCAGCCGCGTGTCCCGCAGGCTGCTGCCCCGTAAAGATCACCGCCCGCTCGACGCAACCGAGCTGCTTCCATCCCTTCGACATTGCAACTTCTGGTCCTTCCCACGCAAAGGTCTTGCCGTTCGATGTGCAGGCCAAGTCCCGGTATGAATTGCCCGACGTCAGGCCTGGAGATAGCCGGTCGCAAGGCTCGACACCGGGTCTTGTCGGCCTGATGGGCGGGTTCGACCTTTCATGCAGCCGGTCGTGCGGCAGCGCCGTGGCAGGAAGGGTTCCTGCCCCGTCCGGCACGGGGTCCGTGCTCTGTTGCGCCGTCCCGTCTTGCTGTCATAGTCGCCGGGCAACAGGGCCGGAGGTGGACATGTCCGAGACCGAACTCAATCGCCGAGCACTCTTGCTGACGGGGTGCCTGATCGGCGGCGCGGCGCCGGCCGCCCTAGCCGAGGGAACTGCGTCCGGCCAGCCCGCAGGACCGGGCCGCCAGGTTCCGGCGCGCTGGCTGCCGGTGCCGGACACGGTGAGCCCGGAGCTTGCCGCGGTCATCGCCGGCCCGCTGGCTGCCGGCTGGGACAGCCGGCCGACCACTGCTGCCGCGTGGAAGGACCTTGTGGCGGCAAGTGTCGAGGCGGCGGCGGGAGACATCGCGAAGATCAAGGCGACCTACGGCCTGCGCGTTTCGTCAGATCGCATCGCCGGTGTTTCGGTGTTCCGGATCGACCCCGCGACCCCGTCGCCCGAGGCCGCGGGCCGGGTGCTGATGCACCTGCACGGGGGCGGCTATGTCTTCTTCCCGGGAGAGGCCGGGGCCGGTGAGGGTATGTTGATGGCGGCCCTGGCCGGCTGGCCGGTGATCTCGGTCGATTACCGGATGCCGCCCGATCATCCCTTCCCGGCGGCGTTGGACGATGCGATGGCTGTCTGGCGTGCGCTGGCGGCGCAGCGCGATCCCGGAAGCATCGGCGTGTTCGGTGCCTCTGCCGGGGGCGGGCTGACGCTTGCGCTGATGCTGGCGGCACGAGATGCGGGCCTTCCGCTGCCCGGTGCCATCGCGCCCGGCACACCCTGGGCAGATCTGACAGGGGCAGGGGACTCACTGCAAGCCAATGCCTTCGTCGACAACGTGCTTGTTTCACCCGATGGCTGGTCGGGAGCTGCTGCCCTGCTTTACGCCGCGGGGCGCGACCTGGCCGATCCGCTGATCTCGCCGCTCCACGGGGACTTTGCGGGCTTCCCGCCGGCGATGCTGACCAGCGGCACCCGCGACCTGCTGTTGAGCCAGACGGTACGGGCGCATCGCCGCCTTCGGCAGGCGGGGGTGGTGGCCGAGTTGCAGGTGTACGAGGGGCAGAGCCACGCCCAGTTCCTGGAACCCTTCGTGCCGGAAACCGAAGAAGCCTTCCGCGAGATCGGCGCCTTTTTCGCGCGCCACCTGGCCTGAGCCGGCCTAGCGCCCCGTTGCCACCTGGAACACGGCGCCATCAAGCGCGGGCGTCACCATGATCTGGCAAGTGAGGCGCGAGTTCTCGCGCGGTTCGTTGGCGTTGAACTCGATCGTGTCGGCCTCATCGGCGCGCGGGGCGGGCAGGTCGCCGCCGGGCGTCTCGATCACATAGCAATGGCAGGTCGCGCACATGGCCGAGCCGCCACATTCGGCGACGATGCCGCGCACGCCGATGTTGCGGGCCGAGATCATCAGCGGCTCGCCCTCCCTGGCCTCGACGGTGCGGCGCGTGCCGTCGGCCTCGATGAAGGTCACCTGGACCATGGGGATCTCCTCAGATGAACTGGCGGCCGCCGTCGATGATGAGTGTCTGGCCGGTCATGTAGGACGACAGCGGCGAGGCCAGGAACAGGGCACCGCCGACAATGTCATCTGTCTCGGCGGGCCGTTTCAGCGCCGCCCGGTCCACGCCATAGCTGCGGGCGTTCTCGATCAGGCCAAGGCTCGCCTCGGTCATGGTGAAGCCGGGGGCGAGAACGTTGACGCGGACCTCGCGCCCGCCCAGTTCCTTGGCCATCGTGCGGCTCATGGCGATCACCGCGCCCTTCGAGGCGACATAGTGCATCCACTGGGGCGAGCCGGAAAAGACCGTGGCAGAGGCCACATTCACGATGGAGCCGTCGGCGGGCATCAGGGGGGCGAGGTGGCGGCTCATGTTCCAGACGCCCTTGACGTTGACCGCCATCACCCGGTCCCAGATGTCCTCGTCGATGTCTTCAAAGGGCCGCCGTTCCAGCCCGCCATAAAGCGCCGCGTTGTTGACCAGCACGTCCACGCCGCCCCAGTCGTCGGACAGGCGCGTGGCCAGGGCAGCGCAATCGGCGGCCGAGGTGACGTCCAGCCGCATCGACAAGGCACTTGGCCCGGCCAGCGCGGCGGTTTCGGCGGCGCCGTCCGCGTTCACATCGGCGGCTACGACCCGCGCGCCCGCCTTCGCGAAGGCGAGCGCGAAGGCGCGACCCAACCCGCCGCCTGCGCCGGTGACGACCACCCGTTTCCCGTTCAGCCCAAGATCGGTCATGGCGTCCCCAGATAGCGCGACAGTTGCTGTTCCGCCCGCAGCGAGGCGGTGAATCCCTCGGCCATGGCCTTCCCCGGCGCGGTCAGCATCCGAGGGTTCGAGACGTTGGAGACCATGTCGATGTACTGATCGAGGCTCCAGTCGTACCAGCCGCGAATGGTCTTCATGCCATGCGGCGTGACGCGCCAGCCCTTGTCGGAATCCTTGACCACGGCGTCCTCGATGGACTTGGCGTGGCGCGTTGTGTCATGGCCGTCGATGATCGCCAGCACCGCCTCGATGTCCACGCCTTCCGGGCGGTGGCGCTGCAGGATGCCGCGGGCGATGTCCACCCCGTACAACTCGTGGTCGCGCACCAGATCGGGCCGCGTCGGGTTGCGCCCGATGGCCTGCAGCAAAAGGTCCTGCGGCACGCGCTTCCAGCCCACGTCATGCAGCAGGATCGCCGGCAGGACCACGCTTTCCCGCGCCTCGGGGATCTGGTCCAGTAGGGCGCGGGCCACGCCATAGGCCACAAGGGTGTGCTCGTCGTTGTTGCGAACGTCCAGATAGAGGCGGGCGTCGTGCCAAAGGGGCAGGTCGCGCGGCAGGATCAGGTCTTCGGCGGGGATCATTCGGGCACCTCGTAACTCAGATACATGGTCTTGTATTCGAGGTAGGATTCGACGCCGTAACGCCCCTTCTCCCGCCCAAGCCCGCTTTCCTTCATGCCGCCGAAGGGCACGAAATGCGACGAACGCTGGATGTCGTTCAACCAGACAGAGCCGGCCTCCAACCCCTCGCACAGCATCAGGCCGCGGGCGAGGTCGCGGGTGAAGACAAAGGCGGCCAGGCCAAAGCGGCTGTCGTTGGCCTGGGCAAGCGCCTCGGCGGGGCTGTCCACGGCGGCCAGGCCGATGACCGGCCCGAAGGTCTCTTCGCGCATCACGGCCATGTCGGGGGTGGCATCGGCGATCAGCGTGGGCGGCAGGTAGTAGCCGCCATCGAACCCCGGTCCCGTCAGGCGCGCGCCGCCCGTCAGGATGCGCCCACCTTTGGCGCGGGCGTCGGCGATCTGCTGGTCGGAGTTGGCGAAGATCTTGGCGTTGACCAGCGGGCCAAGCTCGCCCGCTCCGCCGGCGGGGGCGACCGTCATGGCAGCGACCTTTGCGGTCAGGCGGGCCAGGAAATCGGCATAGACCGGGCGTTCGACATAGACCCGGTTCACGCGATAGCAGAATTGCCCGGAATTGGCGAAGCCGTGGCGGGCGATGGCGGTTGCCGCCTTGTCCAGATCGGCATCGGCGCAGACGATGGCGGGGCTTTGGCCGCCCAGTTCCAGCGTCAGGCGCTTGACCGTGCCTGCGGCCGCGGCGGCGATGGCCTTGCCGGCGGCGACCGAGCCGGTGAAGGCGATCTTGCGGGGGGTGGGATGTGCCACCAGTGCCTCGCCCAGGGCGCGGTCGCCGGTGACCACGTTGAACACGCCCGCGGGCAGGCCCGCAGCATGGAAAATCTGAGCGATTTTCAGGGTGGAGAGCGGCGTGTCCTCGGATGGTTTGGCGACGACCGTGCAGCCCGCCACCAGCGCCGCGCCCAGTTTGAACATCAGAAGGTTGATCGGGTAGTTGAACGGCGTGATCGCCACCACCACCCCCACCGGATCGCGCGTCACGATGGTCTTTTCGCCCGTGGCGGACCCAAGCGACAGGGTCGCCTGAAGGCGCAGCCCCTCCTCGGCATAGATGTCCAGAAGCTCGGCCGAGCGCGAGATTTCGTGCAGGCAACCGGGCAAGGGCCGGCCAAGTTCGCGCGACAGAAGGGCGCCAACCTCGGGCGCGGCAGCGCGAAGGGCGGCGGCGCAGGTCTTCTGGATGCGGGCGCGCTCGGTGACGGGAGTGCGCTTCCACGTCTCGAATGCGCGGGCGGCAGACCGGATGGCGATGTCGGCGTCGGCCGGGCCGGCCAGCGGGACCGTGTCGAAGCTCTCGCCCGTGGTCGGATCGGTGACCGGCATCACGCGCCCGTCGCGGGCAGGGGTGAAGGTGCCGTCCAGGAACATCTCCATCCGCCGCCTCCTACAGCACGTCCAGCCGCAGCGCGCGGGCGGTGGCGGCCTGTTCGGCCTCGGCCATCGCGCGACCGGCCTCGGTTTCGAACCTGGGCAGGATGCGCTGGTTGCGCAGCCAGTTCTGGTGCGGCGTCTCGCCGAACCAGTCGCAGCCCACGGAGGTGCCGGTGACGGAATAGCGCCACAGCTTGTCGGCATCCCGCACGATGCGGTCGTTCAGGTGGCGCGGATCGGGCCTTGTGTCGTGGCCGTCGATGATCTCGCAGACCTGGGCGATGACCTCGTCGCTCCAGCCGGTCTCGCGCAAGACGGGGATGGCCAGCCGCACGCCCTCGGTCTCGTGCAGGTACCGCACATCGTTCTGCAGCACGTTTTCGCCGCGGAAGCCTTCGGCCACGATCCGCTCCATGTCGATGGAATACCAACCGATGTCATGCAGCAGGATCGCCAGCAGGCAGACATCCGGGTCGGCGGCGGGGTACTGCTCGACCAGTTTCACCGCCCAGCCGAAGGACAGGGGGATGTGCACGTCGTTCTTGCGCGCGCGCATGTAGGGCTCGGCAGCGCGCCAGACCGGGTCATAGCGCGTAAGGTCGATCGTCATGGTCCTGTCTCGGGTCTGGCTGCGTGTGCCGGTTGTCCGGGGCGGCTCCCCTCCCCCTCGCGGGGAGGGGCAGGGGGAGGGGGGCTTGGCGGGAGGCTGGACATGCCCCCCTCCCCATCCCTCCCCGCAAGGGGGAGGGAGGCGCACGGAACGGGCCTCAGTCGAGGATCGTCACCGTGCCGGTGTTGCCGTCCACGCGGATGCGCATGCCGGTCTTGATCTTGGCGCTGGCCGTGCCCGTGCCGGTGACGGCGGGCAAGCCGTACTCGCGGCAGACGATGGCGGCATGGCTCATCATGCCACCGATGTCGGTGACAGCAGCCGCGATCTTGCCGAAGACCGGCGCCCAGGAGGGCGCGGTGACGGGGGTAACCAGGATCTCGCCCTTCTTCAACTCGCCCAACTGGTCGGGCGAGCGCAACACGCGGGCGATGCCTTCCACCGCGCCGGGGGCCGCCGCCATGCCCTTCAGCCCGCCCGAGTCGTCGGCGCTGCCGGTCCAGCGGTCGATGGCTTCCGAGGTGATGCCCCAGAGCATGATGGTGAAGGGCTCGGTGATGACCTCAGGAGGGTTGTTCAGTGCGGGGATCGGCGGTTCGCTGGCCAGCGCCGCCACCAGCTTGCGGCGGCGCGCCACCTCTGCCGGCCAGACGGCGGAACCCACGTTTGGCGTGCCGATGGCCCAGGCGGCGGCATAGTCCCACAGCACGTCGCGCACTTCGTTGCGCGACAGGTAGAACATCCCGTCCTCGTCCGGCCAGAAGCCGGCCTCGGACAGCATCTTGGACAACTCGCGCATCTTGCGCCAGAACACGCCAAGCGCCCAGTGCTCGATATAGAAGTTGTGGTCCTCCACATAGGGGAACACGGTGCGCGACAGGCCCAGCTTGCCGTCGAACACGGCCTGCGCCTCTTCATCCATCATCTCGCGGTATTCTTCGGTGATGCGGTCGCGCTCGGCCAACAGGCGTTCCGTCGGCCGCTCGATCCGCTCGCCGGCCTTGGCGCGCGGGATGTAGTCGCGCAGGTACCCCATCGGGATGTCGAGGTGGTCGATCCAGTACTTGTCCGTCGAATAGAAGCCGTTTCCGCTGGTGAAGTTGAACCAGGGATCCTGCGCCTCTTTCCAGGCGGCCAGCCATTTCGCGCCGCCCGGCAGCTTGCCCACAGCGGCCAGCGCCTCTTCGACCGATCCGGTCATCAGCGCGCCATCGACGCCCAGTTCCACTGCCAGACGGGCCAGTTTCTTGATCTCGTCATCGGGTCGGAACAGCTCGGAATCCACGCCCTGCACCATCTTGGCGATGGCCTGGTCGGGGATGGTCGGAAACTGCGACTTCACGAAGCCGAAGAAGTCCAGATAGGCGGCGTAACCGAGGTTCAGGAATTCGAAGTGGTACTGCCAGATCTTGTAGGAAAGCTCGATCGCCTTGTCATAGGCCTCGAAGATGGCGTTGGTGTTGTCGAGACCGACGCCGCCCTTGACCCAGTCCAGCGGCACCACATCCGGCAAGGTCTTGAACGACAGCGCGTCAAGCTCGGCCGTCGCCGCGCGGACCTTCTTCTTCCAGTTGGCCAGCAGTTCGTTCCAGTTGCCGTAGTAATGGCCGGCACGGTCCAGGAAGTGCGGGATGCGCGCCTCGATGTCCTGCGGCGCCACGGCGACGGGCGAGAAATAGACGAAGCCGTTGAGAATGCGGTAGTCGATGCCATTCGCGGGCGGCACCAGAAGGTGGCGGCTGTTATATTGCCCCAGGCACTTGATCGCGAAATCCAGGAAGATCACATCGAAGGGGCGCAGGGGCGTCGGCCAGTGCTGCGAGTTGCAGAACCAGAATTTCTGGTCGTCCTCGGCCCGGCGACTTGGCTGGAACTGCGTGTAATAGGGATAGAGGCTCTGCCAGTCCTCGGCCCCCTTCGGCGGTTTCACGTCAAAGGCGCTCGGGAAGAGCGGCGTCTTCGCATCCATTGGTTTCTTCCTCCCCAGGAATGGTCTTGTTACCTGCGCACGGGCAGGGCGGCGTTCAATGTGCCCACGATGCCCATAATACCCGTGGCATAGGTCTTGGGCGCGTCGGATTTCTTCTTCTGGCTCCAGATCGTCTCGGGCCGCGATTGCAGGGCCAGCAGGTTTTCCCCCTCCGGCAGGTCGGCGTCGATCGCCCATTCCACGTCCTGCGGGCATTTGTTCTGCCGTTCCAGCCGCTTGGCAAGGCGGGCCACGGCCAGAACCTCGGCATCCGACAGGCACTGCGCGTGACGGCGGGCCTCGTCGACCTCACGCTCGACAGCAGCACCCAGGTCGGGGTCGCCCACCAGCTCGACATGCTTGTCGCTGATCTTTCGGGCGACGATCTCCTCCAGCACCTTCTCCACGGTGAAGTTGTCAGGCGTCACCACGCCCGACACCACCATCTCGCCCAGGCCCCAGCTGGCGTCGATCACGATCTTGGTGCGGTCGCCATTCACCGGGTCGATGGACATCGCCACTCCGGCGGCGCGGGCGTTGACCATCTTCTGCACGCCCACGCTCATCAGCACGTCGATATGCGGGATGCGGTTCTTCTCGCGGTAGGCAACCGCGCGGGTGGTGTACAGCGAGGCCCAGCAATCGCGTACCTTCTCGACCACCTGGTCGGCGCCGCGCACCCAAAGATAGGTGTCCTGCTGGCCGGCAAAGCTTGCGTCCGGCATGTCCTCGGCCGTGGCCGAGGAACGCACCGCCACCGGCATGTCCGGCCCCATCGCGGCATAGGCCGCACGGATCGCCTGTTCCACCGCCGCCGGCAACTTGTGGCTGCGGATGCGGATACGGATCGCCTGCGCCGCGCGGTCGACCGAGTCGATGTCATAGGGATCGACGCCGGACAGGTGCCGCTCGATCTCGGCCTTCAACCCGTGGTCGTCCAGCATGGCCTGATAGGCATCGGTCGTCACCGCAAAGCCCGGCGGTACCGCGACACCGGCCTGGGTCATCTGGCCAAGCGAGGCGCATTTGCCGCCGACGCGGGCGTGATCGGCCGTGCCGATGGTCGAGAAATCCAGGGTGTAAAGTCCGTCGGCCATGGTCAGCGGTCCCACTCTACCAGAACGGATTTCGGCACCCGGAAGGTGATGTTGCGATGGTATTCCGGCACGAAGCCGGGGGCGAGGCGCAGGCTCGGGAAGCGTTCTGCAAGTTGCCGCAGCAGGATCGAGGCTTCCATCTTCGCCAGCTGGAACCCCAGGCAATAGTGGATGCCATAGCCAAAGCTCAGATGCGTACGAGCGTTGTCGCGCAGGATGTCCAGCTTTTCGCCCTCGGGGAAATGGCTCTCGTCCCGGTTGGCACCGCCG
This sequence comes from Neotabrizicola shimadae, assembly GCF_019623905.1. Taxonomy (NCBI): domain Bacteria; kingdom Pseudomonadati; phylum Pseudomonadota; class Alphaproteobacteria; order Rhodobacterales; family Paracoccaceae; genus Neotabrizicola; species Neotabrizicola shimadae. The sequence continues at coordinate 3,123,827 of NZ_CP069370.1, read as the reverse complement.
GTGATCATCAGGATCTCGGCCCCCGCCGGCAGGTCCACCCCGCCCACAGTGCAGGCGGTGCGCGCCTTGCGCCGCCAGCCCACGACCGAGGGCATGTAACGCAGCATTTCCTCGACCGCGTTCGGGATCAGGCTGGCATCGGCCCGGATCGCCTCCCAGGCGTCGCGGTTGTCCATCATGGCCAGCACATAATTGCCCATGAAGGTCGAGGTCGTCTCATGCCCGGCGAACAGCGTGGAATAAAGGACCCCGGCGATTTCCTCGTCGGCGATCTCGGCGCCCTCGGCCTGCAACCGCAGCAGGTCGGACGGGAAGTCGTCGCCGGGATTGGCGCGGCGCATGTCCAGAAGGTCGTGGATGTATTTCCAGTAGGCGACCATGTCATGCGCGACGGGGATCTGTTCCTCATCCGACAGGTCCGACCAGGTCATCTTTCCGCGCGAGGCGCCATACTGCTTGATCTTCGGCACGTCCTCGTCGGGAATGCCCATCAGGGTGAACAGCACATAGGCCGGCACCGGATAGGCCACCACCTCCCAGAAGTTCACCGGGCCGCCATCGCGGCCGGCATCTTCCAGAGCGTCAAGGTGGCGCTTCACGATGGCCTCGATCTGCGGCTCGATCGACTTGAACCGGCGGGGGCCAAAGCAGGACTGCGCCACCTTGCGGATGCGGGTGTGGTCGGGCGGCACGCGGGCAGTCAGGCCGGAATAGGCGGTGAAGCCGCCATCGGTCAGAACCTTGCGGCCTGCCTCGCACATCGGCCGCATCGGCTTTTGCGCGTTTTCCGACGAGAAGGTCTTCCAGTCATCGAAGATCGCCTTGATGTCGTCATAGCGCGACACCACCCAGTAGCCGGTCGGTTCGTGAAAGAAGATCGGCTCGTCCTCGCGGAATTCCTTCCAGCGGGCGTGAGGTTTGTTCAGGTCGAACGGATCATACCCGTCCGACGGCCGGTGGCCGTCCAGGTCCTTCATGGCGATGTCCTCCCTCGGTGAACCATTGGCCGGGCCTTGGCTGACGGTTCGAGAATCACGGTAAGCCCACTGTCTTTGGTTTTTCTTTGGCGGCCTTGGCCGATACCGCGGCCGATTGCGACAACTCGCGGTAAAGCCTTTGAATCTCGTAGCTTTCTTCAGCGCCCATCGCGGCCACGGCCGCGCGGTACTGGCGATGCTGGCGGTGCATGGCGTCCAGCCGGCCCTGGGCGACAAAGATCTTCATCGCCTCGGCATTCGCGCCTTCGCTTGTCGGGTCGATGGCCAGAGCCGCCTGGCAATGCTCCAACGCCTCGCGCATCAGACCCGATCTCATGCAGACCTTGGCGAAATCGTACCGCAGTTTCAGGGCCATCTCGCGCAGCCAGATGCGGCGCGGCATGCACCAGTCGTCCGTCTCGGATCCCACATATTCCAGCGGCAGATCCTCGAACAGGTCGCCGCCATACAGCCGCACGGCCGCGCCATAGATTCGCAGCGCCGCTTCGTCATGGCCGCGCTTGAACAGAGACAGGCCGCGGCGGCACAGCTGTTCGAAACTGTCGATGTCGATCCAGCTGCCGGGCGGCGGGTTCAGCCGATAGTATTCGCCCGACCGGATCACCGCCTGCGCATCGCCAAGCGCGCGGCGCAGCATGGCGACGGTATGGTGAAGTCGCGCGCGCTTCTGGTCCTCGGTGCCGGCCTCGGGCCAAAGCAACTCGCCGATCTGGTCGGCATGGGCGCCCTTGTCGCCGCTTTGCAGAAGATAGGCGAACAACGTCCGCGTCTTCTTGGGCGCGGCGCCGGGCATCGCCCATTCCACCGGGCGGTTGCCGATCAACACGCGCAGACGCCCCAGGCAATGAATGTGCCAGCGTGGCCCGCCGCCCTGCGCCCCGACCAAAGGCGGCGCAGGTGAAAGCCACGACGGCGTGGCGCCTCGGGCGAACATCTGGCCTTCCCGGTTGTCCCGGCGCAGGCTGGCGTAGTCGGGCACCAGCCGGGCCAGCATGAACGACAGCCGGTCATCCAGGGCGCCGCCTTCGGCCAGTTCGGCAGGCAGCCAATAGGGATTGGCATGCAAGCCGCTTGGCGCCAGGAACTGGCGATGCGCGTGAAACGCGGCCTGAAGCTGTTCCTCGATGGTCAGTGTCCGGTCGTAAAGCGACAGGACCGGCCGGCCAAGCAGGCCGGCCAGCCGGTCGGCCACGTTGCCCCAGGCCCACAGCCCCGTGGTGCCCTGAATGGTCTCCACCAGCCAGCCCATGTCCACCAGAACGGGGCCTTCGGGCGGCAACCGGCCGCGCATCCGGGCAAGCGCCTCTTCCGGATCGACGGGCGAGCCGTCCAGCGCCACCTCGTCAAACCGGACCCGCCGGGACGGTTTCACGCCCGGCAACAGGTCCGGCCGGTCGGTGACCAGACAGGCCGCCTTGTCCCAGCCCACAGCCTTCAGTGCGGCCATCAGGAAGGCCGCATCCTGCGGGTCGTACAGGATCGCTGCATTGACGGGATCGGTCGATTTCATGGTCAGCAGGCCCGCGCTTACCTCTTTCGAACAGGTATGCACCGGAGGGGCGAAATTCCAAAGAAAAACCAAAGACGCCCGCGCTAACGTGATTCTGAGGAGCCCGCAAAGCGGGTTGGGAGGAAAGCGCGTATTGGCAACCCCGGCACATGCCGGAAGGCCGCGGTCTGTCGCCGCAGGCCGTCCTGTCCGCGCGGCCCCGCAACAGGACAAGAGCGCGAATGAGCGAAGGCGGCGAGTTCGACTTTGTGATCGTGGGCGGCGGCTCTGCCGGGGCCGTGCTTGCGAACAGGTTGAGCGCCGATCCCGCGCTGCGCATCTGCCTTGTCGAAGCCGGGCCAAGGGATGGCAGCCCCTTCATCGGCATCCCCCTGGGCGTGATGTGGCTGACAAAGGATGCCCGGCACAACTGGCTGTTCTCGACCGCACCGCAGGCCGGGCTGAACGGCCGCACCGTCTCGGTGCCGCGCGGCAAGGTGCTTGGCGGCAGTTCCGCGATCAACGGCATGGTCTATATCCGCGGCCACCGCGCCGACTATGACGCCTGGGCCGAGGCCGGCTGCACCGGCTGGGACTATGACTCGGTCCTGCCCTACTTCCGCCGGTCCGAGGCAAACCGCAACGCCGGCCTGGATGCGGCCTTCCACGGCAGCGACGGCCCGCTGGCGGTAAGCGATCTGCGCAACCCGAACCCGGTGGACCTGGATTTCATGGAAGCCGCAGGCCGGCTTCAGATCCGACCCTGCGCCGACTTCAATGCGCCCGAACCCGAAGGGGTGGGCATCTACCAGGTGACGCAGAAGGACGGCAAGCGCCACTCCACCGCCCGCGCCTTCCTCGCCCCTGTCATCCGTCGCGGCAACCTGCACATCCTGACCGAAGCCGAGGTGATCCGCGTCGACATGGCTACAGGCCGCGCCACGGGCGTAACCCTGCGCCGAAAGGACGGCACAGAACAGCGGCTCACGGCCCGGCGCGAGGTGGTCCTGTCCGCCGGCGCCATCGGCTCGCCAGACATCCTGCTGCGGTCCGGCATCGGCCCGGCCGCGCAGATCCGCGGTTTCGGCGGCACCGTCGTCGCCGACCTGCCGGGCGTGGGGCAGAACCTGCAGGACCATGTCGACGTGATGGTGATCTGCAAGTCGCGGTCGCGCACACCCTATGGCATCTCGGTCGGCGCCCTGCCGCGGCTGGCGGCGGACGGGCTGAAATGGATCTTCGGCAACGGCGGCATGCTCTCGTCGAACATGGTCGAGGCTGGCGGCTTCGTCCGCTCCTCCCCCGGCGAGCCGCGCCCGGACCTCCAGTTCCACATCATCCCCGGCCGGAAAAGCCATCGCGGCCGCATGGTCGAATACGGCCACGGCGTCAGCCTGCACACCTGCGTGCTGCGCCCCGAAAGCCGGGGCAGCGTCACGCGCAGTTCGGCAACCGGGCGCCCGGTGATCGACCTTGGCCTCCTGACCGCCGAGGCCGACTTGGCGCGGCTTGTCAAAGGCGTCCGCCTCGCCCGCGCGATCCTGCGCGAAGAGCCGATGGCCCGGCACGGGCTGAGCGAGATCATCCCCGGCGACGACGTGCAGTCGGACGAGGGGCTGAAAGGGTTCATCCAGCAGAACGCGCGCACCGTGTATCATCCGGTCGGAACCTGCGCGATGGGCCGCGGCCCGGCGGCGGTGGTGGACGAACGGCTGCGCGTCCATGGCATTTCCGGTCTGCGGGTCGTCGACGCCTCGATCATGCCCACCATCGTCAGCGGCAACACCAACGCCCCCGCAATCATGATCGCCGAGAAGGGAGCAGACATGATCCTGGCCGACCGATTGTCGGCCTGACACCTGACCGGCCCAGGCCAAGGCCGGACCCGGCAAAAAGACCAGAAAACGGGCGACCACCCGAACAACAGACGACCAATGGAGGAGGATGAAATGAGACTTGGAAAGGGAGCCCTGGCGCTGATCGCGCTGGCGCTGACCGGCATGGCTGGCGCCGCCTCGGCCGCGCCCAACTGCGGCATGAACACCGGACAACCGGCCACCGGCGAGCCGATCGTCGTGGGCGGCATCTTCTCGAACGGCGCGCCGGGCGACTGGTCGTCCTCGACCGACTCGGCCGCCGCATACTTCGCCTGCGTCAACGCCAACGGCGGCATCAACGGCCGCCCGGTGGACTACCGCGTGCAGGACGACCAATGGAACCCCGAAGCCGCCGCCCAGGCCGCGGCCAAGCTGGTGAACGACGACAAGGCGGTGGCGCTTGTCGGCAACGGGTCCTTCATCGAGATGGCGGTCAACGCCAAGACCTATGTCGATCAGGGCATCATGGCGATGGCTTCGGCCTGCGCCATCTCGGAATGTTTCGAAACCCCGAACCTCGTGTCCACCAACCAGGGCCCGCTGCCCTCGAACCTGGGTGCCGCGCAGTACGCGCAGGAAGAACTGGGGTCCAAGAACGTCGCCTGCATCGGCCTGAACATCCCCAACAACGGCATCTGGTCCTGCCAGGCGGTCATCGACTACATGAAGTCGAAGGGCGGTGACGGGTCCATGGCGCTGTTGAACCCCGGCGCGCCCGACGTGAACTCTGCCCTGCTGGAAGCGGTGGCTTCGGGCGCTGACACCATCCTGATGAACCTGCCCGCGGGCCTGGCGCTCGCCGTGCTGAAGGCCGCCCAGGAACAGGACCTGCGCGACCAGTATGTCTGGATCGCGCCCACCCCGCTTTATGACCTCTCCGTCCCCGATGCCGTGGGCGAATACTGGCACGGCAAGATCTATGTGAACGCCGAGCTGGCGCCGCTGAACCAGAACGGCCCGGATGCGCAGAACTGGGTGGCTGTGCTGGAGGCCTATGGCAAGCCCGACGATCCGCGCGACACCTTCGGCCAGGCAGGCTACCTGTCGGCGCAGTTCTTCACCAAGGCGATGCTGGAAATGGACCCGGCCGACCTCTCCGACCGCGCCAAGGTGACCGAGGCGATCCGGGGCATCAAGGGCTACACGTCCGATCTGATGTGCGGCCCCTACTATGTGGGCGACGCCGATTTCCACATGCCGAACCACGCCGGCTACATGGTCAAGATCGTGGCGGGCGGCTTCGAAGTGGTGCGCGAGTGCTACGAATACGACAGCCCCTACTTCGACAAGATCATCGCGCTGGAAAAGGAAATGGGCCTGCGCTGATCCCCGGTTGCCCCGGCCCCGCGCCGGGGCGCCATGCCCCAAGACCCGCCCCGGCAATGCGCCGGGGCCTCCCCTTGCCCCCGGCGCACCGCCGCTCCAGAGGACCCTTGCCCGATGGGCCGAACCAGCCTGCTGAACTGGCTCTTCTTTCCCGTGCTCGTCGCGGTCGTCTTCCTGTGGCTCGGCCTCGACAAGCCGTTCAAGATCACCGGCATGTTCCTCGCCTCCGGCCTTGCCATCGGCTCGCTCTACGCACTTGGCGGCATCGGCATGGTGGTGCTGTTCCGCGCCTCGGGCGTGCTGAACTTCTCGGCGGGTGCCGCGGGCGCAGCCGGCGCCATGACCTCGTGGCAACTGGTGGAATGGGGCGTGCCGGCCCCGGCCGCCTGGCTCGCCTGCATCGCCGTCGCGCTGATCCTGACGCTGGCCTATGGCCGGATCATCGCCCCGATGCTGGCCTGGCGCGAGACGGTGGTGAAGGCCGTGGCGACCCTTGGCTTCGCGCTCATCATCCTGGGCCTCGTCTCCTGGATCTGGATCGACGATCCCCGCTCGCTGACCCTGCCCACCGATTCCGCTTCGGTCACGCTGATGGGGCTCAAGGTCACCGGCACAAGGCTCCTGGCCTTCGCCGCCACGCTCCTCATCGCACTTGGCATCTGGCTGTTCCTTGGCCGCACCCAGGTGGGCCTGCAAATGCGCGCCGTAGCGAATGACCGCGACCTGTCCGCGCTTCTGGGTATCCCCATCCTCAAGGTCGAAACCATCGCCTGGGGCATTGCCGGCCTGCTGGCGGGCTTCACCGGGCTCATGTTTGCCAACCTGATCCGGCTGGAGCCCGTGATCATCACCTTCATGGTCATCCCCTCTATTGCCGCTGCCCTGGCCGGGCGGCTGGAAAACCTGGCCCTCGTGCTGATCGGGGGCCTGTCGATGGGCGTGATCGAAAGCCTGCTCACCCTCTCGCCCACGCTCAAGGGCGCCCGGCCCATCGCGCCATTCGTGCTCGCCGCCCTTGTGCTGCTCTGGTACCAGCGCGGTGCGCGGCTGACCTTCGGGGGGCGCGACTGACATGCTGCGCGACCTTCTTCGCCCCACGCCTTCGGGTCTGGCCGGGCTGATCTTCGCGGCCCTGTGCTTCCTGTTCCTGCCTTCCCTCGGCGGGTCCTACTGGACCTCGGCCTTCACCTCGGCCGCCTGCTTTGCCATGGCCGCCTCGGGCGTCGCCTTCATGTATGCCCGGCTTGGCATGGTCAGCCTCACCCAGGTTGGCCTCATGGGCATCGGGGGCTGGGTCACGCTCCGGCTCAACTACCTGCTGCCACTGCCCTTCGAGGCGAACCTGATCCTCGCCAGCCTCGCCACCATGGTCTTCGGCTGGCTGCTCGCCCTGCCGGCGCTGCGGATGCGCGGGCTTTACCTTGCACTCGTCACGCTGATGGCGGCGGGCGGGCTGGAGATCATCTTCGCCACCTACCAGTTCCCCAACGGGGGCGAAGGCTTCTGGGGCGTGAAGATCGGCTCCTTCGATCCGTTCCGCGGCCCGGCGCTGGCCCAGACGCCGGAAGCCTATCTGCGCTATGTCATTGTCATGGTGACCCTCGGCTTTCTGTTCATCGAGGCGCACCGGCGGATGTTCCCCGGCCGTGCCTGGGCGCTGATCCGCCGGTCCGAGGCGGCGGCTATGGCCTCTGGCGTCAACGTCACGCTCTACAAGACATGGGCCTTTGGCATCGCGGGCCTTCTGGCCGGTGGCGCGGGGGGGCTTCTCGCCGGCAGCCTTGGCCTTCTGGATGACGGCACCTTCCGGTCATCGGAATCCATCATGCTCTTTGCGCTGGCCGTGGTGGGGGGCGCGCAATACTGGCTGGGGGCGGTGATCGCGGCCTTCCTGTTCCGCATCCTGCCCGCGCTTCTGGCCGACTGGGGCGTGGACACAGACCTCGCTTTCATCATCTTCGGCGCGGGCCTCTTGCACGCCATCATCACCGCGCCCGACGGCATCGCCGGGCAGATCATGGGCGCGGCCCGCGGCCTTTCGGCCCGCATCCGGGGAGGCAAGCCATGATCGAAGTGCAGGATGTCACCGTCCGTTTCGGCGGCGTCGTCGCGCTGAACGCGATCTCGGCGCGCTTCACTACCCCGGTGGCGGGAATCATCGGCCCGAATGGCGCGGGCAAGACCACCCTGATGAACGTGGTCTCGGGCTTCGTGAGCCGCTCGGGCGGGCGGGTGCTCATGGATGGCACCGATCTCCTGGCCCTGGCACCGCACCGCCGCTCGAAGGCAGGCCTGCGCCGGTCCTTCCAGAAGGAACAGATCGCCGACGACCTGACCGTCTTCGAAAACGTGCTGGTCCAGATCGACAGCATCGGCGGCACCTGGTCGGCCAAGCGCGACGAGGTGCGGCGGATGCTGGCCGTCGTCGGGCTGGAACGGCAGGCCGACACCCCCGGCGCCCGGCTTTCGGGCTTCGAACGCCGGTTGACGGACGTGGCGCGCTGCCTCGTCGGCGCGCCAAAGCTCATCATGTTCGACGAACCGGCGGGCGGGCTTTCGGTGGCGGAAACCGAACGCCTGGGCGAGTTGATCCTGTCAATCCACGGCCTCACCGGGACACAAACGCTGGTCATCGACCACGATGTCGAACTGATCGCCCGCATCTGCGCCGAAACACTGGTGCTGGATTTCGGCCGCCGCATCGCCTTCGGCCCCACCGCCGAAGTGCTGGCCGACCCGAAGGTCAAGGCCGCCTACCTGGGCACCGCGGAGGTGGAGGCATGAGCGTCGAAGTCACCGGCCTCACCGTCACGCAAGGCAACCGCGCGCTCCTGTCGGGCATCGACCTGACCATCCGCCCCGGCGAGGTCACGGCGGTGATCGGCGCCAACGGCGCGGGCAAGTCGGAACTGGTGCTGGCCATGGCGGGCGTCCTGCCCCTGTCCGCCGGCCAGATCACGCTGGACGGCCGCCGCATCGACGGCACCGGCCCCGAAGCCATCCGCCGCGCCGGCATGGCGGCCGTGCCCGAAGGCCACCGCGTCCTGACCGCGCTCTCCGTGGACGACAACCTCCGCGCCGCCGGATCGCTCCTGAAGGACGATCTCGCCGGCCGCCTGGCCCAGGCCTATGCCATCTTCCCCGAACTCGCCGAACGCAAGGCCCAGGCCGCCGGCACCTTGTCGGGCGGCCAGCAGCAGATGGTGGCACTCGCCCAGGCCCTGATGAGCCGCCCGCGCTACCTCCTGATCGACGAGATGTCGCTTGGCCTCGCCCCCCTGATCGTCAAGCGCCTCCTCGGCGTCGTGGCCGAACTCAAGGCCAAGGGCACCGGCATCCTGCTGATCGAGCAGTTCACCGACCTTGCCCTGGGCATCGCCGAAACCGCCGTGGTGCTGCGCGGCGGCAGGCTGCGCTACAGCGGCGAGGCGGCGCGTCTGGCCGCCGACAAGGCCCTGCTGCACGGCGCCTACTTCGGGGTCTAGGGCGGGCCAAGAACGGCAGAACAATGGAGGATCGGGTGTTCGGGCTTGAAGGAAAGGTCGCTCTCATCACCGGCGGGGCAGGCAGCATCGGCCTCGCCTCGGCGCGGCTCCTGCGCGACCACGGCGCGCGCATCGCCCTGGTGGACCGCGATCCCGCAGCACTTGACGCGGCCCTCGCCGCCATGGGCGGGCCGGCCCCCGACCTGATGACCCATGCCGCCGACGTGGCCGACGAGTCCTCGACGAAAGCCTATGTCGCGGCAACGCTCGCCCGCTTCGGCCGGCTGGATGTCCTGTTCTCGAACGCCGGCAACTTCGGCACCGTCGCCCCGATCGAGGACTACCCGACCGAGACCTTCGATGCCGTGCTGGCCGTCCATGTGCGCGGCGCCTTCCTGGCGGCGAAACACGCCGTGCCCCACCTGCAGCCCGGCGCCAGCATCGTCATCACCTCTTCCGTCGCCGGCCTGCGCGGCGATCCGGGGGTCTATGGCTACATCACCGCCAAGCACGCCCAGACCGGGCTGATGCGCGTGCTGGCCAAAGAGCTTGCCCCGCGCGGCATCCGGGTCAACACGGTGAACCCCGGCCCCATCGGCAATGCCTTCCAGAAGCGCGTCGAGGAGGACCTGACCGGCATCCTCGGCCGCGACGGGACCGCGTTCTTCGACGAGATCATCCCGATGGGACGCCACGGCACGCCCGAGGAAATCGCGCGCACCGTGCTCTACCTGGCCTCGGACCTGTCAACCTTCACCACCGGCGCCGTGCTGCCGGTCGATGGCGGAATGAGCGTCTGATCCGCCTCAGCCGCCGACCGCGGCGATGGCGGCGGCAAGGATCGGCACCGTCTTCGCGTTCAGCCCGGCAATGTTGATGCGGCTGTCGCCCACCATGTAGATGCCGTGTTCGTCCCGAAGCCGGTTCACCTGCGCCTCGCTCAGCCCCAGGCGGCTGAACATGCCGCGGTGCGTCGCCACGAAATCATAGCGGTCCGAATTGGTGGCGCGGCGGAACTCGTCGGCCAGCTGCTGGCGCAGGCCCAGCATGTTCTGGCGCACCTCTTCCAGTTCTGCCTTCCAGTCGGCCGCCAGCGCCGCATCGCCCAGGATCATCGTCACCAGCCGCGCGCCGTGGTCGGGCGGGAAGGAATAGTTCTGCCGGTTCAGGAAGTTCAGGTTGCCCTGCACCACCGCCTTGCGCTCGGGCGAGGTCAGCGCGATCAGGATGCCCGTGCGTTCGCGGTAGATGCCGAAGTTCTTGCTGCACGACGCGGCGATCAGCACCTCCGGGAAGGCCCCGGCAATCAGGCGGGTGGCGGCGGCGTCTTCGTCCAGCCCGTCGCCAAAGCCCTGATAGGCCAGGTCCACCAACGGCACCGCTCCCTTGTCGGCCAGCAGCTTCACCACCTCGGCCCATTGGTCCAGCGTCAGGTTGGCGCCGGTCGGGTTGTGGCAGCAGCCATGCAGCAGCACGGCATCGCCCGCCTTCACCTTTGCCAGATCCGCCATCAGCCCCGCGAAATCCACGCCCCGCGTGGCTTCGTCGAAATAGCGGTACTCGGCCATCGCCATGCCAAGATACTTGATGATCGACGGGTGGTTCGGCCAGGTCGGCGCCGAAATCCAGACCGTTGCGCCCGGCGCGGCCAGCTTGATCAGTTCCAGCGCCTGCCGGATCGCCCCGGTGCCGCCGGGCGTGGCCACCGCTGCGGCGCGGTCGGCAAAGCCCTCACCCAGGATCATCCCCACCATCGCGGCGCTGAAGGCGGGGTCGCCGGCCAGCGCCGTGTAGGTCTTGGTGGTCTCGTCCTCCCACAGCTTCTTCTCGGCCGCCTTCACCGCGCGCATCACCGGCGTCAGGCCGGTCGCATCCTTGTAGACGCCGACGCCAAGGTCGATCTTCTGCGTCCGCGGGTCGTCGCGGTACATGGCAATCAGTTGCAGGATCTTGTCCTGCGGCTGCGGCTTCAAGGCATCAAGCATTCCAGAAACTCCGTGTTGCAGGCGACCGCCTGCGTCATGGACATGCAGGCTTAAGCCTGCGGGCCCTTCTCGACCTTCAGGTCCTCATACATGCCCCATTCGGCCCAGGAGCCGTCATAGAGCGACCAGTTGCGGTGGCCGATCCGTTCCAGCGCCAGTGCCAGCACGGCGGCCGTCACGCCCGACCCGCAAGAGGTGATGGCAGGTTTCGCCAGATCCACTCCCGCCGCCTCGAACACGGCCTTCAGCGCCGCCGGCGATTTCATCGTCCCGTCGGCGTTCAGCACATCGGTGTAGGGCACGTTCTTCGATCCGGGGATATGGCCCGACCGCAGGCCGGGCCGTGGCTCCGGCGCCTCGCCACGGAAACGCGCGGCGCCGCGGGCGTCGATGATTTCGGCCTGTTTCAGCTTGGCGGCATGGGCCACCTGCGTCACATCCTTCACCAGCCCCGCCTGCCGCTGCACGGTCATGTGCCGGTCGCGGATCACAGGGGGCAGATCCTCGGTCTCGCGGCCTTCGGCCAGCCATTTCGGCAATCCGCCATCCAGAACCGCGATGTCGGTCTTGCCCATCAGCCGGAAGGTCCACCACACGCGCGGGGCCGAGAAGATGCCGGCGCCGTCATAGACCACCACCTGATGCCCGTCGCCCACGCCCATCGCCCGCATCCGGGACATGAACTTTTCAACCGGCGGCGCCATATGCGGCAGGGCCGAGCGCTGGTCGGAAATCTCGTCGATGTCGAAGAAGCGGGCACCGGGAATATGCGCCCGGTCATATTCGGCCTTCGCATCCCGGTTCTGGGTGGGGAGATACCAGGACGCATCCAGGATGCGCAGGTCCGGGTCGCGCAAGTGGCGCGCCAGCCAGTCGGTCGAGACCAGCGTGGTGGGGTCGTCGGCAGGGGAGGGAGTCATGGCAAGGCTCCGTCAGGTCTGGCCCGTCCTATATCGGGGCGGCGGGCCGGGCAAGGTCGGAGCAGGTCGCAGGCCCCTCGTTTGCCGGGGGCCTGCGCGGTATTTCGATCCCGTGTCGATCAGGCCTTCTTCATCATGCCTTTCAGCACGCCGACGATCACCATGACAACCGCGCCGCCGACCCCGCCGCCGGCAAGCGACTGCACGATGGCGCCGACATCAAGGCCCGATGCCGCCGCCGCCGCATCGGCCGGCATTGCGCCGCCGCCAAGCAGTGCCGCAAGAATTTGCCCGCCAATTCCGCCGCCAACAATGCCGGCCAACGAATTGCCAAGCGTGCCAAGGCTCTTGTCCTTGAGCACGGCCCCGGCGGCATTGCCGCCGATGGCTCCCGCGATAAGCTGGATGATAAGTTCCATTCTGCTTCCCCTCGCCTCAAGCGGATCGTTTCTTGTCCGCAAGATAATCATGCACGAAATTTGCAGAATTGCGAAACGAATTTGCGAAACAGAAACAATGACTGATGGCAGTTCGCCCTTTTCTGCAATGGCTCATGAAACCTCGCCGCGCCGCTCGCACAAGACATTCGGTATGAGGGCGTCGCCTTGCCGTCGTTGCAAGGCTGACCACCGACTTCTCCCGCGACTGGCGAATGGCCGGAAATCGACAGGTAGGGTGCGCATTCATTGCGCACCTTGGCGGTCCGTTCAACGAGGCTGATCCCCGGACAAATCTTAAGTCCAAGTTAATCCGTTGAGATAAGCCATTGATATTGCAGGGTCCAGGCAAGCGTCCGAGCTCGGACGCCCCCCTCAGGCGCCCTGCTTCAGAAGCCGGGCCTTCTGCCGGTCCCAGTCCCGCTTGGCCGAGGTCTCGCGCTTGTCGGCCAGCTTCTTGCCCTTGGCCACCCCCAGCTTCAGCTTCACGACCCCCCGGTCGTTGAAGTAGAGCCGCAGGGGCACGATGGTCATGCCCTCCCGCGCGGTGGCCGACCACAGCCGGGCCAGCTCCTTGCGGCTGACCAGCAGCTTGCGGCGGCGGCGCTCCTCATGCCCCCAGGTCTTGGCCTGCAGGTAGGGCGCGATGTAGCCGTTGATCAGCCAAAGCTCGCCCCCCTCGACGCTGGCATAGCTCTCGCCGATGTTGGCCCCGCCCTGCCGCAGGCTCTTCACCTCGGACCCCTGCAGCACAATGCCCGCTTCCAGATCGGATTCGATGTGGTAATCGAACCTCGCCCGGCGGTTTTCGGCGATCAGCTTGGAGTTGGGGTCGGACTTCTGGGCCATGATCCGAACGAGATAGGCGAGGGGGCGCCCGCTGTCCAGAACCGGCGCCCGCGAAAGGCGGCGACGATGCTCACGACTACAACCCCGCGCCCAAATCGGATCCTCGATAGGGACGCACGCGGCGACGGGCAGCACAACTGCGGGGACCTTCCCGAATGGTGACGCAGCTTGCCATCGGCACGGTCCTGATCTGCGTGAATATCGTGATCTCGGCCTACGCGGCCTGGGGACTGGAACTGTTCATCGCGCGCTACGCCCGCCTCCTTGTGCCGAACCGGCGCCGGCCGCATTTCGTGTTCGCCATGGCGGGGGTCTCGCTTCTCGCGCAACTGATCGTGACCGTTGGTGTCTGGCTTTGGGCGCTGACCTTCTGGTGGGTCGGCGCCCTGCCTGACTTCGAGCATAGCCTCTACTTCGCGCTTGTCTGCTATTCGACCCTCGGCCTCGGCGACATCGTGCTGCCGGACCAATGGCGCATCCTGTCTGGCATGACGGCGGCCAACGGCTTCCTTTCATTCGGCATCGTCACCGCGCTGATGATCGAAACGCTGCGCCATGTCCGCTTTGCCCATGGCAGCGCGCAGGCGCCGCGGACCTGAGCCCCGCGGCTTAGGCTGCGAGGCGCAGGCGGCGGTCCAGGAAGGCGCGGGCGGCCATGGGGGAAAGCCGCGGGAAGAAGCCTTCGCCGGGCAGTGTCGCCGCATTGTCGGCAAGGCCGGGGCAGTGCGCCAGGGTGCCGGTCTGGCACCAGATCGCCTCTTCTTCGGCAAAGACCGGGACGACCGCCTCGGAGCAAGGCAGGTCAATCTCTGTCACGCCGGGACGCCCGCAAAGGGCCGAGGCCGGCACAAGGACCGCCAGCGCATCGGGCAGGGCCGGGTCGTCGAGGGTCTCGATCAACAGGTGCTGGCCGGGCAGAAGAAGCAAGTCGTCGCACGTGCCGAGAAGGCCGCCCGCCAGACGCAAGGCGCAAGTCCCGGCCGCAAGCGGGTGGCGATCCAGCGCGACGATCCGCACAAGGCCGCCATCCCAGGACTGGACCCGGTCGCCGATGCGCAGGGTGGAGACTTCACGCCAGCCGGTCTCTGTCTCGATCCGCGTGCCGGCCAGAAGGCCGGTCTCGGGCCGAGGATTGCGGGCGGCAAGCACGGGATGTGCAGGAACGGTGCGGGTGAAATCCTTGAGGAACATGTGGCTCTCCGGGTCTGGTGTGGCGATGGGGCCGGCCGCTTTGGCCTTGCGCCCAATTGGCACCCGGATTTCGCCGTTTTTTCGTCAAGGTTGCGGCCCGGTCGCGGCGGGGCGAGGCTGGATCGAACAGTCCCGAGCCGTGATGGGAATTGTCTCGGCAGCGCAATGCGCTTCACGACGTGTTAAGGACGTTACCCTTCTGGACCAATAGGTTGCGTCAAGCGGCGCCGAATCAGCGGCGGGGCCGCGTCAGGATGAAAAGGCCGGATCCCACCACAAGGGCGGAACCGACCAGCATTGCCGCGTCGGGCCGCTCTCCGAAGGCCAGGGCGCCAAGGATCATGGCGAAGACAAGGCGGGTATAGCGGAACGGCGTGACCGCGCCGACCTCGCCCGTGCGCATGGCGGCCGTCAGGAACGCATAGCCGGCGATGCCGAAGACGGCTGCCGCCAGCGCCCGTGAAAGGGCGTGCGCGCTTGGCATCGCCACGTCGCCCGACACCGCCAGGATGATGGCACCGGCAATGGTGAACATCAGATACCCGAGAACCCCCAACTGGGCATTGGACAATGCAGGCGGCGCGGCGCGCGTGGCCAGATCGCGCCCGGAGAAGCCGAGCATGGCGGCCACGGCAAGCAGCGACAGAAGGTCAAACCCCGACAGACCCGGCCGCAGGATCACCAGCACACCGGCAAAGCCGGTGGCGACCGCCAGCCAGCGCCGCCATCCGATGCGTTCGTGAAATAGGACCGAGGCCCCAAGCATCACCACAAGCGGCGTGGCTTGAAGGATGGCCGAGGCCACCGACAGGGGCGTGAGCGCCACGGCCAGGGCGTAGAACAGCCGTCCGGATATCTCGAACCCCGACCGCACCAGCAGCGGCGGCGAAACCAGTGCGGCGGGAAACACCGGCTCTCTCCGGCGCATGGCCCAGACCGAGAAGAAGGCCATGCCGGTCAAACCCAGCACGATGACGACAAGGCCAAGCGGCATCTCACGGGCCGCAGACTTCAGAAACATGTCCTCGACGGCGAAACCCGCCATCGAGGCCACCATGAAGCCCGCGCCGCGAAGGTTGCCGGCGGCAGAGTAGCGGGGAAGGTCGAGGCTCAGATGAGCCCCGCGAATTCCATCGCCGCCTTGATGCGCGCCTTGGTTCCCTCGGTCAGCGTGACCAGCGGCAGGCGCACCTCTTCGGTGCAGCGGCCCAGAAGCGACAGGCCATATTTCGCGCCGGCCAGGCCCGGCTCCAGGAAGATCGCCTCGTGCAGCGGCATGAGCCGGTCCTGATACGCCAGCGCCTTGGCGTAGTCGCCCGCCAGCGTCGCCTCCTGGAATTCGGCGCAGAGCCGCGGCGCCACATTGGCGG
Source organism: Neotabrizicola shimadae (assembly GCF_019623905.1). Lineage (NCBI taxonomy): Bacteria > Pseudomonadati > Pseudomonadota > Alphaproteobacteria > Rhodobacterales > Paracoccaceae > Neotabrizicola > Neotabrizicola shimadae. Next base: position 3,107,900 of record NZ_CP069370.1, on the reverse strand, counting down.
TGACCGAGATGCAGCCCACGCCGCCATGCGCGTTGAAGCCAAGCGCCGTGGCATCCTCGCCCGAAAGCTGGACGAAGTCCGTGCCGCAGGACGCGCGCTGCATCGAGACGCGCTCGATCTTGCCGGTGGCATCCTTAACGCCGACGATGCGTGGCAATTTGGCAAGCTGGCCCATCGTCTCGGGCGTCATGTCCACCACGGACCGACCGGGGATGTTGTAGATGAAGATCGGCAGGGTGCAGCAGTCATGCAGCGCGGTGAAATGCGCGATCATGCCCGCCTGGGTCGGCTTGTTATAGTAGGGCGTCACGACCAGCGCCGCCTGCGCGCCGACCTTTTCGGCATGGCGGATCAGCCGGATGCCCTCGGCGGTGTTGTTCGACCCCGCGCCCGCCATCACCGGCACTCGGCCGGCAGCATGTTGAACCACGGCCTCCACCACGGCCTCATGCTCTTCGTGGGAAAGCGTCGGGCTTTCGCCCGTGGTGCCCACGGGAACAATGCCCGACGAGCCTTCGGCGATGTGCCAGTCCACCAGTTTTTTCAGCGCGTCGAAATCGACGGCGCCGTTCTTGAACGGCGTCACCAGGGCTGGAATGGACCCCTTGAACATGGTGCGCTCTCCTTTGGTGTGGCGGGCTCATCCGCGATGAGTCGTCCGCATGGCAAACGTGGGCTTCCTTAGCGGCAGAGGGGGGCTTTGCAAAGGCCCGCCGATGGCAGGGGCAGTTGACGGCTTCGTGGCTTGCGGGTCTGCAATCGCGCGGGCAGACTCGGCCCCATGACCCTGTTCCTGCGACGCATCTCCCGCTCCTTTGCGGCACTGGCCCTGACGTTCCTTGCCCTGCCCCAGGGCCTGCGCGCCGACGAAGCGGCGGCGCTGAAGGCAGCCCTGTCCGAAACCGCCTCGCAGGATTGGGAAGGGGCCGAAGCCGCGGCCATGGCGGCGGGCCCCGTTGGGCAGGACATCGTGGAATGGCAGGTCCTGCGTGCGGGCGAGGGGCTTCTGGGCGAGTACGAGGATTTCCTGGTGCGCCGCGCCGACTGGCCCGGCCTGCCGCTGCTGAAGGAGAAGGGCGAGGTTGCCGTCGCCCGGTCAACTACGCCCGAACGGGTCATCGCCTATTTCAACGGCACGGCGCCGGAAACGGCTGCCGGTGCCCTGGCCTATATCTCGGCCCTGTCAGCGGTTGGCCAGCAAGGCGCCGCGCGCGAGGCGGCGCGCCGGGCCTGGGTGGACCTGTCCTTCACGCCGGATGAACAGGCGTCGATGCTCGCCGCTCAGGGTCCTGCCCTGCAAGATCTGCACTGGGCGCGCACCGACCGCCTGATGTGGGACGGCGACCGCGCCGAGGCCCGCCGCATGTTGCCGCTGCTGCCAGATGACCGCCGCGCGCTTGCTGCCGCGCGCCTTGCCCTGCAGGACAACGAACCCGGCGTGAATGCCCGCATCGAAGCGGTGCCGAAGGCGTTGGCGGCAGATGCCGGGCTGGCCTTCGACCGCTTTCTGTGGCGCATGAACAAGAGCCGCTACGCCGATGCCGCCGCGCTGATCCTGGAGCGGTCCTCCATGCCCGATGGCTTGGGGCGTCCCGAAGCCTGGGCGCCCCGTCGCGCCAACCTTGCCCGGCAGCTGATGCGGGACGGCGAGCTTTCCGAAGCCTACCAGGTGGCCGCCCGCAACGGTCTGACCTCCGGCGCCGACTATGCCGACCTCGAATTCCTTGCGGGCTTCATCGCGCTGCGCAAGCTGAACGACCCTGCCACGGCCCTTCCGCATTTCGAGGCGCTGCAACGCGCCGTCAGCACCCCGATCAGCCTGTCACGCGCTTTGTACTGGCAGGGCCGCGCCGAAGAGGCGCTTGGAAATAAGGACAAGGCGGCCGAGGATTTCCGCGCTGCCGCCCGCCACCAGACCAGCTATTACGGCCTTCTGGCCTCGGAACGGCTCGGCCTCCCGCTGGACCCCTGGATCCTGGAAGGCTCCCCGCTGCCGCCCTGGCAGGGGGCCGCCTTCACGCAAAGTTCGGTGTTCATCGCCGCCAACCTGCTTCTCGATGCCGGCGACCGGACTCTCGCCAAGCGCTTTGCCCTGCATCTGGCCGAAAGCCTGGACGAGACCGAGCTGGAGCAGCTCGCCGCCTGGGCCACGGACCGGGGCGAGCCGCATATCGCCCTGCTCATCGCCAAAGCCGCCGCCGAACGCGGTGCCATCCTGCCGCGCCCCTACTTCCCGGTGCCTGCCATGGTCCCCGAGGACGGGCTTTCGGTCAGCCGCGCCTTCGCCCTGGCAATCTCGCGCCGGGAAAGCGAGTTCGACCCGGCGGCCCGCAGCTCGGCCGATGCACGGGGGCTGATGCAGCTATTGCCCACCACGGCCGGTCACATGGCCGAAAAGCTGGGGCTGCCCTTCCAGGCCGCGAAGTTGACCACCGACCCCACCTACAACGCCAGGCTCGGAACGGCCTACCTTGCGCAACTGGTCGAAGAGTTCGGCCCCGCAGTGGCGCTGGTGGCCTCGGGCTACAACGCCGGGCCGGGTCGGCCGCGCGCCTGGATCAAGTCGCTCGGCGACCCGCGCGATCCATCGGTCGATGTGATCGACTGGGTCGAATCCATCCCCTTCACCGAAACCCGCACCTATGTGATGCGCGTGTCCGAGGGCCTGGTGATCTACCGCGCCAAGCTGAAGGGTCAGGCCGGCCCCATCGCCCTGACGGCAGAGCTGACGGGGCGCTAGCGCAAACGGTTGCGTCCGACAGGGGATGTCGTAAGGATGCGCGCGACCGCACAGTCGGCCTGTCGCGAGGGGAGGAAGCGATGATGGGAGGGGCGACCTATCCCGATCTCAAGGGCGCCTCGGTGTTCATCACCGGCGGCGGTTCGGGGATCGGCGCCGCGCTGACCGAAGGCTTCTGCGCCCAGGGCGCCCGCGTGGCCTTCATCCAGCGCCGCGATGCCTCGGCCTTCTGCGATGAAGTGGCCGAGCGGACGGGCAACCGCCCCTTCTTCCAGCCCTGCGACATCACCGATACCGCCGCGCTGAAAACCGCCATCGCCCGCGCCGCCGAGGCGCATGGTCCGGTGACCGTGCTTGTCAATAACGCGGCGAATGACCAGCGCGCCAGGACGCTCGACATCGACGAAGCCTTCTGGAATGACTCCCTGAATGTGAACCTGCGTTCGTATTTCTTCGCGGCGCAGGCCGTCATTCCCGGGATGCAGGCCGCGGGCGGCGGGTCGATCGTCAACTTCTCATCCATCAGCTACATGATGGCCGATACCGGCTATGTTCCCTACATCGCCTCGAACGCCGCCATCACCGGCATGACCCGGAGCCTTGCGCGCGAATTCGGGCCCGACCGCATCCGGGTGAATGCGCTGGCCCCGGGATGGGTGCTGACGCAAAAGCAGAAAGACATGTGGGTCACGCCCGAGGCGCTGGCGAACCACCTGAAAATGCAGTGCCTGAAGGATTCGATCGACCCCGAGGACATGGTGGGTGGCGTGCTGTTCCTCGCCTCGAGATCCAGCCGGATGATGACAGGCCAGTGCCTCGTTATCGACGGCGGTGTGGTCGTCACAGGGTAAAGGATAGCGACGTGAAGGCAGACTGGATCGCGGTTGACTGGGGCACTTCCAACCTGCGCGCCTGGGCCATGGGCACCCTTGGCGTCATCGACCACGGCGAAAGCCACGAAGGCATGGGCACCCTGTCGCGCGACGGCTTCGAACCCGCGCTGCTGCGCCTCGTCTCGCCGTGGTTGGAAGACGGTCGCGTTACGCCGGTCATCGCCTGCGGCATGGTAGGTGCCCGGCAGGGCTGGATCGAGGCGGCCTACCGCGCTGTGCCCTGCACGCCGGTATCGGCGGCGCAGATGACGCCGGCGCCTACATCAGATTCCCGTATCCACGTTCACATTGCGCCGGGCCTGAGCCAGGACCGCCCCGCCGACGTGATGCGCGGCGAGGAGACCCAGATCGCGGGCGCATTGGCGCTGAACCCTGGCTTCGACGGCGTGCTCTGCCTGCCGGGCACCCATGCCAAATGGACACAGGTCAGCGCCGGCGAGGTGGTCAGCTTCGAGACCTTCATGACGGGCGAGTTGTTCGCCCTCCTGTCCACCCAGTCAGTGCTGCGGCATGGCATGGCGCCCGATGGCTTCGATGGTGCGGCCTTCGACGCAGGCGTGGACGAGGCCCTGTCGCGGCCGAACGACCTTGCCGCCCGCCTCTTCCGTCTGCGGGCAGAGGGCCTGTTGCACGGGCTCACGCCCCTTGCGGCGCGGTCGCGGCTCTCCGGCCTTCTGATCGGCGCCGAACTTGCGGCGGCAAAGCCCTACTGGCTGGGCCAGCCGGTCGCGCTTGTGGGGGCAGAGGGGCTGTCCTCGGCTTACGCCCGTGCGCTTGCCGCCCAGGGCGTCACCGCCCGCATCCTGCCCGCCACGGACTGCACGCTGGCGGGCCTGACCGCCCTTGCACGGGAGCTTCTTGCATGACCCATCGCCCGCTTATCGCCATCCTGCGCGGCATCACCCCTGATGAAGCCGTGCCAGTGGCCGAGGCTCTGATTTCCGCCGGCATCACTCGCATCGAGGTGCCGCTGAACTCGCCCCACCCGATGACCTCGATCGCGGCCATGTCCAGGGCGTTCGGCGCCCATGCCCAGATCGGGGCGGGCACGGTGCTGACGGTGAAGGACGTGGCCGAAGTGGCGGATGCGGGGGGGCGGCTGATCGTGTCGCCCAACTGCGACCCCGAGGTGATCATGGCCACCAAGGCGCGGGGCTTGGACAGCTGGCCGGGGGTAATGACCCCGACCGAGTGCTTCGTCGCGCTGAAGGCGGGGGCGGACGGGCTGAAGATCTTTCCGGCGAGCCTGATCGGACCCGAGGGGCTGAAGGCGATCCGGGCGGTGCTGCCCAAGGGGTGCCAGGTCTATGCCGTGGGCGGGGCGGGGGCCTCGAACTTCGGCACCTGGATGAAGGCCGGTGCGGATGGCTTCGGCATCGGGACCGCGCTTTACGTTCCGGGGCTGGATGCGGCCGAGGTGGGCCGGCGTGCGGCCGAGATGGTGGCGGCCTGGGAAGAAGCGAAGGGGGCCTGAGATGACCGTGTTCGACGACCGGGTTTGCGAGCTGGGGGAGGGGCCGTTCTGGCATCCGCTGCGGGGCCAGTTGTTCTGGTTTGACATCCTGGGCCGGCGGCTCATGTGCCGCGGGGCAGAGGGTGCGCGGGAGTGGGTGTTCCCCGAGATGGTCTCGGCCGCGGGCGTGATCGACCGGGACGAGCTCTTGGTCGCTTCGGAGACCGCGCTGTTCCGGTTCAACCTGGAGACCGGGGCGCGGCGGGATGTGGTGGGGCTGGAGGCGGATGATCCCGCGACGCGGTCCAACGATGGGCGGGCGGATCCGATGGGCGGGTTCTGGATCGGGACGATGGGCAAGGTCGAGGGGCCGGACGAACCGAAGCGGGGCTCGATCTACCGGTTCTTCAAGGGGGAGCTGCGGCGGCTTTACACCGGGTTCGGGGTGACCAATTCCATCAGCTTCTCGCCGGACGGGCGGGTGGCCTGCTTCAGCGATACGCCGAGCCATCGGGTCATGCGGGTGGCGCTGGACCCGGACGGCTGGCCGGCGGGGGAGCCGGAGGTGTTCCTGGACTTCACCGAGGAGATGCTCCTGCCCGACGGGGCGGTGATGGATGCCGAAGGGGTGCTGTGGCTGGCCTTCTGGGAGGGGGCGCGTGTGGCGGCCTATGGGCCGGACGGGCGGTTCCTGAAGGCGGTGCCCTTCCCGGCGCCCCATACCACCTGCCCGGCCTTCGGGGGGGCGGACCTGACGACCCTTTTCTGCACCTCGGCGCGGGTCGGGCTGAGCGAGGCGGAGCGGCCGTCCTGGCCGCAGGGGGGGATGACCTTTGCGGCGGAGGGCGTGGCGAAGGGGCAGCCGGTGCCCCTGGTCCGGCTGTAGGCGTCCGAGCTCGGACGCCTTGGCCGATCCAGCAAAATCAAGGGCTTGGCGAGGCGTATTAACTTGGACTTCATACTTGTCCAAGGGGCGCCCCCTGCGCCGCCGGCCCCGGCTCGTGCTGGCGCTGACGGTAATCGCGGCGCTGGCGGCGGGAGAGGCGAGGGCGCAGGACGACGCTCTTGCATCTGCCGATGTGACCGAGATGGCCGACATGCTGGACCGGATCGTCACCGGTTCGGGCGACTATGCCCAGGCCGAGGAGCTTGCCCTTCAGGTTGAGGCAGTGGTCAACGCGAGCTTTGGCACCGAGAGCCGCGAGGCGGTGGAGATCGGGCGCATCCTGACCATGACCGCCACCTTGCAGGGCCGGGTGGACGAGGGTGTCGCCCGGGGCCGGGCCATCGTGGAGACCGGCCTTCGTGTCCTGCCCGGCGACGACCCGCTGATCTATCGCGCGGTGGCGGCCTATGCGGTGGCGCTGCGGGCCAAGGGGCGCGCGGAGGAGGCGCTGGCGCTGGTGTCGGAGGCGCTGACCGAGGCCGACACGCGCTTGCCGCCCGATGCGCTGGCGGGCGACGAATTGCGTCTGGTGCAGGCCGGGCTGGCAGCCGAGACGGGCGAGGTTCAGGTGGCCGTGGACGCCTATGCCAGACTGGACGAACGGCTTGGGACAAGGGACGATCCCACGTCACTGGCCTTGCGGGCAATGGCTCTGGTGGGGTGGGCCGATTTCCTGGCCGGTCAGGGAGAGGCCGAAGCGGCGGTTGACATCCTTGCCGAGGCGGTGGCAGCGCTGGACCGGCAGTTTGCCGCGATCAAGCATCCGCGCATGGTGCCGATGCGTCTGGCCGCCGTGGCTCGGCAGGCCGGGCTTCTGGTGCAGATCGGGCGTGGCATTGAGGTGGGGCCGCTGGTGCGCCCGCTGATGGACGAGGTGGCGCAGGTCTATGGCCCTGACGCGCCGGTCTGGGGCGATCTGGCCTTTCCTCTGGCGGTGGCCTTGGCCGGCGATGCGCCGGAGGCGCCGGGCGCAGACGAGGCGGTGGGGCTGTTGCGGCAGACGGTGGACAGCTGGTCGGCGGTCTATGGCGCCGACACGCTGGATCTGCTGCGGGCGCGGATGAGCCTGGCCGTGCTGCTGGCCAGCCGGGGCGATCTGGCGGGTGCGATGGCCGAGATCGACGCGATGGAGGGCCATGCCCTGCCCGAAATGCGCAGCCAGTTGACCTATGTGCTGTACGAGGCGGTGGTTTCCGGGCGGATCACCGAGGACGAGGCGGTGGAAAGCGTGCTGCGGCTGATGCAGGACACGCAGGATGCGGGTGCCGCGGCGGCGCAAAGGCTGCTGGCCGACCGGCTGGCGGCGGGCACCGATGCCGGGGCGGCGGCGCTGCGGGCGCGGACCGATGCGCGCGGGCGGCTGCAGGCGGATCAGGCCAACCTTGCGGCGGTGGCCTCCGTGCCGCTGGACAGCCGCGACCCGGAACTGGTGGCGGCGCTGCGGGCGGCGGTGCGCGCGGATCAGGAGGCCGTGGCGGCAGCGGAGGAAAGGCTGGCACGGGACTTCCCGGCACTGGCGCGCACGACCGGGGCGCTGCCTCTGGATCTGGCCGAGATCCGTGCCCGGCTGAAACCGGACGAGGCGCTGGTGGTGCTGGCGCCACCGACCGGGCCGCAGGATGCCGGGCTGGTGGTGGCGGTCAGCCGCGAGGCGCTGGACTGGCACACGTTTCAGGCCGGGGGGCCAGAGGTAGAGGACGCAGTGGCGCGGCTGCGGGCGGGGATCGACCTGCGCCTGGGGCTGCGCGGCGCGGCAGCGCTGGAGGACGCGGACGCGGGGCCACCGCCGGATTTCGACATGGCGGCGGCGCATTGGCTTTATGAGCAGACCTTCGGGCAGGTCGAAGCGGTGATCGGCGGCAAGGCGCATCTGTGGGTGGAGATGCGCGGGGCGATGGCTGCGCTGCCGCCGCATCTGCTGCTGACCGAGCCCGCGCCGGAGGCAGACCCGGCCCGCGCGCCTTGGGCGATCCGCCGTTTTGCCTTTTCGGTATTGCCGGCGATTTCGGGCCTGCCCGACCCCAAGGCCGGTGCGCGCCTGGCGCCGGGGGCAGGCTTTGTCGCCTTTGCCGACCCGGAGCTTGGGTCACTGGGCGCGGAGGGTGCGGGCGGGCTGGCGCCCTTGCCCGAGACAGCGGGCGAGGTGCGCGAGGTTGCGGTTGCCCTGGGGGCTGCGACTGGCCTGAATATCGGCGCGGCGGCCAGCGAGGCGGCGGTGAAGGCGGCGCCGCTGGACGAGGCCGGGGTTCTGTATTTCGCCACGCATGGCCTGATGTCGGGCGAGGTGGTGGGCGCGGTGACGCTGGGGGAACCGGCGTTGGCGCTGACGCCGGGCGGGGGCGAGGACGGGTTGCTGACGGCTTCCGAGATTGCGGAACTGGCGCTGAACGCCCGGTTCGTGGTGCTGTCGGCCTGCAACACGGCGGCGGGCGGCGTGCCGGGGGGCGAGGCGCTTTCGGGCCTGGCGCAGAGTTTCCTTTATGCCGGGGCGCGCGGGCTTCTGGTCAGCCACTGGCCGGTGGAAAGCCGGTCGGCCGCGTATCTGATGACCGAGACCTTCGGCCTGATGGGGCGCGAGCCCGGACTGGGTGCGGCTGAGGCCGAGCGTCGGGCGATGCTGGCCATGGTGGAGGACCCTACGGGGCGCTGGTCGCATCCGGCCTATTGGGCGCCCTTTGTCCTGGTGGGGGCGCCGGATTGACGGCAGGCCTGACGTTCAGTCTGCGCCGAAGAGGTCGCGGGTGAAGACCTTGTCGGCCACGTCTTCGAGATCCTTCGTGGCGCGGTTGGCGATGATGATGTCGCAGTCTGCCTTGAAGGCGGCGAGGTCGCGGATCACGCGCGAGCCGAAGAAACTGTCTTCCTTCAGCGCGGGTTCGAAGACCACGACCTCGATGCCCTTGGCCTTGATGCGCTTCATGATGCCCTGGATCGAGGACTGGCGGAAATTGTCGGAGCCGGCTTTCATCACCAGCCGATAGACGCCGACACGGGCAGGCCGGCGGGCGATGATCTGGTCGGCGATGAAATCCTTGCGGGTGCGGTTCGCCTCGACGATGGCCTGGATCAGGTTTTGCGGCACATTGGCGTAGTTGGCCAGCAACTGCTTTGAATCCTTGGGCAGGCAGTAGCCGCCATAGCCGAAGGAGGGGTTGTTGTAATGCGTGCCAATGCGGGGATCGAGGCCCACGCCCTCGATGATCTGGCGGCTGTTCATGCCATGAGCCAGGGCGTAGCTGTCGAGTTCGTTGAAGAAGGCCACGCGCATGGCGAGGTAGGTGTTGGCGAAGAGCTTGATCGCCTCGGCCTCGGACGGGTCTGTCAGGAGGACGGGGACATACGGGTCTTCGGCGCCCTGTCTCAGCAGTTCGGCGAAGCGTTCGGCGCGGGGCGAGCGTTCGCCCACAACGATGCGCGAGGGGTGCAGGTTGTCGTAGAGCGCGCGGCCCTCGCGCAGGAATTCGGGGCTGAAGATGGCCTGGTCGGTGCCGAGCCGGTCCTTCAGGCGGGCGGTGTAGCCCACGGGGACGGTGGACTTGATGACCACGGTGGCCTCCGGGTTCACCTCGGCCACCTTGCGGATCACGGCTTCGACGCTGGAGGTGTCGAAGTAGTTGGTCTGGGGGTCGTAGTTGGTGGGGGTGGCGACGACGACGTAATCGGCTTCCGCGAAGGCTTCGGCCGCGTCGGTGGTGGCGCGGAGGTGGAGGGGTTTCTCGGCCAGCCAGCATTCGATGTCGGGGTCGATGATCGGGCTTTGGCGGGCGTTGACCTTGGCCACGCGGGAGGGGTCGATGTCGGTGGCGATGACGTCGTTGTGCCGGGACAGGAGCACGGCGTTGGACAGGCCGACATAGCCGAGGCCGGCGACGGCGATCTTCAGACCGGACATGGTTTCCCCTTTGCGTGGCGGACGACGCGGCGGGGTATAGGCCCGTGGCGCGGGGCTGTATAGCGGCGCGCCACGGGAATCGGCGGAAGGAGGCTCAGGGGCGCTCGCCGCGGGCGAGCCGGCCTTCGATGTCGTCGAGCACGGATTCGATCTCGGCCACGCTGTCGATGACGTAATGTGCGCCGGCGCGGGTGAGCTTGGCGTAGGCGGCGTAGCGCATGTCCTCGAAGGTTTCCTCGTCGAGGTCGTAGGTGTCGTCGGCGGAGAGGCCGAAGACATTGCCGGTGACGGCGATGCCGATGGTCCAGCAGCCGGCGTTCAGGCCCTCGGCGATGCCGACCTCGGTGTCATCGACCTTGACGACCGACGAGGCGGGCCAGACGTCGAGGTCGAGGAAGGTGCGGTACATCATCAGGGGCGTGGGACGGCCGGCAGGCAGGTCGCCGGCGCAGACGAGGTTGTCGGGCGCGTAGCCCTGTTTGGCGGCGAGCGGCAGGACGCGGGCCATGATTTCGCGCGTGTAGCCGGTGGTGGAGCCGATCTTCAGGCCGCGGGCGCGCAGGCGGTCGATGGTGGGCACGACGCCGTCGATCATCTCGGCATAGTCGGTGACGACCTCGACGTTCATCGGCACGAAGACGGCATAGACCTTGTCGATGTCGGCCTCGCCCGGTGCGGCGCCGTGCTGTTTGGCCCAGGCGGCGGCGATGCGGGGGTGGCGCATCAGCGTGGCGATGTGGTCACGCTTGGCCATGCCCATCGGGCCGCGCGCCTCGTCTATGGTGATCTCGACGCCGAACTGGGCGAAGGCCTTGACGAAGACGCCCATGGGCGCGAGCGAGCCGTGGTCGATCACCGTGCCGGCCCAGTCGAAGACGACGGCCTGAAGGGGCTTGCGGGTCATGGGGTTCTCCGGATGAGGGGCCGGGGTCCGGCCGGTTCTGGGCCCGTGATAGCGGGGTCGTGCGACAGCTGCATCACCAGTTGCGACCTCAGCGGCCCCAGATCACCGCGTTTTCGTGGCGCTTGATCATGTGCTTCAGCGCGTCGAATTCCTTGACCACATGGGTTGCGAAGCTGTCGGCGGCGGGCGAGAGATCTGCCCCGGCGCGGCGCAGGAGGCCGAGCGAGCGATTGGGCTGGGGCACCTCGAACGCGAGCGAGGTGATGCGGTTTTCCTTGCGCTGCGCAAAGACCACCGAGAAGGGCAGGATCGCCAGCGCGTCGCTCTCGGAAAGGTAGGTCATCACGCTCATCAGCGAGCCGCCGGAATAGCGGATCGTCAGGTCCGGTGCGCCGATGGAGACGAGGATGGAATGGAGGTCGGTCAGGAGTGGCGAGCCGGGAAGCGGCGCGACCCAGGGATAGGCGGTGAGGTGTGCGGCCTGGAGCCGGCGTTCCCGCGTCAGCGGATGGCCGGTGCGGCAGGCCACGATGTTGCGGCCGGGCAAGATTTCGGTGAAGTCGAAGCCGGGGATGCGTTCGTTCGGCGCCAGCGGCACCACGGCAAGGTCGGCCTGCCCGCCTTCCAAAGCCTTGGCCATGTCCTGCGTGTTGCCATAGCTTTGATGCACCACGATTTCCGGTTCGCGCTGCTGGAAGGTGGCGATCATCCGGCTGATCATCGCATCCATGAAGAAGGGCACGCCGCCGACGCGGACCGTGCCGCGCGCGCCGCGCACATAGCCCGAGACCGAGAGCGAGGCGAGACGCGAGGCGGCGAGGATGGCGCGGCCATGGGCGGCAAGCTCGGCCCCGAGCGGGGTGGGTTGCAGCGGGCGGCGGCCGCGCAGGAACAGGGGTTCGCCGACGCGCGCCTCGAGCATCGACAGGGCGCGGCTGACGGCAGGCTGGCTGAGGCCAAGAAGCGCCGCGCCTTCGGACACGCCGCCGGCGTCGATCACCGCGGCCAGTTGCATGAGGTGGCGTTCGTTCAGCTTCATAACAGAATGTTATGCCGGATGTCCGAATAGTCATGCGAAATCGCAGGGGACTGCCGGAATATCCATGGGTGAACGGGCGGGGAGGCCCGGTCATCCGGGGGGAATCGCATGGACGGGGCCGCGGGCGAGAGCGCCGGTCAGACGCCGATGGAGGCGCTGCGCGACCGGCTTTCCGGAGCGCGCGAGGCGCGGCTGCGGGATGCCGTGCTGCGGATTGCGGGCGATGTGCATTGCATCGTGGCCGATTTGCAGGCCAGCCCGGCGGAGCTGCGGGCGGTGCTGGATTTCCTGACGGACGTGGGCCATGCCACCGACCAGCGCCGGCAGGAATGGGTGCTGCTGGCCGATGTTCTGGGCCTGTCTTCTGCCGTGGAAGAGATCGCGGCACCCGATGTGCCGGGGGGCACGCCGCAGACGCTGGCGGGGCCATTCTATCGCGCCGATGCGCCGGAGATGCCGCTTGGTGCCGACCTGAGCCGGGACGGGCGCGGCGTGCCGTTGCGCGTGGCCGGGCAGGTGCTGGCGCTGGATGGCGGGCCGGTCGCCGGGGCGCTGGTCGAGGTCTGGCACGCCAATGCCGAAGGGTTCTACGAAAACCAGGAGCCGGACCGGCAACCCGAGTTCAACCTGCGCGGCCGCTTCCGCGCCGATGCTGCGGGTCGTTTCCATTTCCGCACGATCCGGCCGCGCGGCTATGCCCTGCCCGAGGACGGGCCGGTGGGACGGCTGATGAACCGGCTCGGGCTGCGGCTGGAACGACCGGCGCATCTGCATTTCCGCCTGACGGCGCCGGGGTTCCGGCCGCTTGTCACCCATGTCTTTGACCGGGACGATCCGGCGATCGGCCGGGATGCGCTGTTCGGGGTGAAGCCGGGGCTGCTGGCCTCCTTCTGCCCCGAGGCGGGAGGCTTTGCCGTGGAAACCCGGTTCGTGCTGTGCCCGGAGGATCAGGCATGATGCGGGCGTTCGTCTTTCCGGGCCTGACCACCCGCGTGATCTTTGGCGAGGGCACGATTGCCCGCACGGGGGAAGAGATCGCCCGGCTGGGACATTCCCGCGCGCTGGTCTTGTCCACGCCGCACCAGAAGCCCGAGGCGGAGGCTCTGGCGGCGAGCCTCGGCGCACGGGCGGCCGGGGTCTTTGCCGGGGCCGCGATGCACACGCCTGTGGCCGTGACGGAAGAGGCGGTGGCGGCCTTCCGCGCTAGCGGGGCGACCTGCGTTGTCTCGCTTGGCGGCGGTTCGACCACGGGGCTGGGCAAGGCCATCGCGGTGCGGACGGGGGCGGATCAGGTGGTGATTCCCACCACCTATGCCGGGTCGGAGATGACCGACATCCTGGGCGAGACCTCGGGCGGCGAGAAGGTGACGCGGCGCGATCCGGCGATCCGGCCGGAGGTGGTGATCTATGACGTCGATCTGACGCTGACGCTGCCGGTCGGAATGACGGCGACCTCGGCGTTGAACGCCATCGCGCATGGGATGGAGGCGCTGTATGCGCCCGACCGCAACCCGGTGATCGTGGCGATGGTGAAGGAGGCGCTTCCGGCCTTTCGCGATGCGCTGCCGGTGCTGGCGCGCGATCCGGGTGACCGGGCGGCGCGGGCCGGAGCCTTGTATGCCGCCTGGTGCTGTTCGACGGCGCTTGGCTATGTCTCGATGGCGCTGCATCACAAGCTGGCGCATGTGCTGGGCGGGTCGTTCGACACGCCTCATGCGGAAACCCATGCGATCCTGTTGCCGCATACCACGGCCTTCAACGAGGCGGCGGCCCGCGCGGCGCTTACGCCGATTGCCGCGACCTTTGGCGGGGGATCGGCGGGGGCGGGCCTGTGGGATTTTGCCAGGGCCATTGGTGCGCCCTTGCGGCTGGCGGACCTGGGCCTGACCGAGGCCGACCTGGACCGGGCGGCGGGGATCGCCTTGCGCAACAGCTATGACAACCCGCGCCCGTTCACCGAGCGCGACATCCGGGATCTGCTGCAGGCGGCCTGGGAGGGCCGGCGCCCGCAGCCCTGACACGCGCCCTAGGGCGCCCACGCATGGAGGAGAGGACAATGGCGGATATCACCACGGAGGTTCTGGTCATCGGGACAGGACCGGCGGGCAGTGCGACGGCGGCGCTTCTGTCGAGCTATGGCGTCGAGAACATGGTGGTGAACCGCTACCGCTGGCTGGCCAACACGCCGCGCGCCCATATCACCAACCAGCGGGCGATGGAGGTGCTGCGCGACCTTGGGCCGGAGGTAGAGCGCGAGGCGATGCTGCACGCCACGCACCAGCACCTGATGGGCGAGAACGTGTTCTGCGTGTCGCTGGCGGGGGAAGAGCTGGGGCGGATGAAGAGCTGGGGCAATGCGCCCCTGTCGAAGGCCGAGCACCTGATGTCCTCGCCCTGCGAGATGAACGACCTGCCGCAGACCTTCATGGAGCCGGTGCTGTTCGGCGCGGCCTGCCGCAAGGGCACGCAGGCGCGGATGAGCACGGAGTATGTGAGCCATGCGCAGGACGACGAGGGCGTGACGACGACCTGTCGCGACCGGCTGACGGGGAAGGAATTTACCGTGCGGTCGAAGTTCCTGGTGGGGGCCGATGGCGGCAACTCGCTGGTGGCCGAACAGCTTGGCCTGCCCTTCGAGGGCAAGATGGGCGTGGGCGGCAGCATGAACATCCTGTTCCGGGCCGACCTGTCCAAATACGTCGCGCACCGACCGAGCGTGCTGTACTGGGTGATGCAGCCCGGCGCGGATGTGGGCGGCATCGGCATGGGGCTGGTGCGGATGGTGCGGCCCTGGAACGAATGGCTGATCGTCTGGGGCTATGACATCAACCAGCCCGCGCCGGTGGTGGATGCGGCGCTGGCCACGCAGGTGGCGCGGCAGCTGATCGGCGACCCGGAGCTGGAGATCGAGCTGCTGTCGGCCAACACCTGGACGGTGAACAACTGCTTTGCGACGCATATGCAGAAGGGCCGGGTCTTTATCATGGGCGATGCGGCGCACCGGCATCCGCCGTCGAACGGGCTGGGGTCGAATACCTCGATCCAGGACGGGTTCAACCTGGCCTGGAAGCTGGCTTGCGTGGTGAAGGGGCAGGCGACGGCGAGGCTCTTGGACAGCTATTCGGTGGAACGCGCGCCGATTGCGCGGCAGATCGTGACACGGGCCAACCAGTCGATTGCCGAGTTCGGGCCGATCTTCGAGGCGCTTGGCATGGATGGCGGGGTGGATCACGACAAGATCCAGGCCAGCATGGCGGCGCGTTGCGATGCGACCGAAGCCGGAGAGGCGCAGCGCGAGGCGCTGAGGAAGGCGATCGAGTTCAAGAAGTACGAATTCGACTGCCACGGGGTGGAGATGAACCAGCGCTACAGGTCGGGCGCTGTGGTGACGGATGGCCAGCCGGAGCCGGCGGCGGACCGGGACATGGAACTGCACTACCAGCCGACGACCTGGCCCGGCGCGCGGTTGCCGCATGTCTGGCTGTTCCCGCGCGAGGGGGGGCAGGTGTCTACGCTGGACCTGTGCGGACGGGGGCAGTTCACCGTTCTGACCGGCATTGGCGGCGAGGGCTGGGTGGCGGCGGCGGAGCAGGTGGGCAAGGCCCTGGGCTTGCCGATCCGGACGCATCTCATCGGGCCGCGCCAGCCCATCGAGGATCACAGTGGCGACTGGGCGCGGGCGCGCGAGATCCGGGATGCGGGCTGTCTTCTGGTGCGACCCGACCACCATGTCGCCTGGCGGTCCTTCGGGGCGGCAGCCGACCCGGAGGCAGAGCTGATGCGCGTGATGTCCGCGATCCTGGGGAGGTGAGCATGGCCGAGGGGTTCTTTACGGAGGCCAATTCCGCCGAGACGGTGATCGGCCGTAACGGGCCGGATGCCGACCCGCGTCTGGTGGAGGTGATGTCGGCGCTGGTGCGGCACCTGCATGCCTTTGCCAAGGAGGTGCATCTGACGCAGGCGGAATGGGAGATCGGCGTCGATTTCCTGACCCGTACCGGCCAGCTTTGCGGGCCCGAGCGGCAGGAGTTCATCCTGCTTTCGGACACGCTTGGGCTTTCCATGCTGGTGGATGCGATCAACAACCGCCGCCCGCCCGGCGCGACCGAGAACACGGTGTTCGGACCGTTCCATGTGGATGACGCGCCGCGGCGCCAGATGGGCGACAACGTGAACATGGACGGCAAGGGAGAGCCCTGCCTGTACGAAGGCCGCGTTCTGGACCTGGAGGGCAACCCGATTGCGGGAGCGGTGGTCGATGTCTGGTCAGACAGCGTGGACGGCTTCTATGACGTGCAGCAGCCGGGCATCCAGCCCAAGGGCAACAACCGCGGCGTCTTTACCACCGGGGCAGACGGGCGGTACTGGTTCACCGGGATCAAGCCCACGTCCTACCCGATCCCCGACGACGGCCCGGTGGGCAAGATGCTGGCCGGGCTGGGACGGCACCCCTATCGCCCGGCGCACATGCACTTCCTGGTGACGGCGCCGGGGTTCCAGAAGCTGGTCACGCATACTTTCGTGGGCGGTGACACCTGGCTGGAATCGGACGCCGTCTTTGGCGTGAAATCTTCGCTGGTGGCGCCGTTCGAGCGGGTCGAGGGCGGGGCGACGCTGTGGCGGTCGCCCTTTGACTTCGTTCTGGTGCGGGCATGAGCCGGACCGCCCCCTGCCCGCGGACAGCCGCGCCGGGCGCGGGGCGGTCAGCTTTCGAAGATGGGTGTCAGTTCGGTGCGGAGCGCCAGAAGCGCCGTGGCGACACGGTCGCGCATTTCAGGCCAGCGCGAGGTGGGGACGGGGACCGAAATCGCGTGGAGGTCGCCCGCAAGATCGGTGAAGGCAAAGCCAAGCGCGGCGATGCCTTCGGTGTGTTCGCCCGCATCCTCGCCCAGGCCGGTGCGGCGGGCATGGGCGATCTGGCGCGCGAGCGCGTCCCAGGTGCCCGAGGCGGTGCCGCGCGCCCATTCGGCCTCGGCCAGCTTTTTCGCCTCGGCATCGGGCAAGAGCGCAAGGCAGGCGCGGCCGTTGGCGGTGACGGTCAGCGGAAAGACCTCGCCGACCGAGGAAACGGCGCGCAGGCGGTGACGGCCCTGCACCTGATCGAGAAAGATCATGCGACCGCCGCGCAGGACCGAGAGGTCCACCGTTTCGCCGGTTTCCTCCATCAGCCGTTCAAGGAAGGGGCGACAGCGTTCCACCACGTTGAAGCGCGCGGCGCCGGCCAGCGCGTGCAGTTCCGGGCCAAGCCGCACGCCGCCGCCCGACGCGGAGCCGATGACGAGGCGTTCGTCCTGCAGCGCCTGGACGATGCGCTGCACGGTAGAGCGGGCAAGGCCCACACGTTCCGCGATCTGGCCAAGGCTGAGGCCGGCCGGCGCATCCTTGAGCGCCCGCAGCACGGCGGCGGCGCGCGCAATGACCTGGATGCCGTTGCGGCTGTCGGCGCGGTCCCGCTCGATCTCGGTCTGATCCATGATGGCGCCCCTTCGCGTACCGGCCCTGTGCAGACACCTCAGGACCCGCGCCGAGTCAAGTGCCCACCATGCGATACGACTGTATTGTTATGCGGGAATCATGTTGACCGCAATACGGTTCATGTGCATCAATATACGGGACAGGTGGGAGGAGCCACCCGGACAACCCGCAGCATTGAGGCACCGCCCCGGCGGTGGACGAGGGAGATTTAGCGATGGTCAAGATCCGCGGCATCGAGTTCGAGGGGAACCTCGACAACAGCATGGGGCTCAAGTTCCACAACCTGAGCCACCGCTTCGGATTTCAGCACCCGAACTGGCCCTATTTCCAGGACGTGCAGATCGAGCGCATCCACTACATGGCGAAATCGGGGGTGCTGAGCCAGCGCATCACCACGACGATGCACGCCACCACCCATATCGACGCGCCGGCCCATGTGGTGCAGGGCACGCCCTTCATCGACGAGGTGCCGCTGCCGCATTTCTTTGGCACGGGGATCGTGGTCAGCCTGCCCAAGAACAAGTGGGATTTCATCACCGGCGATGATCTTGAGGCGGCCTGCGGCCATGCGATCCGGCCGGGCGACGTGCTGATCCTCAACACCGGCTGGCACAAGAAATACGAGGACGGCGACTATTTCGCCTACTGCCCCGGCTTTGTGCCCTCGGCAGGGGAATGGATGGTGAAGAAGGGCGTGAAGGTCGTGGGCCATGACACGCAGGCCAACGACCACCCGCTGGCAACGGCGATCGGCCCGCAGCGCAATGGCCCCCTACTGCCGCACCTGGAGAAGGAGTGGCGCGAGCATACCGGCGGCGGCGACTGGAAGAAGGATTTCCCGGAATGGGAACCGGTGCACCAGATCCTGTTCAAGAACGGCATCCTGGGGATCGAGAATGTGGGCGGCGACCTGGACGCGGTGACGGGCAAGCGCTGCACCTTTGCCTTCTTCCCGTGGAACTGGGACCGGGGCGATGGCTGCATCATCCGGCTGGTGGCGATCACCGACCCGACACAGGCTTACCGGATCGAGAAGGGCGAGGCGTTCTGACGGTGGCGGCGAGGGGTATCTGGACCAAAGGGAAGGACGGGAGGAACGTCCCATGCTGGTGAAGCGGTTTTCGGAAGCGAAGCCCTATGAGGCGCCCAATCACCGGGGCGTGGTGGGGCTGCGGCTTCAGGGGTTCGAGGAGGGCGGGCCGGTCAACCAGTGGCTCGGCTATTCGCAGTTCCTTCCAGGCGGCGGGGCGGGGCCGGATTCGACCCCGTTCGAGAAGGTCTATCTGGTGCTGGAGGGCGAGATGACCGTCATCGCAGGCGGCCAGGAGGCGGTGCTGGGGCAGATGGACAGCTGCACCATCGCGCCGGGCGAGGTGCGCGAGATCGTCAACCGGGGCAACCATGTCTGCAAGATGGTGGTGGTGATCCCCTATCCGCCGAAGGTGCCGGCATGACGCTGCCCGATCCGATGAAGATGTTCGACGTGGCCGGCAAGGTGGCGCTGGTCACCGGTGCCTCGGGCGCCTTTGGCGCGGTGGCGGCGCGGGTGCTGGGCGGCGCGGGCTGCAAGCTGGTGCTGGCGGCGGGCAAGGCGGCGGAACTGGCCGGGATCGCCGGGGAATGCCGCGAGGGCGGCGCCGAGGTGGTGGAGGTGAATGCCCGCCCCGACAGCGAGGCGGCCTGCGACGCGCTGGTGGCCGCGGCGGTGCAGGCCTTCGGGCGGCTGGACATCCTGGTGGTGGCGAGCGGCATGAACAAGGTCGCCAAGATCGACGAGATGGCGCCTGAGACCTTTCTTTCGGTGATGGATGCCAATGTCACGCAAAGCTGGCTTCTGGCGCGGGCGGCGACCCGGCAGATGAAGGCGCAGGGCGAGGGCGGCAAGATCGTGCTGGTCTCCTCGGCCCGGGGGCTGTTGGGGCATCCGGCGGGATACACGGCCTATTGCGCCAGCAAGGCGGCGGTGGACGGGATCACCAAGGCGCTTGGCTGCGAGTTGGGGCCAACGGGGATCACGGTGAACGCGATCGCGCCCACGGTGTTCCGCTCGCCCCTGACGGCCTGGATGTTCGAGGAGACGGACAACGCCAAGGCGGTGCGGACCGGGTTCCTGGCGCGGGTGCCGAAGGGACGTCTGGGCGAGCCGGAGGACCTAGCGGGGCCGCTTCTGTTCCTGGCCTCGAAGGCGAGCGACTTCTACACCGGGCATATCCTTTATGCCGACGGCGGCTATACGGCGGGATGAGGGGATGAAGAACCAGCAGATCGCGGTTCTGGGGGCGGGGCTGATGGGCCACGGCATCGCGCTGACCCTGGCGCGGGCGGGGCAGTATGTGGCCATCACCGACCCCGTGCCCGAGGCGCGGGCGGCGGTGGCGGGGCGCATTGCGGCCAGCCTGAAGCTGATGGGCGTGGACGAGGCGGGCGTCGCAAAGGCGCTGAAGCGGATCGAGGTGTTCGATTCCGTCGCGGGTGCGGTGCACGGTGCGGCCTTCGTCTTCGAGGCGGCGCCGGAAAAGATGGCGTTGAAGCAGGCGCTCTTCGCCGAGGTCGAGGCCCATGCGCCGGAGGGGGCGATCCTGGCCTCGAACACCTCGGTCATGCCGATCACCGAGATCATGGGCGGGCTGCGGCTTAAGGGCCGGGCGCTTGGTACGCATTGGTGGAACCCGCCGCACCTGATCCCGCTGGTGGAGGTGATCCGCACGGAATGGACCAGCGAGGCGGCGATGGCGGCCACGATGGCGCTGCTGGCCGATGCCGGCAAGACGCCGGTGCGGGTGGAGAGGGACGTGCCGGGCTTCATCGGCAACCGGCTGCAGCACGCGCTGTGGCGCGAGGCGATCAGCCTGGTGGAGCGCGGCATCTGCGATGCCGAGGCGGTGGACACGGTGATCAAGGCGAGCTTCGGGCGCAGGCTGGCGGTGCTGGGGCCGCTGGAAAATGCCGATCTGGTGGGCACGGATCTGACGCTGGACATCCACAACACGGTGCTGGCCGACCTGGAGGCGCGACGGGGGCCGTCGCCGCTGTTGCAGGCGATGGTGGCTGAGGGCCGCCTGGGCATGAAATCGGGAGAGGGCTTCCGCCGCTGGTCGCCGGAGGAGGCGCAGGCGGTGCGGGAGAAGGTGGTGCGCCACCTGCGGAAGCTCGACACGATACTGGACTGAGGGAAACGGGCGCGAAGCCACGCGCCGGAACAGGGAGGAAGACAGATGACGAAACAGACGAACCGCCGGCAGTTCCTGGCCGGGGCCTCGGCGCTGGTCGCGGCCCCCGCCATCCTGCGCGCCACCCGCGCCTATGCCCAGACACCGACCCTGAAGATCGGCTATGTCAGCCCGGCGACCGGGCCGCTGGCCGGCTTTGGCGAGGCGGATGACTTCATCATCGAGGGCATCAACAAGGCTCTGGCCGGGGGGATCGAGAACAACGGCAAGACCTGGATGATCGAGATCATCAAGCGCGACAGCCAGTCGAACCCGAACCGGGCGGCGGAAGTGGCGAGCCAACTGATCCTGGAGGACGAGGTCGACATCCTGACCGGCGCGGCCACCCCCGACACCACCAACCCGGTGGCCGACCAGGCCGAGCTGAACGGCACGCCCTGCATCACCACCGACTGCCCCTGGCAGCCCTATTTCTTCGGGCGCGGCGGCAATCCGGAAAAGCCCTTCGAATACACCTATCACTTCTTCTGGGGGCTGGAGGACGTGATCGCCAACTTCACCGCCCTGTGGGACCAGGCCGGGGTGAAGAAGACGGTGGGCGGGCTGTTCCCGAACGATGCCGACGGCAATGCCTGGGGCGATGCGAAGCTCGGCTTCCCCGGACCGCTGGCGGAAAAGGGCTTTACCCTGATCGACCCCGGCCGCTACGAGCCGATGAACAACGATTTTTCGTCCTATATCAACGCCTTCAAGGATGGCGGGGCCGAGATTGTGACCGGCGTGATGATCCCGCCGGACTTCGGAACCTTCTGGGCTCAGGCCGGGCAGCAGGGGTTCAAGCCCAAGGTCGTGACCATCGGCAAGGCGCTTCTCTTCCCCTCGGCGGTCGAAGGCCTGGGCGATCGGGGTGTCGGGCTGACCTCGGAAATCTGGTGGTCGCCGAACCATCCGTTCAAGTCCTCGATCACCGGGGAAAGCTGCAAGCAGCTGGCTGACGGCTATACCGCCGCGACCGGCAAGCCCTGGACCCAGCCCATCGGCTTCCGCCATGCGCTGTTCGAGGTGGTGAACGACGTGATCAAGCGCGCCGCCGATGTCGAGGACCCCGACGCGCTGGTCGAGGCGATCCGCACCACCGCGCTGCCGACCATGGTGGGCAAGATCGACTGGGCAACCGGCCCGGTGGCCAACGTGTCCAAGACGCCGCTGGTCGCGGGCCAGTGGCAGAAGCCGGCTGACAAGCTGGAACTGGTGATCACCACCAACGTGCAGGCGCCGGAAATTCCCGTGGGCGGCACGCTGCAGCTTCTGTCCTGATCGGACGAGACGAAGGCCCGCCCCGGCAGTGTCGGGGCGGGACAAGGAAGGCAGGGCAGGGCGATGACAGAGGTTCTGAGGCTGGACGGGGTCACCAAGTCCTATGGCGCGGTCGTGGTGGCCGATGCGCAGAGCTGGTCCTTGCAGGCCGGCGAGGCGCTTGGCGTGATCGGGCCGAACGGGGCGGGCAAGACCTCGATGTTCAACCTTGTCACGGGTACGGTGGCGCCCAATGCCGGGCGCATCTGGTTTGACGGCCAGGACGTGACGGGCTGGCCCGCGGCGCGGCGCTGCCGGGCGGGGATTGCCCGCAGTTTTCAGGTGCCGCAGCCCTTTGGCGGCATGACGGTGTTCGAGAATGCGCTGGTGGCCGCAACGCAGGGCGCCGGAGAGCGGGGCGCGAAGGCCGAGGCGACCTGCCTGGACGTGCTGGCCCGGACCGGGCTGTTGCCCAAGGCCAATGTGCTGGCCAAGGGGCTGACCCTTCTGGAGCGCAAGCGGCTGGAACTGGCGCGGGCGCTGTGCGCGCGGCCCAAGGTTCTATTGCTGGACGAGATCGCAGGCGGTCTGACCGAGGCGGAGTGCCATTCGCTGGTGGCCACCATCCGCGACGTGCGGGCGACCGGCGTGTCCATCGTGTGGATCGAGCATGTGGTTCACGCCCTTCTGGCGGTTGTGGACCGGCTGATCGTCATCGACTTCGGTCGCAAGATCGCCGAGGGCGAGCCACACGCGATCATGGCCAGCCGCGAGGTGAAGGAGATCTATCTGGGGATCGAGGCCGATGCCTGACCCCGTGCTGTCCCTGAACCGGCTTGATGCCCGATACGGCGATTTCCAGGCGCTGTACGGCGTGACCGCCCATGTGAACGAGGGCGAGGTTGTCGCCATCATCGGCGCCAATGGCGCGGGAAAGACCACGCTGATGCGGTCCATCGCCGGGCTGATCCGCAACGCGCCCGAGTCGATTTTGTGGAAGGGCCAGCCCATCGGCCGGCTGCGCGCCGACCAGGTGGCGGCGCTTGGCATCGCGCTGGTGCCCGAGGGGCGGCTTCTGTTCCCCTCGCTGTCGGTAGAGGAAAACCTCATCATCGGCGGCCAGCTGGGGCGCAGGGGGCCGTGGAACCTGGGCCGCGTCTATGAGCTGTTCCCGATCCTGAAGGAACGGCGGAACCAGCAATCCACCTCGCTTTCGGGCGGTCAGCAGCAGATGGTCGCCATCGGGCGGGCGCTGATGTCGAACCCCGAGCTGATCCTGATGGACGAGATCAGCCTTGGCCTGGCCCCGGTGATCATCAAGCAGATCTACGACGCGCTGCCCGGCATCGTGGGGCAGGGCATGGCGGCGGTGATCGTGGAGCAGGACATCGCCAAGGCCTTGTCGGTGACGGCCCGCGTCTATTGCCTGCAGGAAGGGCGAGTCTCGCTTGAGGGACGGTCCGACACCGTGTCGCGCGACGAGATCAGCCGCGCCTATTTCGGAATGTGACGCTCATGGAATGGCTGAACGCAATCCTGCAAGGCACGCTTCTGGGGGGGCTTTACGCGCTGTTCGCGGCGGGTCTGAGCCTGATCTTCGGCGTGATGCGGCTGGTGAACATCGCGCATGGCGACCTGATCGTGCTGGCGGCCTATCTGGGGCTGGTGATCTCGGCCGGGCTGGGGATTCATCCGCTGCTGGCGTTGGTGCTGGTGGTGCCGGCGATGGCCGGGATCGGCTATGCGCTGCAACGGGGCATCCTGAACAGGACGATGGGCGACGACATCCTGCCGCCGCTTCTGGTGACCTTTGGCCTGTCGGTCATCATCCAGAACGGGTTGTTGATGGGCTTTTCGGCCGATCCGCAAAAGTTGCAGGCGGGAGCGCTGGAAACGGCGAGCCTGAGCGCAGGCGGGCTGACCATCGGCGTGCTGCCGCTTCTGATGTTCGTGACCGCGGTGGCGGTGATCGCGGGGCTGCAATGGATGTTCTACCGCACGGCGCTTGGCCGGGCGTTCCGCGCGACTTCGGACCGGCAGGACGTGGCGCAGCTGATGGGGCTGAACCGGGCGCATGTCTTTGCGCTGGCGATGGCCCTGTCGCTGGCGGTGACGGGGATCGCTGGGGTGTTCCTTGGGATCCGCACCTCGTTCGACCCGTCGATCGGGGGTAGCCGGCTGATCTTCGGATTTGAAGCCGTCATCATCGGCGGGCTTGGCAACCTGTGGGGCACGCTGGCGGGCGGGGTGATCCTGGGCGTGGCGCAGGCGGTGGGCGGGCAGATCCACCCCAGCCTGCAACTCTTGGCCGGGCATCTGGTGTTTCTTCTGATCCTGGCGATCCGCCCGCGCGGGCTGTTCCCGAAGATGGAGGGCTGAGCCGATGCGGGTCACGCGCTCTTCCTCCATATCGAAGGCCGCCATGGCGGTGGGGCTTGTCGTGCTTCTGGTTCTGGTGGCGGCGCCCTGGTGGGCCAGCCGGGCCGACCTGCGGCTGATGGGCGAGATCTACCTTTATGTCTCGCTGGCGACGCTGTGGAACCTTCTGGCGGGCTATGCCGGGCTGGTTTCCGTCGGGCAGCAGGCCTATGTCGGCTTTGGCGGATATGGCTTCTTCGCGCTGGCGATGCTGGCGGGCGTTCCGGTTCTGGTGGCGCTGCCGCTGGCGGCGGTGGCCGGGGCGCTGGTGGCGGTGCCGGTGGCGATGCTGATCTTCCGGCTGCGCGGCGCCTATTTCGCCATCGGCACCTGGGTGGTGGCCGAGGTGTTCCGGCTGGTCGCAGCCCAGACCCCGGCGCTTGGCGGAGGGTCGGGGGCGAGCCTGCCTGCGGACATCGTGAAATCGCTGGCCGACAGCCGCGACCTGCGCGAGGCGATGGCCTACTGGCTGGCGCTTGGCGTGATGGTTCTGACGGTGGGCACGGTGTTCCTGATCCTGCGGTCGCGCCGCGGGCTGGCACTGACCGCGATCCGCGACAACGAACTGGCGGCGCGGAGCCTGGGGATCGACATCTGGCGGACGAAGTTCTTCGTCTATGTCGTCACCGCCGGGCTGACGTCGCTGGTGGGCGGGCTGATCTTCCTGCAGAAGCTGAGGATTTCGCCGGACGCGGCCTTTTCGGCCAATGACTGGACGGCCTTCGTCATCTTCATCGTGGTGATCGGCGGGATCGGCACGCTAGAAGGCCCGATCATCGGGACGCTTCTGTTCTTTGCCCTGCGCGAGACCATGGCCGAGATGGGGACCATCTACCTGATCGCGCTTGGTGTGGTGGCGATTGGCGTGATGCTGAAGGCACCGACGGGGCTTTGGGGCCTGATCCGGGCGCGCACGGGGGCGGAGTTGTTTCCGCTGAGCCGGCGGGTGCAGGGGATCGGCCGACCCGAGGGCTGAAGGCGCAGAAGGCGGGGGCCGGCTCCCGCACCTCCGGAGTATTCGCAGCAAAGAGGAAGGGCGCTTCGGCGCCGGGAGAGAGCACATGGCCAAGCGCCCGAAGACGATCATCACCTGCGCCGTGACGGGCGCGATCCACACGCCCACAATGTCGGACGCGCTGCCCTATACGGCCGACGACATCGCCGGGCAGGCCATTGCCGCGGCCGAGGCGGGGGCGGCGATCCTGCACCTGCACGCCCGGCGGCCCGAGGATGGCGGCGTGACCATCGACCCCGATGCCTTCGCGGCCTTCCTGCCGCGCATCAAGCAGGCGACCGGGGCGGTGGTGAACATCTCGACCGGAGGCAGCCTGAAGAACAGCATCGAGGAGCGGATCGCCCCGGCGCTGCGTTTCAGCCCCGAGATGTGCAGCCTGAACATGGGGTCGATGAACTTTTCCTTCCACCCGCTGGCCAGCCGCTACGACAGCTGGAAGTTCGACTGGGAGAAGGATTATGTCGCCAATTCCGACACCTATATCTTCCGCAACACCTTCCGCGACATCGAGACGGTGGCGAGGGCGCTGGCGCCGCACCGGATCAAGTTCGAACACGAATGCTATGATGTCGGCCACCTCTACAACCTGCGCTTCTGCATGGACATTGGCCTCTTCAAGGCGCCGATCTTCATCCAGTTCATCTTCGGCATCCTGGGGGGCATCGGGCCGGAGGTGGACAACCTGGTCTTCATGAAACGCACCGCCGACCGGCTGTTCGGAGAGGACTACCGCTGGTCGGTGCTTGGCGCGGGCGGGGCGCAGATGAGCCTGGCAACCACCGCCAGCCAGATGGGCGGCAATGTGCGGGTTGGGCTGGAGGATTCCCTCTTCATCTCTCGCGGGCAGCTTGCGACGAGCAACGCCCAGCAGGTCACCAAGATCCGCCGCATCGTCGAGGATCTGGGATGCGAGGTGGCATCGCCCGACGAGGCGCGCGAGATGCTCGGGCTGAAGGGCGGGGATCAGGTGGCGTTCTGACCTTGGTTGACCTGCCGCGCCGAAGGGGCGATGTCTTGGCCCGCAGCGTCAGGGAGGGACGGACATGACAGCCATGGGCACCGCGGATTTCGGGACGGTCGGCGGGCATGTCGTGCCGCTGCTGGCAATTTCCTCGCCCGGCGGGCTGACGGCCACGGTCACGCCCTGGGGCGCGCGGCTGGTGTCGCTGCACATACCCGACCGGCAGGGGAAGCTGGCCGACGTCGTGCTGGGGCATGACCGGATTGAGGATTACCTGGCCTACCCCACCTATTTCGGCGCGACCTGCGGGCGCTATGCCAATCGCATCGCGGGCGGGCGGTTCCTGCTGGACGGCGCACTTGTGCAGTTGGACCGCAACGAGGGGCCGAACACGCTGCATGGCGGGCGCGAGGGCTTCGACCGCAAGCTGTGGTCGATCACCTCCAATACGCCCGAAGAGGTGAGCTTTGCCGCCAGTTCGCCTGATGGTGAGATGGGTTTTCCGGGCCATGCCACGCTGAATGCCACCTACCGGTTTACCCGAGATGACCGGCTGGAGATCGTGCTTGAGGCCGATACCGACCGGCCGACCGTCATGAACATGGTCAACCATGCCTATTTCAATCTGGCTGGCCACGATGCCGGGTCGGTCCTGGGGCACGAGATGCGGGTGGCGGCCGATTTCTACACGCCCGTCACCGCCGACCTGCTGGCGACCGGCGAGATCTGCCGGGTCGAGGGCACGGCCTTCGACTTCCGCCAGAAACGCCGTCTGGCCGAGGCGCTGCTGGCGGATCCGTCGATGACGGCGGGATATGACCACAACTGGTGCCTGTCGGGCGAGCCGGCCGGGCACAGCCTGCACCTGTGTGCCGAGGTGGTCGACCCGGTGTCGGGGCGCGGGTTGCGGCTGGCCACCAACCAGCCGGGCGTGCAGATCTACACGTGTGGCCAGATGAACGCGCCCGTGCCGGCCAAGGGGGGCGGCAGCTATGGCCGCTTTGCCGGGCTGACGCTGGAGACGCAGTATTTCCCTTGCAGCCCCAACAACCTGCAATTCCCGCAAGCGCGGCTGGACCCCGGCCAGCGCTATCACCACGCGATGGAGTTCAGCTTCTTCACCGCCTGACGCATTTGGGCTGGGACGGGCAGCCCTTGCCGCCTTGGCCCTGCGGCGCTATCTGGCGCCGACACCGAGGAGCGCCATGACCCCGCCCGCCCTGCCCCCGATCTTCGTCCTTGTGCGCCCGCAGATGGGCGAGAACATCGGTGCCGCCGCCCGGGCCATGCTGAACTTCGGGCTGGAGCGGATGCGTGTGGTGGCTCCGCGCGACGGCTGGCCCAATCCGCGCGCCGTGGCGATGGCCAGCGGGGCAGGGCGGTTGCTGGACTATGCCGGGCCGTTTCCGACCATTCAGGCCGCCATCGCCGATTGCGACTATGTCTTTGCCACCACCGCCCGCCCGCGCGAACTGACCAAGCCGGTAATGACGCCCGAACGCGCGATGGCCCATGCCCGCGCTTTGGCGGCAGAGGGGCGGCAGGTGGGCTTTCTTTTCGGCCCGGAACGCGCGGGGCTTGAAAATGACGACATCGCTCTGGCCAACGCCATCGTCACTGTGCCCGTGAACCCGGACTTCCCCTCGCTGAACCTGGGCCAGTGCGCGCTGCTTCTGGGCTATGAATGGCGCCGCCAGCATGACGAGACCCCGCCCGAGGTGCTGAGCCTGGCGCGCAGCGACCTGGCCAGCGTCGTCGAGATCGAAAAGCTGGGCGATCATTTCGAGGAACGGCTGGAGGCGGCGGGCTTCTTCTTCCCCGACCACAAGGCTCCACTGATGAAGCTGAACCTGCGCAACATGTGGTCGCGCCTGGGGCTGACCCGAGCCGAGGTGCAGACCTTCCACGGAATGCTGCGCCAGATCGCCTTCCGGCTGAAGCGACAGGACAGCGGGGACTGATCGTCCCGCGCTCCCCCTTGCGCCCCGGCGACCCTGCGCCCATTCTTCGGCAAGGTCATGTGGGAGTGGATCATGGAACCGGTTCTTGGCGGCAATGCGGTGTGGCTGGCGGTGGCTGCCTTCATCCTGCTGTGCATCTACCTTGGGGTCCGCATCGTTCCGCAAAGCCAGAAGTATGTGGTGGAGCGGTTCGGGCGGCTTCATGCGGTGCTGGGGCCGGGCATCAACTTCGTCTGGCCCTTCCTGGACAAGGTGGCGCACAAGATCTCGATCCTGGAGCGACAGCTTCCCAATGCTTCGCAGGATGCCATCACCTCGGACAACGTGTTGGTGAAGGTGGAAACCTCGGTCTTCTACCGCATCACGGAGCCGGAAAAGACCGTCTATCGCATCAAGGACGTGGACGCCGCGATTGCCACCACCGTGGCGGGGATCGTGCGGTCGGAAATCGGCAAGATCGAGCTGGACATGGTGCAGTCGAACCGTGCGCAACTGATCGAACGCGTGCGCGAACAGGTCAGCGCCATGGTGGACGACTGGGGGGTCGAGGTGACGCGGGCCGAAATCCTGGACGTGAATCTGGATGACGCGACCCGCGCCGCCATGTTGCAGCAGCTGAACGCGGAACGCGCGCGCCGGGCGCAGGTGACCGAGGCCGAGGGCCGCAAGCGGGCGGTGGAACTGGCCGCGGATGCCGATCTTTACGCCGCCGAACAGCAGGCCAAGGCCAAACGCATCACCGCCGACGCCGAAGCCTATGCCACCGGTGTGATTGCCGAAGCGATCAAGGAAAGCGGGATCGAGGCGGCGCAGTACCAGGTTGCCCTGAAACAGGTCGAGGCGCTGGCCGCGGTGGCGGCGGGCGATGGCAAGCAGACCATCCTGTTGCCGGCGCAGGCCATGGAAGCCTTTGGCGATGCGTTCAAGATGCTGAAGGGGCGGGCGTGATGCTGTGGGAACAATGGTGGGCCTGGGTGGCCGGCGGCTTCGTGCTTGGCGTCCTGGAGGTTCTGGCGCCGGGCTACATCTTCCTGGGCTTTGCCATCGGCGCGGTTCTGGTGGGTGTGCTTCTGGGCTTCGGGGCGTTGTCCGGCGGCAGCCTGCCCGCGCTGCTCACCATCTTTGCCATCGCCTCGCTGGTCGCCTGGGTGGTGCTTCGCCGCACCATGGGCGTGCGCGAGGGCCAGGTGAAGCTGTGGGACCGCGACATCAATGACAACTGAGGCCGGCGGCCCCGCCGGCGACTTCATTGGCGCCAAGGCCGCCTTCTTCTGTGGCGGCGGCGTGCTGACCTATCTGCGCGACGACAAGCCTGGCCTTGGTTGGCGGGGCATGTGGGACCTGCCGGGCGGCGGCCGTGAGGGGGAAGAGAGCGCAGAAGAGTGTCTCTTGCGCGAACTGGAAGAGGAATTCGGGCTGAGGCTTGCGCCCGACCGGCTGATCTGGCGTGGCGTCTTCCCCTCGATCATGGATGCTGCCCGCCCGTCCGTGTTCTTTGCCGGGCGGTTGAACCGGGCGGAGCTGGCCGGGATCCGCTTTGGCGAAGAGGGCCAGGGCTGGGAGCTGATGCCGCGCGACCGCTGGCTGACCCGCCCCGATGCGGTGGGCGAGTTGCAGCGGCGCACCGCGTTGGCCTGGGCGGCGCTTACGGCAGTTCCGCAATGACCGCACGGGCGGCGGCGGCCGGATCGGCCGCCTGCCAGATCGGGCGGCCGACGACGATGTGATCGGCCCCGTCCAGGATCGCCTGGCGCGGCGTGGCGATGCGCTTCTGGTCGCCCGAGGCGGCCCCCGCCGGGCGGATACCAGGCGTCACGATCAGACGCCCCGCCGCGCCGGGCAGCGCCCGGATCGCCGCCGCCTCGCGTGCCGAACAGATCACGCCATCCGCCCCGGCCTCGAAGGCGCTAGCGGCGCGTTCCACGGTGACCTCTGCCAGGTCGCCCGCGCGGATCATGTTCGCGTCCAGATCCGCGCGGTCCAGCGAGGTCAGAACAGTGACGGCAAGGATCTTCATCCCGCTGCCGCGCTTGCCTTCCATCGCGGCGCGCACCACTTGTGGGTCGCCCTGCACGGTCAGGAAGTCCAGCTCGTATTGGGCCAGCCCCCGCACCGCCGCCTCGATGGTCGCGCCGATGTCGAACAGCTTCATGTCCAGGAAGACGCGCTTGCCGTGCTCGTGCTTCAACTCGTTGGCAAGCGCAAGGCCCCCGCCGGTCAGCATCCCCAGCCCGATCTTGTAGAAGCTGGCGGCGTCACCGATGCGCCCCGTCAGGTCCAGCCCCTGCACGACATTCGGCACGTCCAGCGCAACGATGAGGCGGTCGTCGGACATCGGTCTCTCCTTTTCGGGGTCGTGGCGTCTTGGTCTGGCAAGCCGGGGCTGTCAAGCGCCACGTGGCTTGATAGGAAAGCGGGGAAGGAGACCGGCATGATCGTGGCCTATGACATCGGCGGCACCCGCATCCGCGCTGCCCGTGTGGCGGGGGTAGAGGTAACGCCCTTGGGCGAAGTGCCTACGCCCACCACGGAATTCGGGGATTTCTTGGAATCAGTGGGCCGCTTCGCCACGGGGGCGACAGGCATTGCCCTCTCGGTGGCCGGCGTGGTCGATCCGGCCACGGCCCGCATCAAGGTGGCGAACATCCCCTGCGCCGATGGCCGCGCCCTGGGCCCCGATCTGGAGGCGGCGCTTGGCCTGCCGGTGAAGGTGCTGAACGATGCCGATTGCTTTGCTCTGGCAGAGGCACATCACGGCGCAGGCCGCGGCCACCGCAACGTCTTTGGCATCATCCTCGGCACCGGTGTCGGTGGCGGGCTGGTGATCGACGGCCGTGTCATTACCGGCGCGGGGGGTTTTGCCGGCGAATGGGGGCACGGGCCGGTTCTGACCGGCGATCTCGCGCTGCCCTGCGGCTGCGGCCAGACGGGCTGCCTCGACACGATCGGCGGCGCGCGCGGGATCGAAAGGTTGCACCGGCTGCGTGGCCGGGGCGAGGCAGGTTCGGAAGCCATCGTCGCAGGTTGGCGACGTGGCGACGCGGCCGCGAGCGACACCGTATCGGAATGGGCCGAGCGCGTCGCAGGGCCGCTTGCCATGGTCCTGAATGTGGTCGGCGCCTCCATCGTGCCCGCGGGCGGCGGCCTCGCCCGCGCCAACGACCTCATCGCGGCGCTGGACCTTGCCGTCCGTGCCCGTGTGCTGCGCCCTTCGGCCGAACCGCTTGTCCGCCCGGCGGGATGCCCTGGCGAGCCTGCCCTGATCGGCGCCGCCGCCGCTTTCCAGGAGAGGGCCTGATGCCCGGCGCCCTGCATCTTCTGCCGACAACTGTCCCAAAGGGGGTGCGGGGGGTGTGAAATCTCCCGCTGCGAAGCATGGCACCAGCGCAACCGATCCTTCTTGAAGTCTGCGTGGACAGCCCCGAAGGGCTGGGCGCGGCGATTGCCGGCGGCGCGGACCGCATCGAGCTGTGTTCTGCGCTGGAAATCGGGGGCCTGACACCGACGCCGGGCCTGATGGCGCGGGCGGCACGGGCAGGACGACCGGTTCATGCGATGGTCCGCGGCGCGCCGGGCGGGTTCCGGCTGACCACGGCAGATGTCGAGGCGATGATCGAGGACATTGCGGCGGTGCGCCGGGCGGGGCTGGCGGGCGTGGTCTTTGGCGCCTCGTTGATGGACGGGCGGCTGGATGCGGGGGCGCTGGGGGTGCTGCGGCGGGCGGCGGCGGGGCTGGACTGCACGCTGCACCGGGCCTTCGATCTGGTGCCCGACGTGGCCGAGGCGGTGGAGGTCGCGGTCAGCCTGGGCTTCGACCGCATCCTGACCTCGGGCGGGGCGGGGCGCGTGGCGGATGGCCTGCCGCGGCTGGAGGCGACCTTCGCCGCCGCCGCGGGGCGGATCACGGTGATGCCTGGCTCGGGCGTCACCGCGGCGGTTCTGCCGGCACTGGCTCACCTGCCACTGCGCGAGATCCACGCCTCCTGCTCCCGTCCGCTTCTGGGCACGCCGGGCGAGCAGGCGCTTGGCTTTGCGGGGCCGGGGCTGAAGCGGACCGATGCTGGCACGGTGACCGGGCTGAAGGCGGCGCTGGCGGCCCTACCCCGTTGACAGCGGGCCGGACCGGACCGAACTTGGCTTCGGAAAGAGGTTGGCCCATGCATTTCGACATCGTATTCGACCGCCCCGAGGAGGGGCCAAAATCCGGCCCGATCACCGTGGGCTGGTTCCTGACCAGCGACAAGGGGGCGGTGATGTACGACCCGCCCGAGCGGATCATGTTCCGCCAGACCAACAAGACCCACTCCAAGTCGGCCAGCCGCTGCCCGGCGGTTATCCAGCTGGAGAGCCGGTACTTCATGATCAAGTGCCCCTATGACCTGCACATCGGGTTCGGGCGGGACGAGAAGGGGCGGGGGGTGCTGATCAACCGGGCGGGCACGGCGAGCTCGATCCGGTCGAACAAGCTGAACGAGGTGCTGACCCTGGTGAACGAGGCGGAGTGGCGGTATCCGGACCGGCCAACGATCCAGTTGCACCTGCCCTACTGCTTCATCGCGGACGAGATGGTCTATCTGACCCAGCTGGGGACCTTTGCCCATTACCGCAAGGACCCGCTGCCCGGCACGATCTTTGGCGGGCGGTTCCCGCTGAACATCTGGCCGCGGCCGATCATGTGGGCCTTCGAGTGGCACGAGCCGCAGAAGGATATCGTCCTGCGGCGGGGGGAGCCCTTGTTCTATTGCCAGTTCGAGGGCGAGGGGCCGGAGCGGCCGGTGCAGGTGGTCGAGGCCGAGCGGACGCCGGAGCTGAGCGCCTATATGGAGAAGGTCTCGGGGGTGGTGAACTTTGTCGGCCAGACCTTCAGCCTGTTCAAGGCGGCCGAGGAGATGCGGCCGAAGAAGCTGTTGAAGGTCAAGGACAGGGGCTGACCCCGAGGAGCGTCCGAGCTCGGACGCTTTGTCAGGCTAAATGATTTCAATGGGTTGCGATTTCAGATTCATGGGCAGTTAACCATCTGCCCGTCCAGGCTTGCGGCGAAGTGTCCGGCCAGCTCTGACCCGTTGCGCGCGGGGCGCGGTTGGGGCATGACATAGAGCATGACGAGACGCGGCTTTCCTTCCTGGATCGGCCTGGCGCTGGTTGCCATGCTGACCGTTGCCCTGGTGGCGACGGGGTTTGCGCATCGGATGCCGAGTGCCGCGCAGGAGGCCTTTGTCATTGCCGGCGGCGAGCTGGCCGATCTGTGCGGCGATGAGGATGGGTCCGGCGCGGGAGCCCACGGCGATTGCTTCGCCTGCCATGTCACCGCCGCAGTCATCCTGCCAGATGCCGCCCCGGCGATACGCGACGCCGATCTGACCTTCGTGGCCGAAGTCATCGCGCCGCGTGAGAGCCGCGCCTTGCGGCATCTGGACGACCCTACCCGCGCCTCGCGCGGGCCACCTCTGGCCTGATCGCTTCTTCAAAGACCGATCCCATTCACCGGGTCGCCCGCGCGCGCCCGTTCGCCAGAGGTAGAAACCATGTCCCGTCTGACCCTTGCGGCGCTTGCTGCCGTTCTTGCCACGCCTGCCCTTGCCGAAATGAAGGTGGAAATACCCTTCCTCGCCGAGGTGGGCGGAACGCCGTTTTCCTGTGCTGCGACATATGAGGGGATCGGCACCACGAAATCTGCCGTGCAGTTCGGGGACTTCCGCCTGTACGTCTCGAACCTGCGGCTGATCGGCGCCGATGGGGCGGAAGTTCCGATTGCCCTGGACCAGGACGGCACCTGGCAGCTTGACGGCTCGGCCCTGATCGACTTCGAGGATGCGACCGGCACCTGCGCCAACGGCACGGCAGAGACCAACATGGTGGTGCGCGGCACCGTACCCGATGGCAGCTATTCGGGCCTGGCCTTCGACATCGGCCTGCCCTTCGCGCAGAATCATGGCGACCCGACCTTGGCGGGATCGCCGCTGAACCTGACGGCAATGTTCTGGACCTGGCAGGCGGGCTACAAGTTCATCAAGATCGACCTTTCGACGGCGGGCCAACCCCTGCCGGCGATGGAGGGCGGCGATCATTCGGGAGAGGCGATGGACATGTCCGGGCCGCAGGGCTGGGCACTTCACCTGGGCTCGACGGGTTGCGCCTCGGATGGGAAGACCATTGCGCCGGCGGCGGAATGTGCAAATCCGAACCGCGTGGCGGTGAAGCTGGACGGCTTCATGCCGGGCATGGCAGGCATGGACACGGTGGTGATCGACCCCGCGCCGGTGCTGGCCGGGGCCAATGTGGATGCCAATGCGCCCGAAAGCGCGCCGGGCTGCATGTCCTTCCCGAAGGATGCGGATTGCCCGCCCGTGATGTCGGCGCTTGGCCTGCCCTATGAGGGCGTGGCGCCGGCGGGCGGCCAGCAGCTCGTTACCCTGCGCTGACGATGCGTGTGCCCCTGTCTGCCGCGGCGCTGGCCCTGATGGCCGGTGCCGCCCTGGCGGCGGAGGGGTGGCAGTGGTCGATTCCCGACTGGCTGCCACCGCCCCCGGTGCCGGACGACAACCCGATGACGGCAGAGAAGGTGGAGCTTGGGCGCCACCTGTTCCATGACGCCCGGCTTTCGGCCGATGGTACGGTGGCCTGTGCCTCGTGCCATGTGCAAGCCATGGGATTTGCGGACGGGCGGGCAGTGGGCATCGGAGTGGGCGGCACCGAGGGGCAACGCAACGCGCCGGGGCTGGCGAATGTGGGCTATCTGCCGGTGCTGACCTGGGGCAACCCGATGATCGACAGCCTGGAGCGGCATGTGCTGATCCCGATGTTCGGTACGGCGCCGGTCGAAATGGGCGCGGCCGGGATGGAGGCCGCGCTTTTCGACCGGCTGGCGGCGGATCCCTTCTATGCCGAAGCCTTCCCTGCGGCTTTTCCCGACCGCCCGGCACCGGACCTTTACACCGTCACCCGCGCGCTGGCCGCGTTTCAGCGCACGATGATCTCGGCCGGGTCGCCCTATGACCGCTTTGCCTATGAGGGCGACCGGGATGCCCTGAGCGCGTCGGCGCGGCGGGGGCAGGATCTGTTCTTCGGCGAGCGGCTGGAGTGTTACCACTGCCACGGCGGGTTCAACTTTACCGACAACCTTGAGACCTCGCGCATGAAGATGGCGGAGACGGGGTTCCACAACACCGGCGTCCACGAGGTGATCCGCGAGGGGGGCGAGGGCATCGCCGCCTTTACCCTGCGCGAGGCGGATCTGGGCCGGTTCCGCACGCCGTCGCTGCGGAATGTGGCGGTGACGGCGCCCTATATGCATGACGGGTCGATGGCGACGCTGTCCGAGGTGCTGGATGCCTATGCGAATGGCGGGCGGCATCCGGACGTGGCGCAGAAGGACCCGCTTGTGGCGGGCTTCGTTCTGAGCGCGGCCGAGAAGGCGGATGTGATCGCCTTCCTGGAAAGTCTGACCGACGAGGATTTCCTGTCCGATCCGGCGCTGTCCGACCCCTGGCCGTCGGGCCACCCGGCGGTGGCACGGCGCGTGGTGCCTTGTGGCGATTCTGGCGCCTGCGGGGCGCCAGAGCCGGGAGGTTGAGTTCCGGCGGTCCTGCGGAGGGAGGCGTCCCGTATCCCGCAGGACCGCACCCTTGCGTCTCTCTTCCCGTGAGGCGCGGGGATCACTGCCCCCGCTTGGGCCAATGGCCCGGCGGGGGTCTTTTTTTCAACCTTTGCCCACGTTGCGCCCGTTTGTCGAGCGCCTTGACCGCTTGTGCCTACTTTCGCGGCTTGGCGCGCCAGGTGCCGAGCCAGGCGGTGAAGCGGCCCCAGGTGCCGCGGGCCTGGGCCTTTGCGGCATCGGCGCGCGCGTCTACGGCATCCAGCGCCTCTTCGACCTCGATCATCGCGGGTTCGATCGTGCGTTCGTGGAACTGTGCCCACATGCGCCAGAACAGGAAGGCCAGCAGGGCGAGCACGGTGAGGATGATGATCGAGCCCCAGGGTATGATGGTGACATCGGGGCTTTCGACCTGGCGGACCTTGATGGCGTTGGGGAAGATGGTCAGGAACTGGATGCGCCAGCCGTAATGGGTGATGGCCACCCATTTCGGCGCCTCGGCGGTGGAGGCCAGGTTGCCGGCGGCGGCCTGCAGGTCGAAGCTGTTGAATTTGAAATAGGGCGGCCAGCCCCAGGCAGTGTCTTCGTTGCGGAACACCGAGGGCCGGCCACTGGGCGTGACCGTGTCGATGAACAGGATGTCGCGGCTGGCGGAATTGGCGGTGTTTGAGCCGGATTCGGGGGCGGAGAAGGCCCACTGGTTTTCCCATCCGAGATCCATGCCGCGGAACGAGGTGCCGACGATGCGCACGATGTCGGTCTGTGGCAGGTTGTAGTGCAGGAAAAGCCCGAGGATCAGCGCGAGCAGCGTGAGCATGATCCATTTCAACTTGCGAAGCATGGCGGGGCCTTTCGGGACTACTGGTAGAAGTTCAGGAAATAGACGAGCGCGGAGATCACCACCGTTGGGATGACATAGACCAGCCAGAACAGCTTGACGAACAGGCTTTTGTCATAGGCGGCCATGCCGCGGTGGATGAAGGCGTCGCGGTCCTCGGCGATGCCGCCTTCGTCCCATTCCTTTTCCAGCGCCTCGCGCCGCAGCGAGCGGGCGTAGATGCGCAACAGGAAGAACAGGACGGTGAGCGCGACGAACAGGAACAGTGCGAGCCGGGCGAGGCCAAGGATCATCGGCGGTCCCTCCGCAAGGCGCCCCAGGGGCCGACCTCGGAGGCGAGGCTGCGGGCGGGTTTGGGGTCGGGGCGGTGGGCTTCGTCCATGCCGGGTTCCGGGCCGAAAAGCGCGGCGCGCGCGCCCTGCTTGTCCACCTGATACTCCCGTTCCAGGAAATCCGCCACATACTGGCGCTTGCGGTCGGACCAGGTGGCATAGGCGGCGTAGAACAGTTCCTTGTGGGTGATGAACATCTGGCGCACGTCGAGCGGTGCGAGTTGGGCGAGAGCCATGTTCACAAGGTCGCGGTGCGGGCCGGCCTTGGCACGTAGCGTGTAGAAATAGCTGGGGTGTTCCGACGAGATGCGCGGCCAGTCGCCCGCGCCTTCCACCCACCGCAGAAGCGCGGCGAGGCCCAGGAATTCGTCGGGCAACTGGTCGCCCAGTCGGTAGGCGATCTTGCGCAGCTCGGTCCGTCGGGCATCGCCGATATCGAGGTTCAGCCCGTCGGCGGCATCGACCAGGATGAAGTCCATCTTCTGGCGGATCACCGCCGCCGCATCCATGCCGCGCGCCTGCACGATGGGTTCCACCAGCGCATTGCGCTCCAGCCAGTCGGCGATGTGGTTGCGCATGGACATGTCCATGACCGGCGAGATCGGCATGGCGCCCAGGCTTTGCCGGGGCAGGGTGGAGATCACGCCGGGGATGGCCACATCGCGGAAGATGTAGAGCCCGCCGAAATGGCTGGTCCAGAAGCTGGGCTGTTCGAAGGTCATGGCGGGCAGGCGGATCGGCACGCGGGTGACGTCGCCGGTCTTCTTGGCCAGCCCGATCATCTCGGCGATCAGCACGTCGTCGCGCCAGCCGTCGGGTTCGGTGCGGAAGCGGTCGATCAGGCCTGCGAGTTTTTCGGCATCGGCGACATGGCCGCCGATGGTATCGGCCTCGACCGTGATCTTGCGGATGTCGAGCAGTTTGGCCGGGGTGGAGACCTCGTAGACTGAACCCTGCAATTCCCCCGCCACCGCGTCTCGGGCGGTCAGGGCAAAGAGCTGCGGCTCGTTCGCTTCGATGAACTGCCGCAGGATGCCGCGCGAGGTGGAGAACTTGATGTTCAGAAGCGGCGCGGATTTCTGCGCGGTGGTCAGCAGAATGAACTGCCGGTTGCAGCCGTTGGGGTTGAGGTAGAGGTCATCATCCAACTCGTCGCCGATCTCGGGCGAATAGCCCGAGATGTCGATGTGGAAATCGGTCTGGGCCGTGGTCTTGCCCGTCAGGTGCTTGAGCGCTCGGTTGTAGCGTTCGACCAGTTGCGGCGAGGAGACCTCGACGAGGTTGCCGAACATCAGGCCCTTGGAGATGAGGCGTTTCATGGGGCGGGACTCCAACGGCGCACCGCAAACCTGACCATCGCTGCTACAGCGGAAATGGCCATTCCCGTCAGTGCACCCAGGTACAAGAAGATATTGAACACCTCGGCTGGTTTGTCAGAGGCACTGCACTGGCCGTCGGACCAGAAGGCCGGCGGAAGCAGAGCGTTTGCACTGCAGAATACCAAGACGCTGGCAACGGCCGTCACCATGGCAAAGGCCCCGACAACCAGGAACCAGATGAGCAGGGTCCGAACCACCTTCACCCCCGCCCCTCCAGATACCGCCGCTTGGCTTCCTCGGCGCGGGCCATGTCCCGCACCATGCCCTCGATGGCCGCCTCGTCGGACTTGTCGGCATAGCGGAATTCGCTGTCGGCGTAGCGGTGGATTTCCTGCACCACCATGTCGACCGTGATGGGCTGCATCAGGTCGCGGATCATGGCCAGCTTGTCGTCGTAGGGTCTGAACAGGAACAGGTCGGGCTTTTCCATCCACTCGTCCGGAAGTTCGAAATCCATGGCGCGGACCTTCACCGCATCGGTGATGTTCTTGATCGCGCGGCCGGTGAAGCGGTCGTCGGCTTCCTGGATCGCCTTCAGGTAGGTGCCGAGCTTGGCCAGCGTGTCGAGCGGGCCGAGGTCAGCCTCGACCTTCTCCCAGACCTTTAGCAGCCCCTCTTCGTGCGGGCGGCCGTGGCCTTCGAAACTGGCCGCCACGGCGCGCTTGATTTCCTGGTTGGCGTATAGCGCGTGGTCGCCGAGGGGGATGGCGTGGTTCTTGCCCAGAAGCAGGGTGAGGATGTCGATGTAATCCTCGCGGCTTCGGGGGCCATCGACCAGGAAGCGCGCGCCCGCACGCTGGCGGAGCGCGTCGTCGACGTTCTCGGGGTAGTTCGAGAACATGCCGAAGGTGCAGTTGCCGCGGACCACGGTGCCGGCCCCGGCGAAGGCCTGCATGAAGACTGCCGTCACCTCCTGCTGGCCCGCGCTGGACTGGCGGTCGCCGCGCTTGCCGGCGACCTGGTCGATGTCGTCGATGGTGCCGAAGGCGATCACGGTGGGGTCGATGACGGCGTCGATGAAGGCCTTGGCGTTCTGGCCGGACTTGCCCTGGTAGCTGTCGATCTGGTCGATCGAGAAGTTCTGGTAGCGGAAGGGGTAGCCGGCCATCTGGCAATAGCCGTGGATCAGGCCGGCCATCATTTGAATCAGCGTGGTCTTGCCGGTGCCGGGCTTGCCGTCGCCCATGAAGGTGAAGATGAAGCCGCCCAGTTCGGCAAAGGGGTTCAGCCGGCGGTCGAAATCATAGGCCATCAGCATCTTCGCCAGCCGCATCGCCTGGTACTTGGCGATGTGGTTGCCGATCACCTCTTCGGGCTTCTTGAAGGCCATGACCAGCGCGCCGCCCTTGGCCGCGCGGGCGGGGCGGAAGCCGGAGAGCGTCAGCGCATCGGCCTCGACCTTCCAGCTGGCGCCGTCGAAGGCGGAAAGGCGCGGGGCGGTGGCGGCGCGCAGCGCCACCTTTTCCATCAGCGCCTCGCAGAAGGCGGCAACGGTGGGGGCGAGGCGCGTCTCATCCGTGGCCAGGGTGGCGATGTCCTGGTCCAGTTCCCACAAAGCGCCCTGCAGGGCGAGGGGGGCGTTGTCGGTCAGCACTTCCTCGACCGTGCCGACCTCGACCGTGGTGGCGCCTAGGTGGGGGGCCAGCAGGAAGGCGGTGGCATTGGCGAAGACATGCAGCGTGATCAGCGCCTCGGCGGCCAGCAGTTCGGTGAATTCGGCGCGACGGCTGTCGGGCAGGCGGGATTCGAGATTGGCCTTCTTCAGTTCCGCGAGGCCCGATTGCGCGGCAAAGCCTTCGCCCATCGCCAGCGCGATGGCGAGGCCGCGGCGGAGCGTGGTGAGAACCGTCGCCTGAAGCGGCGTGACGAGGCCATCGCCTAGCGTCTCGATCCGGCCCGCAAGGTGGACGCCGCCGGGGCGGGTCGTCGGGCGCGCGGCGAGGCCCGGCGTGGTGGAGCGGAAGCGGGCAGGCGCGGGAATGCCGGGCGAGCGTTCCGGGGCGGCGGCGGTCGGCGCGGTGGGCTTTGCCAGCCGGGGCGCGTGGTCGAAGCCGGTGACGAGACCGAGCGCCGCCGGATACTGGGCGCGGATCGCGGCTTCGGGCAGTTCCATCGTGTCGCGCGTGGTCATGCCGGGCCTTTCCTGGTTCCGGGGCGGGAACGGTTCATCGTTGCGGCACCAGCCGGCCCGCGGCATCGACGACGAAGCGGCGCGGGTCGCGGAAGCCGGGGGGGTTCATCTCGGTCAGGACCTGGTTGGGCCGTTCGGGCAGGATGATCATGCGGGTGGTCGAGGTCGTGCCATCCTCGGCACCCTTGAGGGGGTCAAGCTTCCAGATCTCGCGCGTGGTGGTCGAGAACCAGCCGTCCTTCACCTGTTCGGTGCGTTCGGAAACCAGGTCCTCCACCGTCCAGACCAGGGCCCAGTCCTGATCGGGCGGGCCGCCGGCATTGGCCAGCACCTGCGAGATGGGCCCGGATTGCAGCGTGAAGGCGTGGGAATACATCGGGCCAAGGCGCAGGCGGCGCAGGCGCTTTGGCTGGATGTCGGGGAAATCGGTGTCGAAGCCTTGCGCGATGGTGAGGAGTTTCAGCCCCGCGACGGATTGCGCCATCAGATGCGCCCGCACCTGTGGCCAGCGCCTGTCATCGGCCAGAAGCGGGCGCCTGCCTGCCTCTTCCACGTCCATCAGGTAGATGATCGGCAGGTTTTCCTGCGTGTCATAGACCGACCAGTGCAGAAGGAACCGGCGGCCCTCGTCTTCGCCGAGCCACTGGCCATCGGGGTCGTTGCGGGCCTGGAAGAGGTTCCCGGTCAACAGCGCCTCGTAGTAAAGCCGCTGCGACAGGGCGAATTGCAACTGCGTCGGGATGGTCAGGTCGCCGACGATCTGGCGGATCATCCGGTCCTTCAGCTCGGCTTCCGAGGCCATGCCGGCGAGGTGCTTTTCCGCCTGCGCCGCATCCACCGCCATCACCATCAGCTCCTGCGCGATGGGAAAGCCGCTTTCGTGGCGGTCAAAGGTCAGCCGGCCGGGCAGCGGCCCTTCGACCCGCCCAGTCATCAGGTATTTCCACGACAGCGCCCGGAAGGTGGCGGCGACCGAGCCGACATGAGCGTTCAGGATGCGCGCCTCGGTGCGGGTCAGCCGGCCCTCGTCCTGCATCGCATCGGCCACGCGGGCGAGATGCCCGGTGATCTTTTCGAACATGCCGAAATAGCTGCGTGCGACGAGGGTATCATAGATTTCCTGATGGTCGCTGGTCAGGACGTCCTTGACCTCGTTGTCCACTTATTCCCCGTAGGCGTTCTTGTCGTGCTTTTCGACGATGCTGGCAAAGCGCCGAGCAAAACGTTCGTCGGCCTTGGCCTTCTGCTCCAGAATCTGGCGGGCAAAGACCATGTGGCCTTCGTGTGCCTCCAGCATGTCGGCCATCTTGTCGTTGGTGGCCGCACCGATGGCGGCCATGGCGGCCTGGG
The DNA here is from genome assembly GCF_019623905.1 of Neotabrizicola shimadae. Taxonomy (NCBI): domain Bacteria; kingdom Pseudomonadati; phylum Pseudomonadota; class Alphaproteobacteria; order Rhodobacterales; family Paracoccaceae; genus Neotabrizicola; species Neotabrizicola shimadae. Next base: position 3,066,113 of record NZ_CP069370.1, on the reverse strand, counting down.
CCTCTTGATCCGTCTTCACGCCGATCTCGTTGATGCGGTGGGCGACGTCCTGCTGCTGCGCCGTCTTCAGGCTGGCGGTCAGGGCGTCATACAGCACCACGCGCTGCTTGGTATCCGTCTGCAGCTTGTTGATCAGCACCATCTGGGTCGCCGCCTGGTTTTGCAGCGAATCCATCCAGGTCTTGCCCTTCTCGATATAGCGTTCCAGCGTCTGGCTTTTCGCCAGCTTCACCTGTTCGTCCTGCACCAGCGCGTTGTAGGCGCGGTTCATCTCGGCCAGGTCGGTTTCCAGCTTGGTGCGCGCGGCGGCGTCCTGTTCTACGCTGATCTTGTTTTCCAGCTCGATGATTTTCGGGTCCATGCCGAGGATCTCGTTGCGCACCGCGGTCAGCGCGGCCACCACTTCCTCGCGTTCCGTAAGCGTCCCGGACAGGTTGGTTTCCACCCGCGCCTTCTGGCCGTTCAGCAGATCCAGCTGGCCCTGCAACAGCTTCACGATGACATCGGACTTGGCGATCAGGTCCTGCAGCTTGTCGTCGATGGACGCCGTGCGCAGGCGTTCCTGGCGCATGGATTCGGACTTGGCCGCCGAAAAGATGCCGATGAAGCTTTCGACGCCGGTCTTGGACCGCATCTCGTCGAAGTCCTTGGAAAAGCCGGCGGTCACATCGTCCAGCCCCATGATGAGCTCGGCGATGTTGGCGTTCATCAGGTCGGTGTGCTTGTGCACGTCCTCCAGCGTGGCGTTCTCGATGTCGATGGCCGCCTCGCCCGCGTCCAGCTTGGCGCGCGCCGCCTCGATCCGCCCGGTGATCGCAGAAATCTTCGCCTGGGCTTCTGCCACCTGCTTCTGGCTGTCGGCAATCGCGGCGTTCAGGTCGGCCATCCCATCCTCCCGGAAAAGTTACAGGTATTTACATGGGCGAAGTATGGTCGATTTGAAGGGGGGGCGTCATCTGAAAAAGGTTGTCCTGCGCGTATGCCGGGCGCAGTCTGGCGGCATGGAGCATCTGAGGGCCGAAATCGCCGCACGCCGTACCGACCTGATCGGACTGGCGCAGGATCTGATCCGCATCCCGACGCTGAACCCGCCGGGGCGGAAGTATCTGGAGATTTGCGATTATCTTTCGGCGCGGCTGATCAGGTCGGGCTTTCATGTGCAGGTGCTGCGCGCGCATGGCGCGCCGGGCGACAGCGACGCCCATCCGCGCTGGAACATGGTCGCGCGGATCGAGTCCGACGCGCCGGGGCCTTGCGTGCATTTCAACAGCCATCACGATGTGGTGGAGGTCGGCCACGGCTGGACGCGCGACCCGTTCGGGGGCGAACTGGACGGCGACCGGATTTATGGCCGCGGCGCCTGCGACATGAAGGGCGGGCTGGCGGCTTCTGTGGTTGCGGTCGAGGCGTTTCTGGAGGCGATGCCGGGCTGGCGCGGGGCCATCGAGATTTCGGCCACGGCTGACGAGGAATCCGGCGGTTATGGCGGCGTGGCCTGGCTGGCGGAGCGGGGGTATTTTGATCCGGGCCGGGTGGACCATGTCATCATCCCCGAACCGCTGAACAAGGACCGCATCTGCCTGGGCCACCGCGGCGTCTGGTGGGCCGAGATCGAGACGAAGGGGCGGATCGCCCATGGCTCGATGCCGTTCCTGGGCGATTCGGCGATCACCCACATGGGGGCGGTGCTAGCCGAGATCGAGGCGCGGCTGATGCCGGCTTTGGCCGGGCGGCGCACCGCCATGCCGGTGGTGCCGGACGGGGCGCGCCACGCCACGTTGAACATCAACTCGATCCACGGCGGCGAGCGCGAGCCGGGCCATGGCGACACCTCGCTGCCCGCGCCCTGCGTGGCCGACCGTTGCCGCATCGTGATCGACCGGCGCTGGCTGATCGAGGAGAACCCGGCCGCGGTGAAATCCGAGGTGGTAGCGCTGCTGGACGGGCTGAAGGCCACGCGGCCCGGCTTCGACTGGACGATGCGCGACCTGTTCGAGGTGGCGCCGGTGATGACCGACCGCGAGGCGCCGGTGGCGCGCTCCACCGCGGCGGCGGTGGAGCGCGTGCTGGGCCGGGTGGCCGAGTTCGTGGCCAGCCCCGGCACCTATGACCAGAAGCACATCGACCGCATCGGCAGGATGAAGAACTGCATCGCCTATGGGCCGGGGCTCTTGCACCTGGCGCACCAGCCGGACGAATGGGTGGGCGTGCAGGATATGGCGGACTCTGCGCTGGTGATGGCGCTGGTGCTGGAGGATCTGCAGGGTTGACGGCCCGAGTTGCAAGCGGCGCCGGGCAAGGCCATATAGGGGCGGCGTCCAACGGGGATTGAGCGGATGAACTACCTCGACTTCGAGAAGCCCCTTGCCGAGATCGAAGGCAAGGCAGAGGAGCTGCGATCGCTGGCCCGGACCAATCCTCAGATGGACGTCGGCAAAGAAGCCGAGGCGCTGGACAAGAAGGCCGACCAGGCGCTGAAGGATCTCTACAAGAGCCTGACTGCCTGGCAGAAGTGCCAGGTCGCGCGGCATCCCGACCGGCCGCATTGCCGGGACTATATCGACGGGCTGTTTTCCGAGTTTACGCCGCTGGCGGGGGACCGGAACTTTGCCGACGACCATGCGGTGATGGGGGGGCTCGCGCGGTTCAACGATCAGGCGGTGGTGGTGATCGGGCACGAGAAGGGCCACGATACCAAGTCGCGGATCGAGCGGAACTTCGGGATGGCGCGGCCGGAGGGGTATCGCAAGGCGATCCGGCTGATGGATCTGGCGGACCGGTTCCGGCTGCCGGTGATCACCCTGATCGACACGCCCGGCGCCTATCCCGGCAAGGGGGCTGAAGAGCGCGGGCAGGCGGAGGCGATCGCGCGGTCCACCGAGAAGTGCCTGGAGATCGGGGTGCCGCTGGTTTCGGTGGTGATCGGCGAGGGCGGGTCGGGCGGGGCGGTGGCCTTTGCCACGGCCAACCGGATCGCCATGCTGGAGCACTCGGTCTATTCGGTGATCAGCCCCGAGGGCTGCGCCTCGATCCTGTGGAAGGACGCCGAGAAGATGCGGGAGGCGGCGGAGGCGCTGCGGCTCACGGCCCAGGACCTGCAGAAGCTGGGGATCATCGACCGGATCGTGAAGGAGCCGGTGGGGGGCGCGCAGCGGGGCCGGAAGGAGACCGTCGAGGCGGTGGGCAAGGCCATCGAGGCCATGCTGAAGGAGCTGGCGGGAAAGAAGGCCGACTGGCTGGTCAAGGACCGGCGGACCAAGTTCCTGGACATGGGCGCCAAGGGGCTGGCGGCCTGACCTTGGGCGTCCGAGCTCGGACGCCTGCGCGGCCTGAGTAAAATCAATGGGTTGCGCGCGCGAATTAACTTGGACTTAACCAAGGGGAAGCCGGCAGGGTTTCCCGCGAGACCTATGGGACAGGATTTTCCCGCGAAGGATCGGGGCGATGGTCCCCTGATGCGTCCCTCGTGACCCCCTTCGGCGTCACTCTTCGGGCAGGCCCTGGATCAGCGCAGCGAGGCGGGCGGCGGCGCGGTCGATGTCGTGCCGGTCCAGCGCGCGGCGGCGGGCGGCGCGGCCCATTTCGGCAAGCCGGTCGGAAGGAGTGGCGGCGAGCGCCGCCATCGCGCCCGCCAGTGACCGGGCATCGCCGGCCGGAACCAGCCAGCCGGTTTCCGGTGTCACAAGCTCGGGCAGGCCGGCGATCATCGTGCCGATGACGGGGCGCCCGGCGGCCATTGCCTCCATCGCCACCACGGGCAGACCTTCGGCGAAAGAGGGCAGGACCAGGGCCTGCGCGGCGCCAAGCGCGGTGCGCACGCCCGCTTCGTCCTGCCAGCCGGCGAAGGTGACGGTGCCCTCCAGACCAAGGCGGTGCACCTGCGCCTCGAGGGCGCGGCGCAGGGGGCCGTCGCCCACAAGGGTGAGCCGCAGGCCGGGCAGCGCGGGCAATGCCTGCGCCACCGCTTCGATCAGCACGGGAAAGCCCTTCTGTTCGGCCAGGCGGCCGATCGCCACCAGATGCGGCCCGCCCGCGGGCAGGGCGGCGGGTTCGGGAAAGCGCCAGGGTTCGATGCCGCAGGGTACGACATGGATGCGCGGCCAGTCCGACAGGTTGGCCCACCGGCAAAGCTGGCTTCTGCCGAAGGAGGAAACGGCCACGGCAAACTCGGCATGGGCGATCTTGGCGGGCAGCGACAGGGCAAGAGGCGCGTCGAATTCTTCCGGCCCGTGCGTGGTGAAGGAAAAGCCGGGCGCCCCCAACAGGCTGGCCAGCATGGCGACGGTGGCCGGGTTGGTGCCGAAATGCGCGTGCAGGTGCTTGATGTCGAGGTCGCGGCAGCGCCTTGCGAGATGGGCGGCTTCGAGCAGGTAGATCAGGTGCAGGATGCGGGCATTGGCCCGGCTACCGCAGGCAAGGGCCAGCCGCAGCGCCATGAAGCTGCGGCGCGGGCGGTGGATCATCCATCCGACCGCAGATTTCAGAAGCGCCCAACCGCCGAGCGACAGCACATATTCGGTGCGTTCGCGCTCGGCGATGTCGGCGGGGTCGACCAGAGGCGCCTCGTCCGCGCGCATGGCGATGCGGTGGACCTGCCAGCCCATGCGTTCGAGCGCCTGGATTTCGCGACGGATGAAGGTGGTGGAACCGCGCGGATGGGTGTTGACGAGATACGCGATCTTCATCCGTTCCCCCAGGGGGGCCGGCCCGATCCGCAATCAATTGTCCGGGCCGTTGGCAGCACGGCCATGGGCAACACCCTTCGCTTCGGCGCGCGGAAGGCGCCGCCTCACATTCAAGGGGATGCCGGTGCGGGGAGTTCACGCAAGGGCAAATCCGGGTCTGGCGTGGGCTGCGCATCGGGTTGCGGCACAGCGGCAACAATGCGAGGGCTGGCGCAATCAGCCTTGGGTTCTCTCTGGATTGTGCCATATTCCTGCGCCAATCCCCGGCCATCCGGGGCCTGCGCAAAGAAAGACGCTTCATGAAGATCGAAGAGACATCGCTTCCCGACGTTCTGATCCTGACCCCGGCTCGGTTCGGCGATGCCCGCGGCTGGTTTTCGGAAACCTGGAACGCCGAGCGGATGCGGGCGGTTGGGCTGGACCTGGCCTTCACCCAGGACAACCATTCCTTTTCGGCGACCCAGGGCACGCTGCGCGGGTTGCATTACCAGGCGCCGCCGCGGGCGCAGGACAAACTGGTGCGCTGTTCGCGCGGAGCGATCCTGGACGTCGCCGTGGATGTGCGTAAGGGATCGCCGGCCTATGGCAGATGGACGGCCGTGGAACTGACGCCCGAGAACGGCCGGCAGCTTCTGGTGCCGAAAGGGTTCCTGCATGGTTTCGTCACCCTGACGCCCGACACCGAAGTGCAGTACAAGTGCACTGACACCTATGCGCCCGACTGCGACGGATCGGTCCGCTGGGACGACCCGGATCTGGGCGTGGACTGGGGTCTGTCGGGCGACCCGGTGCTGTCGGCCAAGGATCTGGCGGCGCCCCTGTTCCGCGATTGGGTTTCTCCGTTTGTTTACGAAGGCAAGGCATGAAGATTCTGGTGACGGGTGGCGCGGGCTTCATCGGCTCGGCCGTGGTGCGGCTGGCGGTGGCGCGCGGGCACGAGGTGGTGAACCTGGACGCCCTGACCTATGCGGCGAACCTGGAGAACGTGGCGGGGGCGGCTCGGTCGAACCTTTACTCCTTTGAACAGGCCGACATCCGCGACCGGGCGGCGCTGGACCGGATTTTCGCCACGCACAACCCCGACGCGGTGATGCACCTTGCAGCGGAGAGCCATGTGGACCGGTCGATCGACGGGCCGGGCGAGTTCATCCAGACCAACGTGACCGGCACCTTCAACATGCTGGAGGCCGCGCGCGCCCACTGGACGCGGGCTGGCAAGCCTGAGGCGTTCCGGTTCCACCATATCTCGACCGACGAGGTGTTCGGGACTTTGGGCGAGACGGGCAAGTTCACGGAAGAGACGCCCTATGCGCCGAACAGCCCCTATTCGGCATCCAAGGCGGCGAGCGACCATCTGGTGCGGGCTTGGGCCGAGACCTATGGCCTGCCGGTGGTGATGACCAACTGTTCCAACAACTACGGTCCCTATCATTTCCCTGAAAAGCTGATCCCGGTGGTGATCCTGAACGCGCTGCACGGGCGCCCGATCCCAGTTTATGGCAAGGGCGAGAATGTGCGCGACTGGCTCTATGTCGAGGACCATGCCGACGCGCTGCTTCTGGTGGTGGCGAAGGGCAAGCTGGGCCGCAGCTACAACATCGGTGGCGAGAACGAGGCGAAGAACATCGACATCGTGCGCACGATCTGCGCCCTGCTGGACGAGATGCGCCCCGACGGCGCGCCGCACGACCGGCTGATCACCTATGTGACCGACCGGCCGGGGCATGACCTGCGCTATGCCATCGACCCGTCGCGCATCCGCGAGGAACTGGGCTGGCGGCCCTCGGTCACGCTGGAGGAAGGTCTGCGGCGCACGGTGCGCTGGTACCTGGACAACGAGGCCTGGTGGCGGCCGCTTCTGGAGCGGGCTGGCGTGGGGCAACGGCTGGGGACGAAGGCATGAGGCTGCTGGTCTTCGGTCGCACCGGGCAGGTCGCGACGGAACTGGCGCGGGTGGTGCCCGATGCGGTGTTCCTGGGGCGCGACCGCGCCGACCTGATGGACCCCGACGCCTGCGCGGCGGCGGTGCGGGACTGCGACGCGGTGATCAACGCGGCGGCCTGGACTGCGGTGGACAAGGCGGAAAGCGAAGAGGCGGCGGCCACGGTGGTGAACGGCGCGGCGCCTGCGGCGATGGCGCGGGCCTGTGCGGGGCTGGGCGTGCCGTTCCTGCATGTGTCGACCGACTATGTGTTCGACGGCACGGGCGACCGGCCGTTTCGCCCGGATGATCCGACCGGGCCCCTTGGCGCCTATGGACGGTCGAAGCTGGCGGGCGAGATCGGGGTGCGCGCGGCGGGGGGCAATGCGGCGATCCTGCGGACGTCCTGGGTGGTGTCGGCGCATGGCGCGAATTTCGTGAAGACCATGCTTCGGCTGGGGCGCGAGCGGGAGAGCCTGAACGTGGTGGCCGACCAGGTGGGCGGGCCGACGCCGGCGCGGGCGATTGCCGGGGCGCTGGTGGGGATGGCGCGGGCGATGGCGGCGGGCCAGCCGGGCGGGACGTATCATTTCAGCGGCGCGCCGGATGTGAGCTGGGCGGATTTCGCGCGCGAGATCATGGCTCAGGCGGGGCTGGCCTGCGTGGTGAACGACATCCCCACCAGCGCCTATCCGACGCCGGCGAAGCGGCCGGCGAATTCGCGAATGGATTGCAGCGCGCTGGAGCGGGATTTCGGCATCGTCCGGCCCGACTGGCGGGCCGGGCTGGCAGAGATACTGGTGGAATTGGGAGCGAAGGCATGACGAGCGGGCGCAAGGGGATCATCCTGGCGGGCGGATCGGGGACGCGGCTGTGGCCGATCACCATGGGCGTGTCGAAGCAGTTGCTGCCGATCTATGACAAGCCGATGATCTATTATCCCCTGTCGGTGCTGATGCTGGGCGGGATCCGCGAGATCGCCATCATCACCACGCCGGACGACCAGGCGCAGTTCCAGCGGCTTCTGGGCGACGGCAGCCAGTGGGGCGTAAGTTTCACCTGGATCGTGCAGCCCTCGCCCGACGGGCTGGCGCAGGCCTATCTGCTGGCGCGGGATTTCCTGGATGGGGCGCCTTCGGCCATGGTGCTGGGGGACAACATCTTCTTCGGCCATGGGTTGCCCGACCAGCTGGCGGCGGCGGATGCGCTGGAGGTGGGGGGGACGGTCTTCGGCTATCACGTCGCCGACCCCGAGCGCTATGGCGTGGTGGATTTCGATGCCGACGGGACGGTGCGGGCGATCCTGGAAAAGCCCCCGGTCCCGCCATCGAACTTTGCCGTGACCGGGCTTTACTATCTGGACGGACGGGCCAGCGACTTCGCGGCGCAGGTGAAGCCTTCGGCGCGGGGCGAGCTGGAGATCGTGGATCTGCTGGAAGCCTATCGCGCGGAAGGCACGCTGCGGGTCGAGAAGATGGGGCGCGGCTATGCCTGGCTGGACACCGGCACGCATGGCAGCCTGCTGGATGCCGGCAACTTCGTGCGCACCCTGACCGAACGGCAGGGGCTGCAAGTGGGTTGCCCGGACGAGATCGCCTTCCGCAGGGGATGGATCGGGCGGCAGGAATTGGCCAAGCGCGCCGAGGTGTTCCGCAAGAACGATTACGGGCGCTACCTGATGGCTGTGTTGGCCGAGTGACACTGCGACCGGTCGTCGCCAATCTGGCGACAATCGGGTGGACATTACGGCGACGCCGTGGCAACCCTGCGGCGAGTTCTTGGCAAGACTGCGGCTTTGCTGCGGTCTTCGAATCACTTTCCGGCAAATCGCGCGAGTTTCTCTGCACCTGCACAGCCAGTGCGGGAGTGGTCAACGCACGGTTGTCTTGTGTTGTCCCCAACTTCACCCTGGGTCATCGCGGCGACGCACATTCCGTGACGTCACTCTGGTTTCTGTGATCGTCAAGGAGGGGGCGAGACGGGTAAAATGGCAGGGTAACGAGTGATTAGACGGACCCTGACATGACTTCTACAGAGCTTGCCCATTCCGCCCCGACGAGGGCTCAAAAGGCCGCCATGAAACAGGAATTTGTGGCCCGCCCGAGCGCTGCTCTGCGTTCCTGATCCGGACTGTTGCAAGGGTGAACACAATGACGGCGCATTTGCCGGAGTTTCTTGACGTGCCCACGGCCGTGACCGTGCCTGCGGTCAACGAGCTGCCTGCTGCAGTGCAGAAGTCCGGATGGCGCCAACCATATCGCAACGGTCTGAAGCGCGTTCTGGATGTGGCCGCCGTGCTGCTGTCTGCCCCGGTGATCGTGCCGGTAATTGCCGCAGTGGCGTTGGCTGTCGCACTGGAAGGTGGCGCTCCATTCTATTACCAGCCGCGGGTCGGCATGGGTGGCAGGACTTTCCGCATGTGGAAGTTCCGCAGCATGGTTCGCGATGCCGACAACAAGCTGGAAAGCTATCTGGCCGAAAACCCCGAAGCCCGCGCGGAATGGGATTCGACCCAGAAGCTGAAGAACGACCCGCGCATCACGCGGGTGGGCCAGTTCATCCGGCGCAGCTCGCTGGACGAACTGCCGCAGCTTTGGAACGTGCTGACCGGCGACATGAGCCTCGTCGGACCGCGGCCGATGATGCTGTCGCAGCGCGTGATGTATCCGGGCCAGGGCTATTACCGGCTGCGTCCGGGCATCACTGGTTACTGGCAGACGGCGGGCCGCAACCGCACGACCTTCGAGGCGCGGGCCGAGTATGACGATGCCTATGACGCCGACCTGAGCTTGGCCTGTGACGTGAAGGTTCTGGGGCGCACGGTGAACACCGTCCTGAACTGCACCGGCTACTGAGCGCAGATGCGAGGCGCGCGGCCCGGCCATCGGCCGGGGCGCGTCCTAGACGAGAAAGGCCGACACCAGGAAGAGCAAGAGCGCGCCGGCACCAAGCGCCAGCGTGGCACGGGGCGTTTCGGCAATCGTTTCGGCAAGCTTCTCACGCAGCGCCTCGGCCCGGCGCGCCTTGCGGCTGGCCGAGCGGCCGGTGGGCACCACCGGCAGCACCATGGCTGGGCGCAGGCCGGTCTGGCGTTCCATCTGGGCGGCGGTGCGCACCACGGGGCGCATCAGATCGCGCATAAACGCAAGACCAAGTCCAAGCAGAAGGCTGGCCATCGCGCCTGCCACCACCATTTTCTTGCCGCCGGAGCCCACCGGATAAGGCGGCGTCAGGGCCCGTTCCAGCATGGCAACGCGGTCGCTTTGCTGGCTGTCGGCCAGGCGAACGGCGGTTTCGGCCTCGGCCAGCCGGGCGGTGACGGCGGTGTGCTGGCCTTCAAGCTGCAGGCGGCGGCGGTCGTAGGCGTCGAGCGCCTTTTCCACCTCGGGCATACGGGCAAGGTCGGACTGGATCTGCGCCACGCGGGCCGAAAGCGCCGCCTGTTGCTGACCGACCTGACGAAGCTCTGTTTCAAGCTCTTCGCGCTGGCGCTGTTCCGTGGTGCGGGTCGCGCCGGCCTGCGTCAGCTTGTCAAGGCTGGCCTGGGCCACCAGACGGCGCTGGTCCAGCGCGCGGGTCTGATCGTCCAGGCGCAGCAGTTCCTGGTTCAGCGCGCTGGCCTGGGTGGGCAGGCTGCCGGGGTTGAGGTTCTTGAACGCTGCGACCTCGTCATCGAGCCTTGTGATCTCGCTCCACAGGCGGGCCTCTTCGGCGCGGTAGAAATCCAGCGCCGTGCGCGTGCGGGACAACTGGCCTTCGGACCAGGCATCAAGGATGGTCTGGGCCAGGTCGTTGGACACGCGCGCCGCCTGTTCCGGGTCTGACAGGCCGGTGGTGATGGCAAGCGCCGAAAGCCCGGCGGACTGGCCGGCGGCAGAGCCAAGGCCAAAGATCGGCTGGAACCTGATGGACTGGCGCAGAAGCGCGACCTTCTGGTCATCGGACAGCGGAACATCGACCAGGATGCCCTGCCTTCGGGCAAGGTCCAGAAGCGCGTCGCGCGTGGTCAGGCGCCGTTCGATCGCGTCCAGCAGGACGCCTACATCCTCGCCGGGCCGCGCGGTGCCGCCGTTTGCGCCGGGGCGCACGATCTCGCTGGCTTCGACCTGGATGACGGCGGTGGATTCATAGACGTCCGGACGGGATTTGGCATAGACGGCGGCGAGCGCCGTGCCGAGGACGAACACCGCCAGGATCAGCAGGATGTGGCGCCGGATCAGGCTGAACAACTCGCCAAGGCTTTGGATCTGGCCCATGGCGGCTATCTCGTGCGGGCGGCATCTTCGCCGCGGTTCAGGATGGCCGTCAGGATCGGCACCTGGCCCTCCAGCAGGCGGGTGCAGGCGTTCAGGTCGCCCGGCGAGGTGCGCGTGCCATCCGCCACCAGAATGACGGCATCTAGCTGCGGCTTCAGCGTCAGCACCTCATCCCCCTCGAGCAGCGGCGGGAGGTCGAACAGGATGAGGCCGGGTTCCAATTGGACGGATACCGCCTCCAGCGCCATGTCGCAGGCGCGGGCATGGAGGATGGAGCCCGGATCTGGCTCGGCACGGCCGTTCAGCCCAAGGGCAAGCCCCTGGCCATAGCGCAGGAAATGGGCTTCCAGCGGGTCATCGTCCATCAGGAAGGCACGCAGCGGTGGCAGGTCGGCCAGGCCGAACCGCCGGGCCAGCGCGGGGTGGCGCAGGTCGAGGTCGATCAGCACGGTGGACCCGTCCGGGCGGCGCGCGAAGCTGAGCGCCAGGTTCGCGGCGATGAACGAGGCGCCGCAGCCACGGCGGGGTGCGGTGATGCCGATGCGGCTCCAGCCGCGTTCGGCCAGGGCGTGCAGCATCTGGGTGCGCAGGAGGTCGAAGCGCATGGCGGCGCTTTCGGCATCGGCGCGCGGAAACAGACCGTTTCCGGCCAGCACGCCCGCATCGAGGTTGATCCGGTTCAGCGAGGACCAGACTCGCGCGGAATTGACCAGCGCTTCGGGCGCATTGCCCGAGAAGATATCGCGCGCGCGAATCTGCGGCGCGACAAGGCGGCGGTCATGGGGCTTGGGCGGATGGGGTTCGGTGCCGCGCCGAAACAGCGTCACAGCAGCGCTGCGCGGGGCGGGCCGGTCATCCCCCTTCTTCACGGTCATCTCGGCGGGCCCCAAGTCTTCGCGTCGCGGCGCAAATGGCATCAAGATGTTGTGGTCACGCGTCATAACTTTGGGCCCAAGGTCGGGGGTGGGCCTGGAAGGCCGATCCCGGTACAAACGCAACCCCGCCCAAGGACGGGGCATGGATGAGCCCGCAGACCACTGGCGGAACATCCGCCTGCGCCCGAAAGCCTTAACATGTCGGGCCCCCGCCCAATGTGTTGATCTGTAACCGATGTGACCGATTTATGGAAGGGAGCGGGCATGTCGGTGGGGCTTGGCAGCCCATCACATGGCTGTCAGGAAGGGGAAGGGACAGGGAGCCGCGCCGTGCCGCCAGATGCCGCAACCGTGACGGTGGATGCCGTGCTGATCGGCCGGAACGAGGGCGCGCGGCTGGCGGCGGCCCTGGCCGCGCTGGAGGGCCAGGTGCGGCGGGTGGTCTATGTGGACAGCGGGTCCACGGATGGCTCGGTCGAGCTGGCGCGGGCGGCGAGAGCCGAAGTGGTGGCGCTGGACATGGGGCGCCCCTTCACCGCGGCGCGGGCGCGCAACGCCGGGATGGCGGCGTTGGACCCGGCGCCGGAGTTCGTGCTGTTCCTGGATGGCGATTGCGCGCTGCGCGAGGGGTTCGTCGCGACCGCGCTGGCGGCGTTTGCAGAACATCCCCGCGCCGTCGTGGTCTGCGGGCGGCGGCGCGAGCGGCATCCCGAAGCCTCGGTCTGGAACCGGCTGGCGGATGACGAGTGGAACACGCCGGTCGGTCCGGCGCGGGCCTGTGGCGGCGATGCGCTGATGCGGTATGCGGCGGTGAAGGCGGCGGGGGGCTACCGCGACGACCTGATCGCGGGCGAGGAGCCGGAGCTGTGCCTGCGGCTGATCCGGGCGGGGGGCGAGGTCTGGCGCGTAGATGCCGAGATGACCTGGCACGATGCGGGGCTCTTGCGGTTCGGCCAATGGTGGCGGCGGATGGTGCGGACGGGCCATGCCTTTGCCGAAGGCGCCTCGCTCCATGGCGGTGCGCCGGAACGGCACTGGCTGCACGAGACGCGGCGGGCACTGGCCTGGGGCGTGGCGCTGCCGGTCGTCGCAGTGGTGGCGGGGCTGGTGTCCCCCTGGGGCTGGCTCTTGCTAGCCGCCTATCCCGCGCAGGTCTTGCGGCTGGCGCTGCGCGATGGGGGCGGGCGGCTGGCCTGGGAGCGGGCGGTCCACGCGGTGATCGGGCGCTTTGCCGAGGCGCAGGGGGCGCTTGGCTTTTATCTTTCGCGGCTTCGGGGGCGGCGGGTGCGGCTGATCGAGTACCGCTAGCCCGTGCGCTGGCGCAGGGCGCGGGCGGCCTCGCCCGGCAGGATGGCGGCGCATGCCATGTAGCGCGGGATCATGCGGCGCGGCTGCATCAGCGCGCGCCAGAGCCATTCCAGCGACAGGGCGCGGAAGCCCGCGGGGGCGCGGTGCTGTGTGCCGGCGAGGAAGTCGAGCCCGGCCCCGATGGACGCAAAGCCGGTGCGGGGTGACAGGGCGCGACCGCGGGCGGCGAGGCGTTCCTGTTTCGGCGCGCCAAGGGCGATGAAGGCAAGGCCCACGTTTTCGTCTCGAAGCCGGGTCAGGATTGCGGCGGCCTCTTCGCCCTCGGGGTCGAAGCCGAAGGACGGTGCAATGGTGCAGGCGACGGTCAGGCCCGGCACCTGGGCCTTCAGCGCGGCGGCCGCGCGGTTCAGCGACACGTCCGTGCTGCCGATCAGCGCCACCGGCACGCCATGGCGCGCCGCCGCCTCGGCCAGTGGCAAGACGAGATCGGCGCCGGGCACAAGGCTTACCGGGCGGCGGGCCAGCCTGGACAGCCAGACCACCGGGTTGCCATCGGCCACCACAATGTCCTGCCGCTGGTAGGCGGCCCGGAAGGCCGGATCGTGTCGCAGCTTCACCATGTGGTCGAGGTTCAGCGTGGCCAGGGCAAAGCCGCGTCCCGCGGCAAGTCGGCGGTCCACCTCGGTGAGCAGGGCCGCGCGGTCGGGATGCGTGATCGTGACGCGATCGCTGCCGAAGCGAAACTCCACCCTGACCCTCCTGCGCGTTATGGGGTTGTCATAGCATGCTTCCCCGCGGGGAAGAGAGAGGCGGGTGCGGAAATCGTCGCCGGATGGGAAATGATGCGTTTCTGCAAGGCCCGGCGCCCTTTCCACGCGCGAGCACGGTGGATTTTTCGCGCCGGACAGGGTTCTTGATCCCATTGCCCGAGGAATCCCGCCGTTGCCGAACGCCGTTGCCCTTCTTGCGCTTCTGAGCTGGCCCCTGGTCACGCTTGTGCTGTGGCAACGGCTGGACCCGGCGCGCGCGCTGATCTGGACGATCCTTGGGGCCTATCTGATCTTGCCGCCAAGCCAGGCGGTGATCGCGCTGCCCGGCCTGCCCGACCTGGACAAGTACAGCGTCTCGAACCTGATGGCGCTGGCCTGCGCGGTTTTCCTGCTGAAGGACCGGGTGTCGTTCGTGCCCGAGACACCGGCGGGCCGCTTCCTGGTGCTGCTTTATGTGTTCAGCCCTTTTGCGACCGTGCTGACCAACGACGATCCGGTGGTCGGCCCCGGCCTGTGGCTGCCCGGCATGACGCTGTACGATTCGCTTTCGGTGGTGGCGGGCCAGGCCATCACCATCACCCCCTATTTCCTGGCGCGGCGCTATCTGGCCACGCCTCATGCGGCGCGCGCGATCCTGGTCGCGCTGGTGGCGGGCGGGCTGGCCTATGTGCCGCCGATGCTGATCGAGGCGCGGCTGAGCCCGCAGATCAACATCTGGGTGTATGGGTTCTTCGCGCATGACTTTTCGCAGGCCGTGCGCTTTGGCGGCTATCGCCCCATGGTGTTCCTGCCGCACGGGCTGTGGCTGGCGCTGTTCGTCCTGATGTCGTTCCTGTCGGCCCTGACATTGGCGCGGCTGTCCCCGGCCGCCGACCGGGCGAAATGGGTGGGCTTTGCGCTGATCCTGGCGCTGGCCCTGGTGCTGGCACGGTCAGTGGGGCCCATGTTCTATGCGGTGGCGCTGACGCCGATGATCCTTCTGGCAGGAGCGCGCACCCAGGTTCTGGTGGCGGGTGTGCTGGCGGCCGTGGTCATCACCTATCCGCTGCTGCGCGGCCTGCATCTGGTGCCCATCGACACGGTCATGGCGCTGGCCCACGGCATCAGCGCAGATCGTGCGCAAAGCTTCGAGTTCCGGGTGATGAACGAAGAGGCGCTTCTGGCGCATGGCGCGGCACGGCCCTTGTTCGGATGGGGCGGCTATGGGCGCAATATGTTGCACGATCCGGTGACGGGCAAGACGCTGAGCGTTTCGGACGGCATGTGGATCATCCGGCTGGGGATGAACGGCTGGCTGGGCTACATCGCCGAGTTCGGGCTCTTGACCATGCCGCTTCTGTTGCTGGCGCGCGTGTCGGCGCGCCGGTTGCCCGCGCCTGCGGTGGCGGCGGTGGCGCTGATCTATGCGGCGAATCTGGTGGACCTGTTGCCCAATGCGACTCTGGTGCCGCTGACCTGGATGATCGGCGGGGCGCTTCTGGGCCAGGCCGAGGCGCTGCGCCGGGCGGGGCGGACCGTGGAGACCGCCGGCGTGACGCCGGTGCGGACGGTGATCTGACGGCCGGGCCTTCGCGCTTTCGTTGTTCCGGGCCAGCCCGGTGCGGCCTTCGGTTGCAGTGGGCCATCGGAAGCGGCGCGGCGGGTCAGGTCGAGGCGGAAACACTGCGTTCTTGCGGCCCCAGCCTCGCAATGGTCGCCGATCTGCCATAAATTGCGGGTGCTTTGTGATCCGGTCCCTGACCGCTGTACAGGTGGAAGACATTTGACCTCTCGTCCCGAGCCCTGGTCCGAGACGGACATCGCCATTGTCGGCATGGCGGCGCATCTTCCGGGTGCGGCGGATGTCGATGCCTATTGGCGCAACCTCCGGGACGGGATCGAAAGCATCAGGGCGCTGACACCGGCAGACCTGGCCGCCGCCGGAGAAAGCCCGGCACGGATGGCGCGGCCGAACTATGTGCCTGCGGCCGCGCCCCTTGAGGGGTTCGCCGATTTCGACGCGGAGTTCTTCGGGTTCTCGCCCAAGGAGGCCGCGATCCTGGACCCGCAGCACCGGCAGTTTCTGGAGGTGGCCTGGGAGTCGCTGGAAAACGCGGGCCACCCGCCCGAGCGGTTCAAGGGCGCCATCGGCGTCTATGCCGGCTGCGGCATGGGCAGTTACTTCTATTTCAACCTGTGTTCGAACCGCGACCTGGTGTCGTCCACCGGCATGTTCCTGTTGCGCCATACCGGCAACGACAAGGATTTCCTGTCCACCCGCGTGAGCCACATCTTCGACCTGAAGGGCCCGTCGGTGAACATCCAGACGGCCTGCTCGACCTCGCTGGTGGCGGTGCACTACGGCATCCAGGCCCTGTTGAACGGCGAATGCGACATGGCGCTTGCGGGCGGCGTGACCATCGAGCTGCCGCAGGGGCGGGGGTACCTGTACCACGAGAACGAGATCCTTTCGCCCGACGGCCATTGCCACGCCTTCGACCACCGCGCGCAGGGCACCGTCTTCGGCTCTGGCGCGGGCTGCGTGGTGCTGCGGCGGTTGGCGGATGCGGTGGCCGATGGCGACCATATCTGGGCCGTGATCAAGGGCACCGCCATCAACAACGACGGCGCGGCCAAGGCGGGATATCTGGCGCCCTCGGTCGAAGGCCAGGCGACCTGCGTGGCCGAGGCGCAGGCGGTCGCGGGGGTGGTGTCGGACTCGGTGTCCTATGTGGAATGCCATGGCACCGGCACCTATCTGGGCGACCCGATCGAGGTGGCGGCGCTGACCCAGGCCTTCCGGCAGACAGGCACCGGGGTGGGAACCTGCCGCATCGGCAGCGTCAAGACCAACATCGGCCACCTGGACACGGCCGCGGGCGTGGCGAGCCTGGTGAAGGTGGCGCTGGCGCTGCATCACCGGCAGCTGCCGCCGTCCTTGGGCTATGAGGCGCCGAACCCGACGATTGATTTTGAGACCTCGCCCTTTCGGGTGAATGACCGGCTGTCCGACTGGACGGGGCCAGAGCCGCTCAGGGCCGGGGTGAACTCGCTTGGCGTGGGCGGCACGAATGCCCATGCGGTGCTGGAGAGGGCGCCGGAGCGGGCGGCGTCGGAGGAAAGCCTGTGGCCGTTCCAGCCGATTGTCGTTTCCGCCCGGTCGAAGGCGGCGCTGGATGCGGCCTCGGCCCGGCTGGCGGCGCATCTGCGGGCGAACCCGGATCAGCCGCTGGCGGATGTGGCCTTCACGCTGAAGGAAGGGCGCCGTGCGTTCGAGAAGCGCCGGGTGCTGGTGGCGGAAAGCCACGCGGAGGCGGCGGCGCTGCTGGAAGGCGGTGACGCGCGCCGGGTCTTCACCCACGAGGCGCTGGAGTCGCCCGAGGTCGTGTTCCTGTTCCCCGGCGGCGGGGCGCAATATGCCGGTATGGCGCGCGACCTTTACGAGACCGAGCCAGTGTTCCAGGACTGGATGGACCGCGGGCTGGCGGTGCTGCAACCGAAGCTGGATTACGACATCAAGGCGATCTGGCTGCCCGGCAAGGGGCAGGAGGCGGCGGCGAACGAGCGGTTGAAGCGGCCCTCGGTGCAACTGCCGCTGATCATGATCACCGAATATGGGCTGGCCAAGCTGTTCGAAAGCTGGGGCGTCTCGCCCGCGGCGCTGGTCGGCCATTCCATGGGCGAGAACACCGCTGCCGCGCTGGCCGGGGTGATGAGTTTCGAAGATTGCATCGGGCTGGTGCATCTGCGCGGGCAGCTGTTCGACACCATCGCGCCGGGCGGGATGCTGTCGGTGCCTCTGGCCGAGGCGGACCTGCGGCCAAGGCTGACGGGCGATCTGGATATGGCCTCGGTCAATGCGCCGGGGCTTTGCGTGGTGTCGGGGCCCGATGCGGCGCTGAAGACGCTGGCGGAAACGCTGGCGGTGGAAGGCGTGGAGACGCAGCGCATCGCCATCGACATAGCGGCGCACAGCCGGATGCTGGAGCCGATCCTGGACCGCTTCGGCGCGTACCTGCGGTCGATCCGCCTGTCGCCGCCGCGGCTGCCGATCATTTCCAATCGCACGGGCCAGCCGCTGACGGCGGCCGAGGCGACGGACCCGGATTACTGGGTGCGCCACCTGCGGGGTACGGTGAACTTCCAGTCCTGCATGGATTGGCTGAAGACCGAAGGCCCCCGCGTCTTCGTCGAAATGGGGCCGGGGCGGGCGCTTTCGTCACTGGCGCAGGCCAATGGCGTGCCGGCGGCACAGGTCGTGCCGGCGCTGCGCCACCCCGAACAGGCGATGGCCGACGACGCCTGGCACATCCTGACCATCGCGCGCCTGTGGGCCTGCGGCGTGGCGGTGGACTGGGAGCCGGTCTGGGCCGGCGCGCGCCGCAACCGCGTGGTGCTGCCGACCTACCCGTTCCAGCGCAAGACCTATTTCATCGCGCCCTCCGAGACCGGGGCCGAGCCCGAGGCCCATCTGCCCGAACGACGGGACGACATCGCCGACTGGGGCTGGCGCCCGGTCTGGCGGCCGAAGGAAGCGGCCTGCGATTGCGATGTCGAAGACGGGCTGGCACAGGCGCCAAAACAGTCCTGGCTCGTGTTCCTGGACGATGCGGGTCTGGGCCGCGAGGTGGTGGCACGGCTGAAGGCGGCGGGGCACCCCGTGGTGACGGTGCGGGCGGGCGATGCCTTCGCGCGCGAAGCCGGGGGCTATGTGCTGGCCCCCGAGCGCGGGCGCGAAGGGTATGACCAGCTGATCCGCGATCTGGTGGCGCATGGCCATGCGCCTGACCGGATCGCGCATTTCTGGGGCGTGACGGCAACCGAAAGCTTCCGGCCCGGCTCGTCCTTCCTGCACCGCAACCTGGAACAGGGCTTCTATTCCCTGATGTTCCTGGCCCAGGCCATTGCCGAGGAAAACCTGCCCCGCCCGATCCACCTGACCGCCATCACCAACGGCGCGGCGCAAGTGAAGGCCGAGGCCCTGCGTTGGCCCGAGAAGGCCACCATCCTGGGCCCCGTCCGCGTGATCCCGCGCGAGCTGCCGGGCTTCACCTGTTCCACGCTGGATGTGGAGCTTGCCGGCGGACGGGCAGAGGCGCTGGCCCTGCCGGTGCTGGAGGACCTGCTCGCCACCCCCGGCGAGCATCTGGCCGCGCTGCGGCAGGGGCGCCGGTATGAACAGGGCCTGCGCCCCACCACCCTCGCCGACGAACCCTTCGCCTTCCCGCGCAAGGCCACCGTGCTGATCACCGGCGGCTTTGGCGGCATCGGGCTGACGCTGGCCGAAGACCTGATCCGCCGGTTCGAGGCCCACGTGATCCTGTTGGCCCGCCGCCCCCTGCCCCCGCGCGAACAGTGGCAGGCCCGGCTTGACCGCAACGGCCCCGCCGATCCGGTGAACCGCCGCATCCTTGCGCTGCAGCGGCTGGAGGCCATCGGCGGGCGTGTCGAGGTGGCCGCAGCTGATGTCTGCGACGTGGAAGACATGCGCGCCGCGCTGACCATCGCCGAGGGCCGGCTTGGCCCGGTCAAGGTGGTGGTCCATGCGGCGGGTGTGGTGGATGACGGTCCGCTTCTGACCAAAACCCCCGCCGAGGTGGAAGAGGTCTTCGCGCCAAAGCTGCATGGCACGCAGGTGCTCTCGCAGCTGTTCCCCGACGGGGCGCTGGAGCTGATGGTGCTGTTCTCGTCCACCTCCACGGTCACGGGGCCGGCGGGGCAGATCGACTATGTCGCGGCGAACGAATACCTGAACGCCTGGGCGAAATCGCACTCGGGCGGCAAGACGCGGGTGGTGGCGCTGGACTGGGGCATCTGGCAGGGCGTGGGCATGGCGGCCGAGGCGCTGGCCGACCGCACCGGAGACCGACCGGCCTCGCCCCGTCTGCCGATCCGCGCCCCCCTGCTGGACGAGGAAGGCTTCGACGCCCGGGGCAACCGCGTGTTCTTCTCCCGCCTTACCACCGACCGCTGGTTGCTGGACGGGCACAGGCTGGCCGATGGTACGGCTTTGGTTCCGGGCACGGGGATGCTGGAATTCGCCGCCGAGGCGATGGCGGCGCAGGGCGAAGGCACGGCGCTGGAAATGCGCGACTTCACCTTCTTCCGCCCGCTGGTGGTGGATGCCCCGGTCGAGGCGCGCGCGCGGCTGATCCGCAGCGATGAAGGATACGGCTTCGACCTGCGGTCCGAGGTCACGGTAGCGGGCCGCACCGGGTGGCAGACCCATGCCACCGCCAGCCTGATGCCCCTGAAGGGCGCCGCGCCGCGGCTGGACATGGCGGCATTGCGCACGCGCATGGGTGCTGCGGAAACCGGTGCCGGCCTGCGCACCGGGCAGGAAGACCACCTGCGCTTTGGTCCGCGCTGGCGCGTGCTGGAAACGCGCGCCTTCGGCAAGGGGGAAGGCCTTGCCGATCTGGCGCTGCCGGCCAAGTTCGCGGGCGAGGCCGGGCAGGGATGGCTGATCCACCCCGCCCTGATGGATATTGCTACCGGCTGGGCGATGGAGCTGATCGCGGGCTATCGCCCCTCTCACCTTTGGGTGCCGGTGGCCTATGACCGGCTGCGGCTCTGGCGTCCGCTGCCGGCCCGGATCGTGAGCCATGTGCGTAACGCCGGGGCCAACCGCGCCGAGGGGCCGGTGGCGCGCTTTGACGTGACGCTGGCCACGCCCGAGGGCGAGGTCTGCGCCGAGATCACCGGCTTCACCATTCGCCGGCTGGAGGGCGCGCTGACGCTGACGCCGCCGCAGGCCCGCGACCTGGAGGTCGAGGGCGGCACGGCCAGGGCCGCCTCACCCGCCGAAGAGCGGCTGCTTCACAGCTTTGCCCGTGGCATACGCCCCGAAGAGGGCGCCGAGGCCTTCCGCCGCGCGCTGGCAGCCGGGCAAAGCCAGATCATCGTCTCCTCGCTGGACCTGCCCGCGCTGGTGGCTTTGACCCGCGCCGCCGAAGCCGAGCGGCCCGAGGGGCAGAGCTTTGACCGGCCCGACCTGAACACGGCCTATGTCGAGCCAGGGAACGACATCGAACGCACGCTGGTGGGCTTCTGGCAGGAGCTGCTGGGGGTGGCCCGCGTGGGCGTGGAGGACAGCTTCTTCGACCTGGGGGGCCATTCGCTGATCGCCGTGCGGCTGTTCGCCATGGTGAAGAAGGCCTGGCGCGTGGATTTCCCGATCTCGGTCCTGTTCGAGGCGCCGACGGTCGCCGCCTGCGCCCGGCTGATCGAGGCCGAGATCGGCCCGCAGGATGACAGCGCACCCGCGGCCCGGCCTGTGGCGCCGGCGCGGCGCTTCACCCATCTGGTGCCGATGCACCAGGGCGAAGGCGGGCCGCGCCAACCCTTCTTCCTGGTGGCCGGCATGTTCGGCAACGTGCTGAACCTGCGCCACCTGGCCCAACTCATCGGCGGCGACCGCCCGTTCTACGGCCTGCAGGCGCGGGGGCTTTACGGCGATGCTGCGCCGCATGAGGATTTTGTCGAGGCCGCGCGGGATTACCTGGCCGAGATGCGGCAGGTGCAGCCGAAAGGGCCCTACATGCTGGGCGGCTTCTCGGGCGGCGGGCTGATTGCCTGGGAAATCGCCCGCCAGCTGGAAGCGGCGCGGGAAGAGGTCTCGCTTCTTGTGCTGCTTGACACGCCAATCCCCCTGCGCCCCGCGCTGTCGCGCGCCGACAAGGCCGCGATCAAGGCGGCGGAACTGCGCGAAAAGGGGCCGGGCTTCCTGATCGACTGGGCCAGGCAGCGATGGGACTGGGAACGCCGGGGCAAGCACGAGAAGGCCGAGGACAGCGCCGAGGGCTTCCACAATGCCGCCATCGAGGCCGCCTTCCGGGCTGCGCTGCCGCGTTATGAAATGACCGTTCATAATGGCCGCACCGTTCTGTTCCGTCCGCCGCTGGACCGTCGCTGGAAGGTGACGGGGGGCAGGTGGGTTTCATCGGCGCGGGAATATGTCTTCCCCGACAACGACCTGACCCGCTTTGCGCCGGGGCTGAAGGTGATCGAGGTGCCGGGCGACCACGATTCCATGGTGCTGGAACCGAACGTCCGGGTGCTGGCCAAGCGCCTGAAAGCGGTGATCGCCGAGGCAGAGACCGAGCCGGGCACCTTCGCACAGGCCGCGGAATGACCGCGCCGGTGCGGGTTCCCCCTGCGCCTGAAACCTTCCCCGCGGGGAAGGTTTCATGACCGGCCCGACCGTCCTGACCGTCATCCTGAACTGGCGCACGCCCGAGATGACCCTGCGCTCTGCCGAGGCCGCGCTGCGGGCGATGGAGGGGATCGCGGGTGCCGTCACCATCGTGGACAACGCCTCCGGCGACGGCTCGTTCGAGGTGATGGCTGCCGAGGTCGCACGTCGGGGCTGGGACAGGGTGCAAGTGCTGCAAGCGGGGCGGAACGGCGGCTTCGGCGCCGGCAACAATTTCGGCATCCGCGCGGGCCTGCCGGGGGGCGGACGGCCGAATTTTGTCTATGTCCTGAACTCCGACGCCTTCCCCGCGCCCGATGCGCTGCAACGCCTGATGGATCACCTGGCGGCCCAGCCAGAGGCGGGCTTTGCCGGCAGTTACATCCACGGGCCGGATGGCCAACCGCACGAAACCGCCTTCCGCTTCCCCTCGATCACCAGCGAGTTTGAGGGCGCCATCCGCCTGGGGCTTGTCAGCCGCTGGCTGCACGCCTCCATCGTCCCCCTGCCCGTTCCCGACCGCACGACGCGGGTGGACTGGCTGGCCGGCGCCTCGGTCTTGATGCGCATGGACATGCTGGACCGGATCGGCCTCTTCGACGAGGTCTTTTTCCTCTACTACGAAGAAACCGAACTGATGCACCGTGCCGTCGCGGCGGGCTTTGCCACCGATTACGTCCGTGCCAGCAAGGTGGAACACATCGGCTCGGCCTCGACCGGCATGAAGACCTGGGCGCGTATCCCCCGGTTCTGGCTCGACTCGCGGCTTTACTACTTCACCAAGGTCCACGGCGCGCCCTATGCGGCGCTGGCCACGCTGGCCCGGCTGACCGGCGGTGCGCTTTGGCGGCTGCGCTGCCTGATCCAGCGCCGCGATCCGGTTGATCCACCTCATTTCCTCGCCGACATGGCGCTGCATTATGCGACCCATGCCGCCACGGCGCGGCGCGAACAGCCGCGTGGCACCACCCCGCCGGCCCTTGCCCGGTCGGGACACAGGAGCATGACATGAGCCTTTCCGCGATCCTCATCGGCAACGAAAGCCTGACGCGCCAGTGCGGCGAGATGTGGCAGGCGCGTGGCCACAGGCTGACCTGCGTCATCACGCGCCATGCGGGCACCGCGCAGTGGGCCAAGGGCGCAGGGATCCCCGTTCTGCCGCCGGGGTCGGTGCCAGAGGAAAGCGCCGACTGGATCCTCTCCATCGCCAACCTGTCGGTCATCGGGCCGGCCCTTCTGGCCAAGGCGACGAAGGGCGCTGTCAACTTCCACGACGGTCCGCTGCCCGCCCATGCCGGGCTGAATGCGCCGGTCTGGGCAATCCTCGCGGGCGACGCGCGGCACGGCATCACCTGGCACCTGATCGAAGGCGGCGTGGACGAAGGCGACATTCTGGCCGAACGGTCCTTCGACATCGCCCCAACCGATACGGCGCTGACGCTGAACACGCGCTGTTTCGAGGCGGCGCTGGACAGCTTCCCCGAGGTGATGGCCGAAATCGAGGCCGGCATCCCCTATCGCCGCAAACAGGTGCTGCCGCACCTGAACCATCATCGCCGGGCCGACCGACCGGCGGCGCAGGGCCTTCTGGACTTCACCCAGCCGACTGCCGCGCTGCTGCGCCTGATCCGGGCGCTGGACCATGGGAGCTATGCCAACCCGGTGACCCTGCCGAAGATTCTGGACGGCGAGCGCGTGCTGGTCGTCGGCCCGGCTGAACCGGCCCAAGGCCACGGAACTCCGGGGCAGGTGCTGGAGGCCACGCCCGCCGGGCTGGTCGTCGCCAGCGCCGACGGCGCGATCCGCCTCACAGGCCTGCGCGACATGGCAGGCGCCGCCGTCTGCCCCACCACCGTTACCGCGCTGCGGGCGCCTTCTTCGGACGAGGCGGCGCGCTGGACCGAAGCACTGGCCCGCACGGCCCCGCAAGAAGCTGCCGTTGCCCGTGCCCTGGCCAGCCTGGCCCCGGCAAGCCTGCCCGTCACCGAAACCGGCATCCCCGGCATCCGCCACATCGCGCTGGACCTGCCCGCCGATGCGCTGACCTTGCCCCGCCTGGCCGCTGCCGCCGTGCGGCTGACCGGGCAGGCGCAGGCCGACCTTGCCCGCAGGGCAGGGCAGGCGCCGGGCATGTCCGGCTGGCTGCCCCTGCGCGTGGATTTGGGCCAGCCACTCTCGGCCATTGCCGATGCGTTGGCTCGCCCCGCGCCGCAAGGCGGCTTTGCCGCCGACCTGATCCTGCGCGACCCAAGGTTGAAGGGCCTGCGCCCGCCCATGATCGCCCTTGGCGAGGACGACGCGCCCCTCCCCGGCGCGGCGCTGACGCTGACGCCGCGCGCGATCCACTACGACGCCGCGCGCGTGCTTTATGCCGAGGCGCAGGCCATCGCCGCGCGGCTGACCTGCTTCGTGCAGGCCGCTGCCGCGACCCCCGGCGCCGCTCTGGCCGACCTGCCGATCCTGCCCGAGTCCGAACGGCAAGACCTGATCCACCGCTGGAACGCTACCGACCACGCCTTTCCGGCGGATCTGACGCTGCACGCCGCCATCGAGGCGCAGGCGGCCCGCACCCCTGATGCCCCCGCCGTCGCCTTCGAGGGGATCACGCTGACCTATGCGCAGCTGAACGCCCGCGCCAACCGCGCGGCGCATGTGCTGATGCAGATGGGCGTCACCCCCGGCACGCTGGTCGGCCTTGCCACCCGCCGCAGCCCCGACCTGATCATCGGCGCGCTGGCGATCCTGAAGGCCGGCGGCGCCTATGTGCCGATGGACCCGGCCTATCCCGCCGACCGCATCGCGCTTTACATCGAGGATTCGGGTTGCCCGGTGATCGTGACGCAGGCCGCGGTCGAAGACAGCCTGCCAAGGGGGCCAGAGCTTCTGGCGCTGGACCATGACGGACGGCTGGCGCTGGCGCCCGACGCCAACCCCGGCGTCGCGATAGGCGGCGAGGACCTGGCCTACATGATCTACACCTCGGGTTCGACCGGCAGGCCCAAGGGGGTGATGGTCGAACACCGCAACGTGTCGAACTTCTTCACCGGCATGGACGACCGCATCGGCACCGATCCCGGCACCTGGCTGGCGGTGACCTCGCTGTCCTTCGACATCTCGGTGCTGGAGCTGTTCTGGACGCTGGCGCGCGGGTTCAAGGTGGTGATCTCGTCCGACGAGGACCGCGCCACGGTGTCGTCGGGCCGCATCGGATCGGCGCAGAAGATGGACTTCTCGCTGTATTACTGGGGCAATGACGACGGCGCGGGGCCTAAGAAGTACGAACTTCTGCTCGAGGGCGCAAAATTCGCCGACAGCCACGGCTTCGTTGCCGTCTGGACGCCCGAGCGGCACTTCCACGCCTTCGGCGGCCCCTATCCCAACCCCTCGGTGACCGGCGCGGCGGTGGCGGCGGTCACGCGGAACATCGGCGTGCGCGCGGGGTCCTGCGTTGCCCCCCTGCACCACCCGGCCCGCATCGCCGAGGAATGGGCGGTGATCGACAACCTGACGAACGGCCGTGCCGGCATGGCCATCGCAAGCGGCTGGCACCCTGACGATTTCGTGCTGCGCCCCGAAAACACCCCGCCCGACAACCGCGCCGCCATGTTCACCGCCATCGACCAGGTGCGACGTCTGTGGCGCGGCGAGGCAGTGGAGTTTCCGACCAGGACCGGAACCTTCGCGGTGAAGACGCAGCCGCGCCCGGTGTCTAAGGAATTGCCCGTCTGGGTGACGACGGCGGGCAACCCCGAAACCTGGCGCGAGGCCGGGCAGATCGGCGCCAACGTGCTGACCCATCTGCTGGGACAGACCATCGAGGAGGTGGCGGAGAAGATCGGCATCTACCACGCCGCCCTTCGGGCGGCGGGGCATGATCCGGCAAACCACACCATCACGCTGATGCTGCACACCTACCTGGCCCGCGACCGCGACCGTGCACGCGAGGTGGCGCGGGGGCCGATGAAGGATTACCTCCGTTCGGCCGCGGGGCTCATCAAGCAATATGCCTGGGCCTTCCCGGCCTTCAAGAAACCGCAAGGTGTCACGAACCCGGCGGACATCGACATCCGCTCGCTCGCGCCCGAAGAGATGGAAGGCATCCTCGACTTCGCCTTCCAGCGCTATTTCGAGGAATCGGGCCTGTTCGGCACGGTCGAGGATGCGCTGGCGCGTGTGGAAGGGCTGAAGCGCATCGGCGTGACCGAGGTGGCCTGCCTCATCGACTATGGCATCGCGCCCGAAGTGGTGATGGAGGGGCTGTATCCCCTGGCCGAAGTGGTGCGCCGCGCCAATTCGGGCGGCGGGGTCGAGGCCGACGATTTCTCCATCGCCGCGCAACTGATCCGCCACCGCGTGACGCACCTGCAATGCACCCCGTCCATGGCCCGCATGATCGCCATGAACGACGAGGCCCGCGCTGCCCTTGCCGGGGTGAAGACGCTCATGGTCGGCGGCGAGGCGCTGCCCGGCGCCCTGGTGGCCGAACTGAAGAAGGCCACGCCCGCGCGGCTTCTGAACATGTATGGCCCGACCGAAACCACCATCTGGTCCTCGGTCGAAGAGGTGCTGGCGGTCGAGCCGGTGACGAACATCGGCACGCCCATCGCCAACACAAGGCTTTATGTGCTGGACGAGGCCGGCGCTCCGGTGCCGGTGGGCACGCCTGGGGAACTGTGGATCGGCGGCGCCGGCGTGGCGCGCGGCTACTGGCAGCGGCCCGACCTGACGGAAGACCGCTTCAAGTCCGACCCGTTCCTGGGCGGCCGCATGTACCGCACCGGCGACCTGGTGCGCAGGCGCGCGGATGGCAAGCTGGATTTCCTGGGCCGTGCCGACCACCAGGTCAAGCTGCGCGGCTACCGCATCGAACTGGGCGAAATCGAGGCCGCGCTGGAAGAGCAGCCGGGCGTGACCCAGGCCGTGGTTCTGGCGCGCGAGGACAGCCCCGGCGATACGCGGCTGGTGGCCTATGTCACCGGCCCGGCAGAGGAGGTCGCGCTGAAGGCCGCACTGGCCGATCATCTGCCGGCTCATATGGTGCCTGCCCATGTGGTGCGGCTGGACAGCTTCCCCCTGACCCCCAACCGCAAGGTGGACCGCAAGGCCCTGCCCGCGCCGCAGGCGCAACGCGCCCCCGAGTCCTTCGAGGCGCCTGAGGAAGGACTGGCCGAACAGATCGCCGCCATCTGGGCGCGCGTCCTGGGCGTGCCCAAGGTCGGTGCGCGCGACAACTTCTTCGCGCTTGGCGGCCATTCGCTGCTGGCGGTGCAGGCTCACCGGGAGTTGCGGGATGGGCTGGGGCTGACCAAGCTGACCATCACCGACATCTTCCGCTTCCCGGTCCTGTCGCAACTGGCGGCGCATCTGGAAGGGCCGAAGGCGCCGCCCGCCCCGGCGGAAGACCGCGCGGGCGCACGGCTCGACGCCATGGCCCGGCGCCGGGCGATGCGCGCGGGCCGCGTGGGCGAGGATGCCTGAGCTAGGCGGGGGCGTTGCCCCCGCACCCCCGGCGTATCTGGGCAAAGAGGAGGCCCTGTCGCTGGTTGCCCGCTGGCTGGCACCGGGCTTTGCCCTTGCCGCGGCCGACCCCCGCGCCGAAGCCCCGCACGACCCAGACACACCGCCCGGCGTCATCCCGCGCCGCGCCCGAGAGTTCGCCGCCGGGCGGCGCGCCGCGCGCGCGGCAGCGCGACAGGCAGGGCTGGTGCTGGACAGGCTGCCGATGGGCGAAGACCGCGCGCCGCTCTGGCCCGAAGGAGTGACAGGCACGATCAGCCATTCAGACCGGCTTTGCCTCGCCATCGTCGGGCCCGCCAGTGCAGGCGCAATCGGACTGGACCTCGAACCCGAGACCCCCCTCGACCCCCTCCTGTGGGACACGATCCTGAACCCTTCGGAACGCGCCGCCCTGCCGCGGGACGAGCCGGGCCGCGCCGCGATGGTGGTCTTTGCCGCGAAGGAAGCCGCCTACAAGGCGCAGTATCCCCTGACCCGGCGGCTGTTCGGATTTCACGACCTTGAGGTCACGCTGGTGCCCGGCGCCTTCCGTGCCACCTTCACCGCCGCCCATCCGCCCTTCGTCCCCGGCGATGTCATCGCCGGTCACTGGGGCCGCGCCGGCGGCCATGTCATCGCGTTCGCGGCGGTCCCGCTTTAGGCTCCTACCACCAGCCCAGATGCGCCCGTGTCGCGCGCTCGGCATCGTAGGCCGCGCCGTCGATGTCGCCGCGCGTCGCCTCTTCCAGCATCTGCCCCACGCTCGGCAGGCCCTCGGAGCAATCGCCCGAAGTCCACAGCGCCGACCGCTGCAAGGCCCGCGCGCATTGCGAATAGACCTCGGCCACGCGGATCACGATCACCGTGCGGGGATGCCGGCCGTCGCGCTCGAACCGGGCGCATAGCGCGGCATCGGCGGTCAGCCGCGCGGTGCCGTTCACCCGGACCGATATGGTCGATCCCGGCACCATGAAATACAGGCTCACCCGCCCGTCGCGCAGGATGTTGCGCAGCGAGTCGATCCGTTCGTTGCCCTTCCAGTCGGGCAGAAGCAGGGTCTGCCGGTCCGCCACTGTCACCACCGGCCCCTGATCGCCGCGCGGGCTGCCATCGGTGCCCTCGGGGCCGACGGTGGACAGCACGCAGAAGCGCGACCGTTCGATGAAGGCGCGGTAGGACGGTGTCAGGCTGTCCGTTACCTTGCGCATCGCCGGGGCGGCGGGCGTGCCGTAATGGCTGTGCAGTGCGTCAAGATCGGTGATCCAGTCCATATCAGGCGGCCCCTTTCGGCTTGCGGGTCTTCGGGCTTTTCGGCTTGGGCGGCGGCAGGGCCTCCGCGACGGCGCGCAGGGCTTCGGTCAGAACCTCGGGCTCGTCCAGCCAGGCATCGGCCGCCAGGTAGGGCTTGGCGCCGGGAAACGGCGGCTCTTCCTCGGCGCCGGGCAGCAGGGCGCGGGCCTCATCCATCGCCTTGACCCACAGCCGGTCGTCGCAGACCAGCGCCACCACCCGGCCGCTCAGGTAGATCGCGTATTCACCGAACATCCGGCGTGCGGTCGTGCCCGGCACGGCATCCAGGATTGGCGGAATGGTCTCGGCCCGCGTTGCCATCTCAAGCCGGCAGGCGGAACCCGGCCTCGGCCATCAGCCGGTCGGACGCGGGTTCGATCATCGCTTCCAGTTGGCGCATGAAGGTCGGCACGGGCTGTCCCGGCGGGATTTCGGGCATGAACTCCACCACTGCCGTTCCTGGGGTCCGCAGCAGGCTGCGCTTGGGCCACAGCACGCCCACATTGGTTGCCACCGGCACGCAGGGCTGGCCAAGCTGTTCATAGATCAGGCCGGTGCCGATCTTGTAGGGCAGCTTCGCGCCGGGCGCGACGCGGGTGCCCTGGGGATAGATGATCAGCTGGCCCGGAAACCCCGCCCCCTTGGCGACGTCGGCCTTCATCTTGATGATGGCCGCGCCGCGCTTGCCCCTGTCCACCGGGATGCAGCCGATGCGCAGGGCATATTGGCCCAGGAAGGGCACATACATCAGCTCGCGCTTCATGATGAACCGGGCGCGGGGCACGGCGTGGAAGATCAGGATGATGTCGAAGAAGCTCTGGTGCTTGGCGGCAATAACCGCCTCGCCGGTGGGTGGCGTGCCCCGCACGTCGGACCGGATGCCGCACAGGAGCCGCGCGGTGAAGATCACCCAGGCGCAATAGGTGTGGCAGGCGCGCAGCGCCGCCTGGCGCGAGAACAGCGCGAAAGGCGCAAAGACCACGGCCAGCACCGCCATGGCCAGATACATCTGGACGATGAAGATCAGCGAAAGAACCCAGCGGATCACGATCATCAGGTCAATTCCCGAAGCTTGCGCAGAGCCGCCGTGCGGGTTGCGACAAAGGCCACCAGCCCGGCCAGCGGCGGCAGGGCCAGAGGAATGGCCCAGGCCCAGCCCTGAAAGCCAAGGCCGGTCAGGAAGCCGCCCGCCTCGTCCACCGCCGGCAGGAAGGCCACGCCGATCATTGCGGCGGCGGTGCCCACAGCCGCACCGCCAAGCGCGCGCAGGGTGAAGCGGCGCACGAAGGCGCGGGCGATATAGCTGTCGCGCGCGCCGACCAGCCGCAGCACGCGGATCACCTGCGCATTGGCCGCCAGCGCGGCCGTGGCGGCCAGCGTCACCATCGCCGCCAGCGCCGCGCCGATCAGCGCGATGGAGAGCACCCCCAAGAGGCGCAGCCGGCTGGCGGCTTCGGCCATCGGGCGACGCCAGCGGGTATGGTCGTCCAGGATCGCCCCGGGCGCCTCGGCCGAAAGCCGCAGGCGCAGGCCCTCGCCGTCATAGCCGGGATCGCCCTCGGTCAGCTCGATCAGCCGGGGCAGCGGCAGGGCGTCCACCGGCAGGTCGGGTCCGAACCAGGGCTCCAGCAGCGCCTTCTGCTCCTCGTCGGTCAGCGCGCGCGCGGCAGCGACGCCCGGCGTCTGCGCCAGGATGTCCAGCACGATCTGGGTCTGCGCCGCCAACTGGTCCGTCGGGGCCGAGATGCGGATGGTCGCCGTGCGCGCCAAGGCCCCCGCCCACCGGTCGGCCAGCCGGCCCGAGGCCAGCGAGAGCGCCAGCGCAAACACCGCCAGGAATGCCATCGCCCCGGCCGTGAAGCTCGTCAGCCGCGCCGCCGGACCAGAGGGTGGCACCACCCGGTCGGCCTGGCGGTCGCCGCGCAGAAGACTGCCCGCATCGCGCACCGTCTCGCTCACAGGTCGGCCCCCGCAAGCTGGACGCGACGGTTGCGGATGCGCAGCACGCGGGCCGCCACCTGGCTTTTCGCGTTGCGGATCAGGTTCAGGTCATGCGTGGCGATCAGGATGGTCTTGCCCATCCGGTTCAGCTCGACCAGCAGCGTCAGCAGGCGCAGCGACATCTCCCAGTCCAGGTTGCCCGTGGGTTCGTCGGCCAGAATGACATCCGGCCCCATGATCACCGCGCGCGCCACCGCCGCCCGCTGCCGCTCGCCCCCCGAAAGCGAAGGCGGCAGGGCATCGGCGTGGTTCTGCAGGCCCACCCAGGTCAGCAGGTCCGACACGTCCTGCGGGTTGGGCGCGCGGTCCGACACGGCCAGCGGAAGCGTCACGTTGGTGATCAGCGGCAGGTGGTCCAGGAACTCGACATTCTGGTGCACCACCCCGATGCGCCGCCGCGCCCGGGCGATGTCGTCGCGCGACAGGCCCCGCACCTCGCGGTCGAAGATCGTCACCCGTCCGGCGGTCGGCATCAGTTCGGCATAGGCCAGCTTGATCAGCGTCGATTTCCCCGCACCGGACGGCCCGGTCAGGAAATGGAACGACCCAGGCGCAAGCCGAAGCGAGACCTCCGACAGAAGCTCTCCCCCGCCATAGCTGTAGGCGACATTGTCGAAGGCGATCACGTCCTGCCCCGTTCGGATATGCGCGGCAGAATTGCCCAAGGCGCGCACAACTTCAATGCGGCTGCTTCGGGAATGGCCACAAAGACTTGGAGACACGCGGCATCGTTGCTACAAGATAGGGCAAAACGGAAACAGGCCGGAACATCCATGCGGCTGATCTGCCCCAATTGCAGCGCGGAATACGAGGTTGACGACGCCGCCATCCCGGACACCGGTCGGGATGTGCAGTGTTCCAACTGTGGCCATGGCTGGTTCCAGCTTCCCCCTCATGTCGAGGCCGAGGCGGAGGCGGAGGCCGAGGTCTTCGACGAACCGGAACCCGTCGCGGTCCCGGCCATCGCGTCACCGCTTCCGGGCGAGGACGACGATGACGAACCGGAGCCGCCGCCCCCCGATCAGTCGGCCAGCCCCCGCCAGCCCCGCACGCTGGACGATTCCGTGCTCGCCGTCCTGAAGGAAGAGGCCGAGCGCGAGGCCAATGCCCGCCGCGCCGAGGCGATGCGCACCATCGAAACCCAGCCCGACCTCGGGCTGGACAGCGCCGTCGCCGGTGCCGTTGCCGCCAGCGCCGCCGCCGAGCGCGAGGCCCGCGCCCGCGCAAAGCCCGTCGAGGTGATCCCCTCTGCCGAAGATATCGCGCGCGAAGCCGCGGCCGAGGCCGGGGTTGCCCCCTCGCGCGCGTCGCGCCGCGGCCAGCTGCCGGACATCGAGGAAATCAACTCCACCCTGCGCGCCACGGACGACCGGGCCGGCCTTGCCAGCGGCCTGGCGCCCGACGACATGTCGCCCCGCCGCGGCGGCTTTGGCCGGGGCTTCATGCTGATGATCCTGCTCGCGCTGATCCTCGCTGTGACCTACCTGATGGCGCCGCGCTTCGCGGCCCAGGTTCCCGCGCTGAAACCCGCCCTGGATGGCTATGTCGGCGCGGTGGATTCCGCCCGGCTGTACCTTGATGGCTTGCTGAAATCGGCCACCGGCGCGGTTGAAAGCGTCTCTCCCGCGCCCGGCGGCTGACGGGTCGCAAGCCAGCGTCCCGTCGCCTCGCGGCACTCAGGCCAGCGCCCCTCAGAACAGATCCAGGAGCCGCTTCAGATAGTCGCGCTCGTCATCCGGGCGCGACATCTCGCCAGACCGGCGGCGGATTTCGTCCAGCAGATCCTGCGCGCGGCGATAGACATCGGGCCCCTGCAACATGTTGCGGTCCGACCCGATGCGTGCCGAATCGCCCGGCTCGCGCCCCAGCGGATCGCGCTGGCTGTTCGGGTCCAGGCTGCCCATGCGGTCGCCCTCGGTGCCGCTGCCATCCTGGCGCTGCGCCTCTGCCATGGCCTCGCCGAAGTCGCGCATCCCTTCGCGCAGGGCCTCCATCGCCTCGGCCTGGCGATCCAATGCCCCTGCCAGATCGCCCTCGCGCAACGCGCGCTCGGCTTCCTCCATGGCGCGACCCGCGCGGTCCAGCTCGCGGCGGCCCTCTTCACCCTTTTCGGTGCCATCGCCCGGAAGCTGGCCCTGGCCCAGCTCGCCCAGCCGGTCGGACAGTTCGCGCTGGCGCTCGGACAGCGTGCCCTCGCCCGGTTGCTGTCCCTCTTGCTGGCCGTCCTGCTGCCCCTCCTGTTGGCCCTCCTGCCCATCCTGCAGGTCGCGGAAGGTATCGTCCGCCAGCCCCTGCTGGTCGCGCAGCGCATCCTGCATGTCGCGCATCGCCTGGCCGCCGGGGCCACCCTGGCCCTGACCCTGGCCCTGCGTGACCTGCATGTTCTGCATCAGCTGCTGCAGCATCTCCATCAGCTCTTGCGCCTCGGCGGTCTTGCCTTCCTCCATCAGCTTCTGCAGCTGGTCCAGCATCTCCTGCAGCTGGTTGCCGGTCATCTGCATCCCCTGCATGTCCTGGGACTGCTGACTGTCGGGGTTGTTCTCGGCCTGCTGCGCCAGCTGGCGCATGTAATCGTTGAGCGCCTCGCGCATTTCCTGCATCAGGCGGTCGATCTCTTCCTTCGACGCGCCGTTGCGGATCGCCTCGTTCAACTGATCCTGCGCGCGTTCCAGACGCGCGCGCGCGGAATCCAGGCTGCCTTCCTCGATCAGAAGCGCCAGGTCCCACAGTTGCTGCACGAACTCGTCGCGCTGCTCGGGTGTCAGGCTGACCTGTTGCGCCTCCATCTCGCGCGTCAGCACGCGCAGCTTCAGATAGGCGCGCTGGCTGCGGATCAGATCCTGCGGCTCGTTCTGGATCGCCTTCAGGATCTCGACCGCGCGCGGCGCATTGCTGCGGTTCCACATCAGGTCGCGCCGCATCTCGATCAGCGCCGCCGCCAGCGGGTCGAAGAACCGCTTGCCCGGCATGACCACCTGGATCGGCGCCGCCTCGCCCCGGCGGCCCGACGCATCCGAAACCTCGAAGGTCATCGTCACCGGCATGTTCGCCAGGATGCTTTGCGACAAGTCGTCCACCAGCGTCTCGGTGAAATCGGCGCGGTTGCCTGTCACAGGCAAGGGCAGATCCAGAACCACGGGCTCGATGGGCTCTGGCTCGGTGGCCAGACCATAG
Source organism: Neotabrizicola shimadae (assembly GCF_019623905.1). Taxonomy (NCBI): domain Bacteria; kingdom Pseudomonadati; phylum Pseudomonadota; class Alphaproteobacteria; order Rhodobacterales; family Paracoccaceae; genus Neotabrizicola; species Neotabrizicola shimadae. The sequence continues at coordinate 3,032,164 of NZ_CP069370.1, read as the reverse complement.
CGGCGGTCCAGGGCGGCCATGTCCAGCGCAACGGTCACACTGCCGCCGGTGATGCCGTAATCGTCCTGCGCCTTGTAGCCCTGCTTGAACCGACCGTCGCCCTCGCGGCCAATCTCACCCTCTGGCGCAACCGTGGGCGCCATGTCGGGCTGCGCCACGATCTGGAACACCCGCCCGCCGGGGCCGGAAATCTCCACCCGGCCGGACTGGTTCACCTCGAAATCCTGCGCCGGGTCAGAAGCGGCCGGAACATCCGTGCGCGCCGAAACGGTCTCGGACAGCGTCAGGTCGCCGACTTCGCCATAAAGCCGGACAGAAATCTTCGTGCCCGCCGGCAGGGTCAGGCGGTCGCCCTTCTGGTCGGGCAGATACAACGCGGGCTTGCCGGTATAGGCGGGCGGCTGTGCCCATCCTTCCCAGGTCGGTCCCGCCGCCACATTGCCGCGCGCACCGGGCGCCAGCGCGGCCACTTCCGCCACCCGCAGCACCGACCCGAAGGCCAGCGCGATGACAAAGGCGGTCAGCGCGACATAGCGCAGCGCGAAGGGGTCGCGCTCGGCCAGCCGCAGGTTGGGCGCCACGGGCTTTGCCTGACGCGCCCGTTCGGCCATGCGCGCCAGATGCGCGGCCCAGACGGCACGAGACGCGGGATCGTCGCCCCCCACTGCCTGCGCATCGGTCAGCGCGGCCAGAGGCCGGCCCGGCAGGGCCGAGTCGAGCCGCGCCATGGCCTCGGCCAGTTTCGGCCGGCGAAAAGCCCGCAAGCCGTTGACCGCCGTCCAAAGCAGGCCAATCCCGGCCAGCACCACGACGATCCAGATCGCCTCGATGGGGGCGGAATCCTGGAAACGGAAGGAAAAGGCCGCCAGAATCGCCAGAAGGATCGTCCAGAACGGCCAGAACGCGCGCGACAGACGCTCGGCCCAAAGCCCGACAAGGGTCAGGCGCAGGGGCCAGCGCAGCTGCCGCATCAGATGATCGGGCGTTGGGTCTGCCATTCGTCCTTTCGGGTCGTGCCCGCCCGGCGCGGGCACGGCCTTACAACCACGATGGAATGGTATCGCGGTTCAAGATTTCGTCAAAGCTCGGTCGTGCCCGGATGACGGCGAAGTGATCCCCCTTCACCAGCACTTCGGGGATCAGCGGGCGCGAATTGTATTCGCTGGCCATCACCGCGCCATAGGCCCCGGCCGACCGGAAGGCCACAAGGTCGCCCTCGGCCAAGAGCGGCATCTCACGCCCCCGCGCAAAGGTGTCGCCCGTTTCGCAGACCGGGCCCACCACATCGAACGGTTGCGTCGGGCTGGCGGGCGGCGGCTCGGTCACCGGGATGATGTCGTGATGCGCCTCGTACATGGCCGGGCGCACCAGATCGTTCATCGCCGCGTCAAGGATCAGGAAATCCCGCCCCTCGCCCTGCTTCACATAAATGACCGAGGCAACCAGCAGCCCCGAATTGCCCGAGATCAGCCGCCCCGGCTCGATCTCGATTTCGCAGCCGAGACCCCCCAGCACCCGCTTGACCATCGCGCCATAATCCGACGGCAGGGGCGGCGCCTCGTTCGACCGGGTGTAGGGGATGCCCAGCCCCCCGCCCAGATCCAGCCGCTCGATCACATGCCCCTCGCCGCGCAGGCGCTGCGTCAGCTCGGCCACCTTGGTGTAGGCCGCTTCGAAAGGCGCAAGCTCGGTCAGCTGACTGCCGATATGCACGTCGATACCCACGACCCTGAGGCCCGGCAGCCGCGCCGCCTCGGCATAGACCTCGGACGCCCGCGCGATCGGGATGCCGAACTTGTTCTCCGACTTGCCGGTGGCGATCTTGGCATGGGTCCTGGCATCCACGTCCGGGTTCACCCGCACCGCAATCGGCGCCACCACGCCAAGCGCGGTCGCCACCTCGGACAGCGCCCGCATCTCAGGCTCGGATTCCACGTTGAACTGCCGGATGCCGCCTTCCAGCGCCAGCCGCATCTCCTCGCGCGTCTTGCCCACGCCCGAAAACACGATCCGGCTGCCCGGCACGCCCGCCGCCTTCGCGCGCCGGTACTCGCCGCCCGACACCACGTCCATGCCCGCGCCCAGGTCGCCCAGAAGCTTCAGCACCGCCACGTTCGACAGCGACTTGATCGCAAAGCACACCAGATGCGGCAAGGGCGTCAGCGCCTCGGTGAACAGCCGGTAATGACGGGTCAGCGTGGCGGCGGAATAGACATAGAACGGCGTGCCCACCGCCGCCGCGATCTCGGGGATCGCCACGTCCTCGGCATGAAGCGCGCCGTCACGATACAGGAAATGGTCCATCTCGGGCTCCCGCCGGGCATCGGCGAGGGGATAGCGGCCAGACCGGCGAACGGCAAGTTTCTTCGAAGGGTTTGCCCCTCAGCCGCCGCCGAAGGGCTTCACGATGCCCATCTGCGCGTCGCCCGTCACGGTGACGCCGGGGTTCGGTCCCGCCTCCACCGGCGGCGGGATCGGGTCGCCGTCGATGCCGCAGGCGGCCAGCAGCACCAGCATCAGGGGGGCAATCCGTCTCAGCATGGCATCCTCTCAGCCCAGAAGCGTCTTCCAGCGCGCGACCTGCTCGCGCACCCGGTCCGGCGCGGTGCCGCCATAGGACATGCGCGACCGCACCGAATTCTCGACTCCCAGCACGGAATAGACCTCCTGGGTGATGCCCGGATGCACCGAGGTCATCTCGCTCAGCGACAGCTCGTCCAGATCGCATCCCTTGGCCTCGGCCAGCGCCACCAGCGCGCCGGTCACGTGATGCGCCTCGCGGAACGGCAGGCCAAGCGCCCGCACCAGCCAGTCGGCCAGATCCGTCGCGGTCGAGAACCCGGCCCCCGCCGCCGCCGCCAGAACCTCGCGGTTGGCGGTCATGTCGCCCACCATGCCGGTCATCGCCGCCAGCGCCAGCATCAGGCTGTCCGCCGCGTCGAAGACCTGTTCCTTGTCTTCCTGCATGTCCTTGGAATAGGTCAGCGGCAGACCCTTCATCACCGTGAACAGCGCCACGTTGGCCCCAAGGATGCGCCCCAGCTTGGCGCGCAGCAGCTCTGCCGCGTCCGGGTTCTTCTTCTGCGGCATGATGCTCGACCCGGTGGTCCAGCGATCCGACAGCCGCACGAACCGGAACTGCGCCGAAGACCAGATCACCAGCTCTTCCGCAAAGCGCGACAGGTGCATGGCGCAGATCGCCGCGGCCGAAAGGAACTCCAGCGCGAAGTCGCGGTCCGCCACCGAATCCAGCGAATTGGCCGTGGGCCGGTCAAAGCCCAGCTCGGCCGCCGTCCTGTGCCGGTCGATGGGGAAGGAGGTCCCCGCCAGCGCCGCCGCGCCCAGGGGGCATTCGTTCATCCGCGCCCGCGCATCGGCAAACCGCGACCGGTCCCGCGCCAGCATTTCAACATAGGCCATCATGTGGTGGCCCCAGGTCACCGGCTGCGCGGTCTGCAAATGCGTGAACCCAGGCATCACCCAGTCAGCGCCTGCCTCGGCCTGGGCGACAAAGGCCCGCATCAGCGCCGTCAGCCCGGAAATCGCCGCGTCGCACTGGTCGCGCACCCAAAGCCGGAAATCCACCGCCACCTGGTCATTGCGCGACCGCCCGGTGTGCAGCCGCTTGCCCGCCTCGCCGATGATCTCGGTTAGCCGGCTTTCCACGTTCAGATGGATGTCCTCAAGCTCCACGCGAAAGGGGAATTGCCCCGCCTCGATCTCTGACAAGACCGTGAGCAGCCCTTCCCGGATCGACTGAGCATCGCTATCCGTGAGAATGCCCTGCGCCGCCAGCATCGCGGCATGGGCACGGGACCCGGCGATGTCCTGCGCGTAAAGCCGGCGGTCAAAGCCGATCGAGGCGTTGATCGCCTGCATGATCGCGTCGGGTCCCTCGGCAAAGCGCCCGCCCCACATGGCATTGGCCTGGGTCGAGGTGGTATCGGCGGTCGATGTCATGGGCTGCCCTTCGGAGGGAACGGGAATGCGGATGATGATGGCGGTGCTTTATACGGCCCTTCTCGTGGGTGCAAACCCCGTGGCGGCCGACGTGCCCGCCGCCATGGCGCTGCGCGAGGGCGACATGAAGAAGCTGGCGGCCATCGAACCGCCCGCCGCCCTGCCCGAAGCCGTGCTGATCGACATGCAGGATGCCCCCCGCAGCCTTGACGAATACCGAGGCAAATGGGTGGTCCTGAACTTCTGGGCCACCTGGTGCGCCCCCTGCCGGGAAGAGATGCCGGCGCTCGACCGGCTTCAGGCGGCGATGCCCGGCATCGTCGTGCTGCCGGTGGCCACCGGGCGCAACGCGCCCGAGGCCATCGACCGTTTTTTCACCGAAGCCGGGGTGCAGAACCTGACCGTGCTGCGCGATCCCAAGGCGGACCTGTCCCGCGCCATGGGCGTTCTGGCCCTGCCGGTGACAGTGATCCTCAACCCCGAAGGTCAGGAAGTCGCCCGCCTGATCGGCGATGCCGAATGGGACAGCGCCAACGCCCAGGCCGTGCTTAAAGCAATGGCCGAGTAGCCGGCTCAGGCCCGCGCCCCACCGCCATGCAGGTGGCGGATCAGCGCCCGCGCTTCGGGCGGTGGCGGCGCCTCGATCCGGCGGTATTCGTTGCCGCCCGTCACCCGCGACAGAAGCCCCCGCTCCACCATCGTGCGCCGCAGGATCGCGGCATCGCCGAACCCGTGCCAGTCGTCGATCAGCGCGCTGGCCTGCCGTTCGGTCAGGCCCGTGTCGCGCGGAAACCGGCTCCACAGCGCCCAGATCGCCAGATGCTGCATCCAGGTCTTCGACGGCCAGCGTGCCAGCCGCCCGGCCTCGTCGAAATGGCGCAAGACCTGCGCCACCCGCGTCATGTCGGGCGCGGCGGCCGGCACCGCCAGACGATCCGCCGCTGTGGCCGAGGCGCGGAAATGCTGGAAGTTGCGGAACCCGGCGCCGCGCGCCAGCATGTTCAAGAGGCTCTGGTGGCCGGGCTCCGGCACCTCGCTCAATTGCTGTGCCAGCGATCGGGCAAGCGCGGAAATGTCGTCCACTTCGAAGGGAAGGGCGGTTCGGGTCATGGCGTCCTCGTGACGTGCCCTGCGTGTCGCTGGCCACCGGCTTGGCGAACGGGCACGAAAGGATGCGTGCGACCGGTCATCTGGCAGGTTCAGCTGTCCTTTAAGGACCGGTGGCGCCTGGGTGAACTGCGGACCCTGGCCGTCTTTTACCCGCTCCGCCCGCCGCAGGCAACGCCTACCGACCCGGCGCCTCGTACCGCACATAGGCAAAGGCCGATCCGTCCGGCGCCCAGTTCGGCACGTTCATCGTGCCCTGACCGCCGTTGAACTCCAGCACGCGTCGCCGGTTGGCGCCTTGCGTGTCGGCCAGAACCAGAGCCACTGGCAAATCCGCCGGATGCCCGGTCGTCCCCGGCGGATAGGCCAGATACAGAAGATGCCGCCCGCAGGGCGAGGGATGCGGGAACCAGTTGACATGGTCATCCGCGAACAGCTTGCGCTGCCCCGACCCGTCCGCACCCATCACCCAGATCTGCGCATGGCCGTCGCGGTCGCAGTTGTAATAGATATGCGCGCCGTCCGGGCTGTAATCCGGCCCGTCGCAATGCCCTTCGCCCCAGGTCAGGCGCGTCTCTTCCCCGCCTGCCACCGCAATCGTGTAGACGTCGATCACGCGCCGCTCGTTCCGCGCCGCGACATAAGCCAGCCGCGTTCCATCGGGCGACCAGCCGTGCCACCAGCTCGGCGCGTCGGGGCTGACCAGCCGCAGGGTGCCGCCCGCCGCCGGCATCACGAAGATCTCCGATCCCCGGCCGCGGTGGCTGGAAATCGCCAGCCACTTTCCATCGGGCGAAATGCCGTGGTCGTTGTTCAGCCGCATGGCATGGCCGGTGTCCAGGGGCACCAGCCGGGGCGCGTCCAGGGGAACCCGGAACAGCCGCCCGCCGCCATTGACCAGAAGGTGATCGCCCGAGGGCGCCCAGTTCGGCGCCTCGATCACCGCATCCGTCTGCAGCACCACCCGCGACCGGCCCGAGGCAAGGTCATAAATCTCCAGCGAAGACCGCATCATCCCTCCTTCGCTTCCCCATCGGGCCGGATTGCGCATCCGTGCCGGTCCCGTCCGAGCCTACGACAGGTTTCAGCGGAGGGTAAGGGTTGCGCCTCCGTTCACGGCGCCCGGCCGATCCTGCTGCGGGGGGCGGATCGACCGTCCCGAAACATCCGTCTGGTGGCGGCACCCTTGGGCCGCGACTGCGCCGGAAGCTCCAAAGTACGAAGTCCGAGTTAATTCGGCTTCGTAACACATTGAAATCATTGAATCGAGACAGCGTCCGAGCTCGGACGCCCTCGCCTCAGACCAGGGTGCCCACCGCCACGACCACCACCAGCGCGATCACCGGCCCCACGATGGCCGTCATGGCCACCGGCCCATAGCCCTCCCGGTGGGTGGTGCCGCAGACCGCCAGCAGGGTCACCACCGCCCCGTTGTGGGGCAGGCTGTCCAGCGTCCCCGCCGCGATGGTCGCCACCCGGTGCAGGGTGCCGGGGTCGATCCCCGCCTCGGCCGCGCGGGCCAGATAGGTGGGCGCCAGCGCCTCCAGCGCGATGGTCAGCCCGCCCGAGGCCGAGCCGGTCAGGGCCGACAGGACATTGGTCGCCACGGCCAGCGACACCAGCGGTCCGCCCCCCAGTCCCAGCACCCAGTCGCTGACCAGCTGGAACGCCGGCATCGCCGCCACCACCGCCCCGAAGCCCACAAGGCTGGCGACGGACAGGAGCGGCAGGACCGAGGCATTGGCCCCGGCATCCACCGTGGCGCGCAGGGCGGCGCGGGCCGGCCGGGTGGTGGCCACCAGCACCACGATCGCCGCCGCCAGCGCGACCACCACCGACCAGACCCCCGCCACCGAGCCCAGAGTCGCACCCCCCCACTGCGGCCCCGCCAGGAACTCCAGGTCCATCCCCGGCAGCACCACGAAGGACATCAGGAGGTTGACCACGATCACCACGCCCAGTGGCAGCAGCGCGAGCGCCACCGAGGCCGGCGTCGGCACCGGGTCGGGCAGCGCGGCCTCTGACACGTCGAACCCCGTGGCCGTCGCGGTCTTGCCCCGCAGCACCGGATCCTCGGTCAAAGCCACCGTGTCTGCCGTCAGACCGTCGAACCCCTCGCCTGCCGCCCGCGCCCGGGCCTCGGCCCGGCCCAGCCACCAAAGCCCAAAGCTCAGGATGATGGCCGAGGCCAGCAGGCCCAACACCGGCGCAGCAAAGGAGGTCGTCCCGAAGAAGGGCATCGGGATGGTGTTCTGGATCGCTGGCGTGCCGGGCAGGGCGGTCATCGTGAAGGTCGTGGTGCCAAGCGCAATGGTGGCCGGCATCAGGCGGCGCGGAAGGTTGGCCTGCCGGAACAGCTGCATCGCCATGGGGCCGATCACGAAGAAGGCCACGAACAGGCTGACCCCGCCATAGGTCACCAGCGCCCCTGCCAGCACGACGGCCAGGATCGTCCTCCCGGTTCCCAGCCTCCGGATCATCCAGTCGGCAATCAGCGAGACCGAGCCGCTGTCCTCCATCAGCTTGCCGAACAGGGCACCGAGAAGGAAGATCAGCATGAACTGCGCCACGAAGCCGGCTGCGGCGGGCATGTAGGTCAGCGTCAGGTGGGCAAGCAGCGGCTCGCCTGCGGCCAGGGCGGCGATCAGCGCGGCCAGGGGCGCAACGACCAGGATGGTCCAGCCCCGGAAGGACAGGAAGACCAGCCCGGCAAGGCCGACAAGGATGCCGAGAAGCCCCATGATCAGATCCCCTCCAGATAGGCGTCCAGGTCCAGTGTCGAGCGGATGCCGATGTCCTTGCCATGAGACGCCAGGAACTCGTCCGCCACCTTGCGGCCATCGTCCCGCAGCATGGTGAAGAAGTCCCATTCCACCAGCAGTTTCGAGGAATAGCCGAGTTCCAGCATCAGGTCCGACGCGATGCGGTGGACGCGCATCGCCTTGATCAGGCGACCGTCACCGGTCCCAGGATCAACCACGTCGCGGATCAGGGCCAGCGCCCGCAGTTCCTTGATGAGCACCGAGTTGAAGGCGATTTCGTTCAGCCGGTTCTGGATGTCGCGCGCCGTGCGTGGCGGTTCGGGCCGGCGGATCGGGTTGATCTGCACGAGGATCGTGTCATGCGACCGGCATTCCCGCACCAGCGGCGTGATCGAGGGGTTGCCGGAATAGCCGCCGTCCCAATAGGCGTCGCCGTCGATTTCCACCGCCTGGAACATCGTGGGCAGGCAGGCCGAGGCCAGAAGCACCTCGGGCGTGACTTCGGCATTGCGAAAAATACGACCGCGGCCGGTGCGGACGTTAGTCGCGTTCACGAACAGCTTGGTCGGAGCCCGCGACAGCCGGTCAAAATCGACGCATTCGGCGAGGATGGTCTCCAGCGGGTTGCCCGTCACCGCGTGCAGGTCATAGGGCGAGATCATGCGTGCGCTGGCTTCCAGGGCCAGGAATACGGGCGAGTAGTCCAGTGTCCAGAGGCCCAGCATCCGTTCGATCAGGCCGCGCTGCATCGGGCTGGTCCGCCCGGCATCCGCCACCCTGCGCCAGAACCTTTCCAGCGCCATACGGGCGCCCTCGCGCCCTCCGGCGGCCAACCCGTCCACGAAGACGGCCGCATTCATCGCCCCGGCCGAGGTGCCCGACACCCCGTCGAACTCCAGCCAGTCTTCTTCGAGAAGCCGGTCCAGCACGCCCCAGGTGAAGGCGCCATGTGCGCCGCCGCCCTGAAGGCCCAGATCGACAAGACGCGTGTTGCTGTCGGACATCGGGAGACTCCTGGCTGGCCAAGGTTCCCTAGGCCGGAAGGGGCTATTTCGCAAGCGCGGCGAAAGAGGGGTGGCGGTGGCACGTCACCAGATGGTCGTTCACCATGCCGGTCGCCTGCATGAAGGCATAAACGATGGTCGGCCCGCAGAAGGTGAAGCCCTGAGCCTTAAGCTCCTTCGAAATCTGTTTCGAAACAGCGGTTTCTATCGGAACTTCGGATGGGCTGCGGAAATGGTTCACAAGGGGCTGGCCATCCAGATGTCGCCAGAGGAATTCGGAAAAGGGCGTCCGCTCCTCGATCTGCATGAACGCCTGTGCCGAGCGGATGGTGCCTTCGATCTTGCCGCGGTGCCGCACGATTCCCGCATCCTGCAGCAGGCGGCTTACGTCTGCTTCGCCCCATCCGGCGATGATGTCCGGGCGGAACCCGGCGAAGGCCGTGCGGAACGCCTCGCGCTTGCGCAGGATGGTGATCCAGGCGAGCCCGGCCTGGAAGCCGTCGAGGATCAGCTTTTCCCACAGCGCGCGGCTGTCGAACTCGGGCACGCCCCATTCGGTGTCGTGATAGCTGACATACAGGGGATCGGTGCCGCACCAGGGGCAGCGCCCCGGCTGGTCGGTCGTGCTCATCGGGTGCCTCTGAATTCCGGCGAATTGTATTCCTTTACCGCGGCTTTACGCCGATGGCGACAAGGTGGCGGCATCAAGGGTCTGGGTGCGGGGGCATCATGGCGGCGGACAGGTTGGTCGAGAAGGCGGCGAAGGCGGCGGCATTGTCCTCCCCGCTCGAGATGGCGATCAGCCAGGCCGACCGCGAAACCCTGGCCCTGGTGCGCAAGGCCATAGATGCGCGGCGTATCCGTCTGGCCTGGCAGCCGGTGGTGATGGCCGCCGATGTGACGCGCATCGCCTTCCACGAAGGGCTGGTCCGGGTGCTGGATACGGCCGGCCGCATCATTCCGGCGCGCGATTTCATGGGCGCCGTCGAACGTCACGAGATGGGGCGCGAGATCGACTGCCTGGCCCTGGAACAGGGTCTGGCGACCCTTGCCCGCCAGCCTGAACTGCGCATTTCGGTCAATGTCTCGGCCCGTTCGATCGGCTATCCGCGCTGGCAAAGGGTGTTGAACAAGGGTCTGTCTGCGGCGCCGACCATCGCCGAACGGCTGATCCTAGAAATTGGCGAGGAATCGGCGATGACGGTGCCGGAAACCCTCTCGGCCTTCATGGCCGAAATGCAGAAGTTGGGCGTGGCCTTCGCCCTGGACGACTTTGGCGGTGGCACCACGGCACTGGGCCGCCTGCGCGATTTCTACTTCGATTTCGCCAAGATCGACGCGCGGGCGGTGCGCGGTATCGACCGCGACGCCGACGTGAAGGCCCTGGCGGCGGCGCTGGTTGGCGTGGCACGTCCCTTCGGCATGGTCACAGTTGCCGTTGCCGTTGAAACCGCGACAGAGGGCGAGATTCTGCGTGGTCTGGGCGTCGACTGCCTGCAGGGCTATCTGATCGGCGCCCCAAGCTTGAAACCGGCATGGGAGGAGGCGGCCGCCCGCCGCGCATGACTCAGCAGAGCCAGATTGCCGCTGCGGCATATTGGTCGGGCATCTTTCTTGCTTTTGCAACAAACAGGGCTTAGGGCCGAAGCTGAAGGCGGGGGGGCCAGCCCTTCCCGGCCAAACGGCTCAGGAACGGAGGCCAATCGCAATGACCAATGTCGTCATCGTCTCGGCGGGACGCACCGCTGTCGGCAGCTTCAACGGCTCTTTCGCCACCACGCCCGCGCATGATCTGGGCGCGGCGGTGATCGAGGCGGTGGTGGACCGCGCCGGTATCGACAAGTCCGAGGTGAGCGAAACCATCCTTGGCCAGGTGCTGACCGGCGGTCAGGGCCAGAATCCGGCCCGTCAGGCCGCGATCAAGGCTGGCCTGCCCAAGGAAGCCAGCGCATGGGGCATCAACCAAGTCTGCGGCTCGGGCCTGCGCGCCGTTGCGCTTGGCGCCCAGCATGTGCAGCTTGGCGATGCGGCCATCGTGGTGGCTGGCGGCCAGGAAAGCATGTCGCTGTCGCCCCATGTCGCGCATCTGCGCGCTGGCCAGAAGATGGGCGACCTGAACTTCATCGACTCGATGATCAAGGACGGTCTGTGGGATGCCTTCAACGGCTATCACATGGGTCAGACCGCCGAGAACGTCGCGAACCAGTGGCAAATCAGCCGCGACATGCAGGACGAATTCGCGCTGGCCAGCCAGAACAAGGCTGAAGCCGCGCAAAAGGCCGGCAAGTTCAAGGACGAGATCATCCCCTTCACCATCAAGACCCGCAAGGGAGACGTGGTGGTGGATGCCGACGAATACATCCGTCACGGCGCCACGCTGGAAGCCATGCAGAAGCTGCGCCCCGCCTTCGCCAAGGACGGCTCGGTAACGGCTGCCAATGCCTCTGGCATCAATGATGGCGCGGCCGCGGTGGTGCTGATGACCGAAGCCGAAGCCGCCAAGCGCGGGCTGAAGCCGCTGGCGCGCATCGCCTCTTACGCGACCGCCGGGCTTGACCCGTCGATCATGGGCGTCGGTCCGATCTTCGCCAGCCGCAAGGCGCTGGAAAAGGCGGGCTGGAAAGTGGGCGATCTCGATCTGGTCGAGGCGAACGAAGCCTTTGCCGCCCAGGCCTGCGCTGTGAACAAGGACATGGGCTGGGACCCCGCCATCGTGAACGTCAACGGCGGCGCGATCGCCATCGGCCACCCCATCGGCGCTTCGGGCGCGCGCATCCTGAACACGCTGCTGTTCGAGATGAACCGCCGCGACGCGAAGAAGGGCCTCGCCACGCTGTGCATCGGCGGGGGCATGGGCGTGGCCATGTGCCTGGAACGCGCCTGAGTTTCGCCGCAGTGCAGCATTTCGCCGCATGAGCAAAGCCGGCGCGCAACAATGTTGCGCGCCGGCTTTCGTTTCTGTAACACCATTTCAACGGCATACCAAAGCATACCTTCGAAGGAGGAATCACGATGGCACGGGTTGCACTTGTCACGGGCGGGTCGCGCGGCATCGGCGCGGCGATCTCGGTCGCGCTGAAGGCGGCGGGATACACCGTCGCCGCGAACTACGCGGGCAATGACGAAGCCGCGGCGAAGTTCACCGCCGAGACCGGCATTCCCACCTACAAGTGGTCGGTCGCCGACTACGACGCCTGCAAGGAGGGTATCGCCAAGGTCGAGGCCGACCTCGGCCCGGTGGACGTCCTGGTGAACAACGCGGGCATCACCCGCGACGCCATGTTCCACAAGATGACCCCGGCCCAGTGGAAGGAAGTCATCGACACCAACCTGTCGGGCCTGTTCAACATGACCCATCCGCTGTGGTCGGGGATGCGTGACCGCAAGTTTGGCCGCGTGATCAGCATTTCCTCGATCAACGGCCAGAAGGGCCAGGCCGGCCAGGCGAATTACTCGGCGGCCAAGGCGGGTGACCTGGGCTTCACCAAGGCGCTGGCCCAGGAAGGCGCGCGCGCCGGCATCACTGTCAACGCGATCTGCCCCGGCTATATCGCGACCGAGATGGTGAAGGCCATCGACGAGAAGGTGCTGAACGAACGCATCATCCCGCTGATCCCGGTGGGCCGCCTGGGCGAGCCGGAGGAAATCGCGCGGATCGTGGTGTTCCTCGCCTCGGACGAGGCGGGCTTCATCACCGGTTCCACCATTTCGGCCAACGGCGGCCAGTTCTTCGTCTGAAATCGCCACGCAACGATCCGGCAAAGGCCCCCGATCCGGGGGCCTTTCCATTTCTGGCGCCGGCCTCTAGGCAAGAGACCGCAACGGTTCAGGCGAACGGCAGCATCCATGACGCGCGGCAAGGCTACCCTGATCGGCTTCACCGCCATCCTCATGTGGTCGGTGCTGGCGCTCCTGACCATCGGATCGGCGCCGGTGCCGCCCTTCCTGCTGAACGTGCTGACCTTCGGCCTTGGCGGCAGCCTGGGCCTGATCTGGACGCTGCGGAACGGGTTGTCACGGCTCAGCGGCATCAGCTGGAAGGTCTATGCCTTCGGCATCCTTGGCCTCTTTGGCTATCATGCGCTGTATTTCACCGCTTTCCGTGTCGCCCCCTCGGCCGAAACGGGGCTCATGGCCTATCTCTGGCCGTTGTTCATCGTGCTGTTCTCGGGGCTTCTGCCGGGCGAGCGTCTCTTGCCGCAGCATGTGATCGGTGCGCTGGTGGCTTTCGCCGGAGCGGCGCTGATCGTCCTGGCGCGCGGCGGCGAAGCCGGGGGCAGCGTGCTTGGCCTGTTTCTGGGTTTTCTTTGTGCTCTGACCTGGGCAGGCTATTCCGTGCTGTCGCGCCGCATGGGCGAGGTTCCGACCGAGGTGGTCACGGTCTTCTGCCTGGGCACGGCTGCCCTCTCCCTGCCGGTGCACCTGGCGGTCGAGCCAACGGTCTGGCCGGTGGACCTGCGCGGCTGGCTGTCCGTTCTTGCCCTGGGCCTTGGTCCTGTTGGCGCGGCCTTCTTCACCTGGGACATCGGGATGAAGAAAGGCGACATCCAAGTTCTGGGTGTCGCCTCGTATGCGGCGCCCGTGCTCTCCACCCTGGCGCTGGTGCTTGCCGGAATCACGGCGCCGTCCTGGACAATCCTCGCGGCGGCGATCCTGATCGCCGGAGGAGCGGCGCTGGCGGCCCGCGCCAGCGCCCGGAAGGTCACGCCTGCATCAGGCGCGTGATCTCTTCCTTCAGCTTGAGCTTCTGCTTCTTCATCGCGGCAATCTCGAAATCGTCCGACGCAGGACTGCGCTGCGCTTCCTCGACCTGGATGGAAAGCACCTCGTGCTTGCGGCGCAGTTCCTGCAGATGCGAAGCAACCGTCATGTCTGTCCTCCTGTGATGATCCAGTGTCATCAGAGCATCACAATCCCCGAGTCGTGTCACCTGAAACCGGCGTGACCGGGGCCGTGAACTGCCGACAAATCAGCCAAAAGCAGCCGACAGGTCGCCACCGCCGCGCAAGACGGCACTCGCCTCTGGCGTGTAGCTTTCGCGGTCGCCGTCATGGGCCGGTCCGGCGTGCAGGACGAAGGGGAACAGCATCCGGAACGCGGCCTTTCCCCCCTTGCGCGCACGAAGGATGACGCGCGACGCATCGCGTCCCGCGCGTGGTGCCAGGGGCAGCACCTGGGCCGATCCGCCCCGCGGTGGAAGCGCGGCAAGCGCGCCGGGCAGCAGGGCGGCAGAGAGGATCATTGTCAGCCAACCGCCGGGGTGCAGGCGCGTCAGGGCCGCCGTCACCCATTCGCCGATGGGCGTATCCTCGCGCAGGGCCCTGTCGCGCGCCGCATGGGGCGAGGGTGTGCCTGCGGCGGGATAGTAGGGCGGATTGGCGATGACATGGTCGAACCCCCTTCGCAGCGCCTTGGGCATGTGCGACAGGTCGCCTTCGGCCACCTCCAGCGCGATGCCGTTCCGTTCGGCATTGCGACGCGCGAGGGCGGCATAGGCCGGTTGCAGTTCCAGTCCTGCCAGGCTCAGCCCGGGTACGCGGCTGGCGAGGCACAGGCTCGCCGCGCCCGCGCCGCAGCCGAGGTCCAGGACAGACTGTCCGGGCGTGGCCGGGCAGGCGGCGGCCAGCAGAACCGGGTCAGTGGCGGCGCGGTATCCCTTCAGCGGTTGCAGAAGGTGCAGGCGGCCGCAAAGGAAAGCGTCGTCGGACAGGTCCTCTTCGGCAAAGGTCACGGACGCTCGCCCAGGTTGTTGTCGGCCAGGACCGATGCGGCGATGAACCAGTCGCGGTCGGCCACCATGATCCGGCGCGGCAAGATGCCCAGAGACCCGTCCAGGACGCTCATGTGGACGTCCATCTCGAAGGCAGGTATACCCTCGCCCGCAAGCAGCGCGGTCGCGAAGGCGATGTCGGCGGGATTGGTGCTGCGCAGGACTTCTCTCATGGTCCGGGGCTAGCCGGTCCGACGGGCGTTGTCGAGGATCGAACGGGGCGGGGCATGAGTTTGGACGAGTCGACCCAGGAGGCTGCGCGCAAACCGCATGATCGGCTGGCTGACTGGCTGGCGGCGGACATGGATGCGGTGAACGGGCTGATCCGCGAGCGGATGGCCAGCGAACATGCGCCGCGGATCCCGGAGGTGAGCGCCCATCTGATCGAGGCAGGTGGCAAGCGGCTGCGGCCGATGCTGGTGCTGGCGGCGGCGCGGCTGTGTGGCTATGGCGGGCCGTTCCATGTTCACCTGGCGGCCACGGTGGAGTTCATCCACACCGCGACCCTGCTGCATGACGACGTGGTGGATGAGAGCCAGCGGCGGCGGGGGCGGCCGACGGCGAACCTGCTGTGGGACAACAAGTCCTCGGTGCTGGTGGGGGACTATCTGTTCGCCAGGGCGTTCCAGTTGATGGTGGAGCCGGGCAGCCTGCGGGTGCTGTCGATCCTTTCGGATGCGGCGGCGACCATCGCTGAGGGCGAGGTGCTGCAGCTGATGGCGGCGCAGGACCTGGGGACGGATGAGGCGACCTATCTGAAGGTGATCCGGGGCAAGACCGCGGCGCTGTTCTCGGCGGCGACCGAGGCGGGGGCGGTGATCGCCGGGGCCGACGAGGGCCGGGTGCAGGCGCTGCGGACCTATGGCGATGCCCTGGGGATCGCGTTCCAGATCGTCGATGACCTGCTGGATTATGGCGGGGCGGATGCGGCCCTGGGCAAGAATACCGGGGACGACTTCCGGGAGCGGAAGGTGACGCTGCCGGTGATCAAGGCGGTGGCCAGGGCGAACCCGGAGGAGCGGGCCTTCTGGAGCCGGGTGATCGAGAAGGGTGACCAGCGGGAGGGCGACCTGGAGGAGGCCCGGCGGCTGATGGACCGGCACGGGGCCATGGCCGCGGCGCGGGCCGAGGCTCTGGACTGGGCGGCCAGGGCCAGGGCGGCGATGGCCGGCCTTCCCGACGAGCCGCTGCGGGAGATGCTGGAGGATCTGGCCGCCTATGTGGTGGCCCGGATCAGCTGAGCGTCCGAGCTCGGACGCTTGCCTCGCGCCAATGAAATCAATGAGTTGCTTGGCTGGATTAACTTGGACTTAAGAATTGTCCGAGGGTCGGGCCGGCCGGACAGGGTCAGGGCAGGATCGGCGCTGCCTCGATCCACCAGTCGGGGCGGGCGCTGCGCAGGGCGCGGGCGGCGGCGGCGGCGGTGAGCGCATCGGGGAAGAGGCCGAAGCAGGTCGCCCCCGAGCCGGACATGCGCGACATCAGGCAACCGGGTTGGGCCGAAAGCGCGGAGCGCGCCACGGAAATCACCGGGACCAGTTGCGCGGCGGGCGCTTCCAGATCGTTGCGGGCCATGCGCAGGAAGGCGGACAGATCGGCTGCGGTGCGCAGCCGCGGCAGATCGCGCGGGAGAGGCGCATTGTCGCGCCGTGCCAGTGCGGCGAAGATCGCCGGGGTGGAGACCGCGACGCCCGGATTGGCAAGGACGAGCCAGGCCTCGGGCAGGGGATGGTCGAGCGGGGCCAGCGTCTCGCCGATGCCGGACATGCGGGCGGGTTGACCGGCAAGACAGACCGGCACATCGGCGCCAAGCGCCAGAACGGCAGCCGCGGGCGGCAGCGGTTGGCCGCGAAGTCGCGACAGGGCGCGCGGTGGGGCGGCGGCACCGGCCGAGCCGCCGCCGATGCCCGAGGCGACGGGCAGGTGCTTTTCAAGGACAAGCGCCGCGCCGCCAGACCCCATCGCGCGCGCCGCGCGCAGCACGAGGTTGTCATCATCCGCCGCAAGCGAGGTGGAGCGCGGGCCGGTCAGGGTGAGCGTCAGGTCTTCCGATGGCGCGGCGGTCACGCGGTCGCCCGTGCCGACGAAGACCACGAGGCTGTCGAGCAGGTGGTAGCCATCGGCCCGGCGCCCGGTGACATGGAGCGCGAGGTTGATCTTGGCCGGCGCGAATTCGGTGACGGGTTCAGCCGCCATCGGCCGCGGTCGCCGGTTCTGCCGGAGCCGCCTGTCCGGCAGCTGCGGCTTCTTCCTGCATCACCACGTCGAGGCCGACATCCAGCTTGCGCTGGATGCGCGCGGCGTCCTTTTCGGTGGGTTCGAAGGAAAGGGCGCGGTGCCACTGGTAACGGGCTTCGACCTTGCGGCCGTTCATCCAGTACACATCGCCAAGATGGTCGGTGACGACCGGATCGACCGGTTCCAGAAGCGAGGCGCGTTCCATCGGCTCCAGGGCTTCCTGGTATTTGCCGGTGCGGAACAGCGCCCAGGCGAGGCTGTCGATGATGTAGCCGGCATCGGGTTCGGCGGTGACGGCCTGCTCGATCATCGCCATCGCTTCGTCGAGGTTTTCGCCACGGTCCACCCAGGAATAGCCGAGGTAATTCAGCACCTGCGGCTGGCCGGGTGCCAGTTCCAGCGCCTTCTTCAGATCGGCGACCGAGTCGTCAAACTGGCCCGAGCGTTCTTCGGCCACGCCACGGCTGTAGTAGAGCGTCCAGTGTGCGGGCTGCGGTTCGGGGATCTGGGCGATGGCGGCGTCATAGGCGGTGACGGCCTCGGCATAGCGTTCCTCGCGGCGAAGCGCGTCGCCAAGGGCGAGATGGACGGCAAAGTTTTCGGGGTGGTCTTCGGCCAGGGCGGAGAGGCGGGCGATGGCCTCGTCGGGCATTTCCTTGGCCTGTTCGGCACCGGCGATGCCGATCTGTGCCATGGTGGCGTTCGGGTCTTCGGGCAGGATCAGGCTGTAGGTCTCGATCGCGAGATCGTACTGCTTCTGCTGTTCGAGGAGCCCGCCCGACAGGAGGATGGCATCGCTGAGCCGGGGCGAGAGGTGGGATGCGGCCCGGGCATAAAGCAGGGTGAAGCTGTCGTCGGCCTGACCGTTGAGCGCGGTGGCGACGGTGAAGAACACCTCGGCGATGCCGCCCTTCGCATCGGCCACGACGTCGAAGGGCAGGGTTTGGCCTTCGGTCAATGCCGTGCGGAGCCCGTCGATCGCGGGATCGGATTCCGGGCCGAAAGCCTCGTTCAACCGCTTGAGCGCGTCTTCGTTGCGTTCGAGTTGCGACAGGATTTCCGCATGGGCAATGACGCCGCGGCGGTTGAGGTTGATGGGCCCGGAGGCCTTGCCCGAGAAGATGGCATCGGCGCCTTCGAAATCGCCTGCGGCGGCAAGGGCAAGCGCCTGGTGATAGAGCGCGAAGGCCTCCATCCCCTGCAAGTCGCCGACCTTGTCGAAGGCGGCCTTGGCTTCGGACATGCGGCCATTGCCGAATTCGGCCCAGCCGGTGACGAGGCCGGCGGTCAGCGGGCCAAGCGTGGAGAGGGTGTCGGCGTCGCCGAGGATGCCCGCGAAATCGCCCTTGTCGGCCCGGTCGGTGACGATCATCAGATCGCCGACCGGCAGGCCCTGGCCGAGGTCTTTCAGGTGGCGGGCGGCGGCTGCGGCGGATTCGAAATCGCCGATGGCGGCCGAGGCCACGATCATCGGTTGCAGGAGCTGCGGATTGTCGGGATCGGCGGCAAGGGCGCGGGCCTGCCACTGGGCGACGGCGCGGTAATCGTTGGTGGTGGCTGCGGCCCGGGCGGCAAGGAAGGCGCCGGCATCGCCATCGAACATCTCTTCGGCGGCAGGTTCGGGGGCGGCGGTCTCGCCGCTGCTGTCCTGCGCGGTGGCGGCGAAGGGCAGGGAGACGGTCAGCAGCAGGAGGGCGAGGCGGCGGACAAGGGGCATGAAGGATGGTTTCCTGGACTTTGCCCGCTGCAAGCTAGTGCCCGCGCGAGGCGAGGGCAATCAGCGGCAGGGGGCAGAGGGGGGGCTGCGGCCGAATCTCACGCAGGTGTCAGAAGAAGACCGCGATCACCAGGGCGGTGAGCAGCGGCAGGCCGACGAGGAGAAGCGGCAGGTTGAGCCAGGCGAGGCTGCGCGCGGGGCGCAGGTCGGGCAGGCGTTCGACCCACCGCCCGGCAAGCGCCGAGGCGTGCAGCAGGCTGACCGGGACGGGCAGGCGCAGGCCGAAGGCCGGGGGCCGGCGAATCGGGAAGCCGGGCTGCAGGAGCGCGGCCTGATCGTCACGGTGCAGTTCGGGGCGCCAGCCGGCCATGTCGACGTTGAACTCGGCCGCGAAGGCCGCCATCAGCGCATCGGCGGCATCGCCTTCGGCCCGCGCGGCGGCCAGCACATCGGCCTGTTCGGCCGGGGTGAGCTGGCGGCCGATGCGGGCCTGGAGCCAGCCAAGGACGGCGTCGCGCGTGGGTCCGTTGGTCATGTCACATGTTGGGATAGTTCGGACCGCCGCCGCCCTGCGGCGTGGTCCAGGTGATGTTCTGGCTGGGATCCTTGATGTCGCAGGTCTTGCAGTGGACGCAGTTCTGGAAGTTGATCCGGAAGCTGGCGTCCTGGCCTTCGCCCAGCACCTCGTACACGCCGGCGGGGCAGTAGCGCTGTGCCGGTTCGGCGAACTTGGGCAGGTTCACCGTGATCGGGATCGCGGGGTCCTTGAGCCGGAGGTGGGCGGGCTGCGCCTCGTCGTGGTTGGTGAAGGAGAAGGCCACGTTGGTCAGCCGGTCGAAGCTGATGACGCCATCGGGCTTTGGATAGTCGATGGGCTTGTGCTTCGAGGCGGGTTCGGTGGCCTGGGCGTCGGACTTCTGGTGGCGGAGCGTACCGAAGAGCGAGAGGCCGAAGAGGTTGTTCGTCCACATGTCGAGGCCGCCGCCGAGGAGCGAGGCGGTGAGGCCGTAGTGCGACCAGAGCGGCTTGACGTTGCGGACCTTCTTCAGGTCCTTGCCGATGGGGCCGGTGCGGACGGCGGTTTCGTAATCGGTCAGTTCATCGCCCTGGCGGCCGGCCTGGAGCGCGGCGAAGGCGGCTTCGGCGGCGGCCTTGCCCGAGAGCATGGCGTTGTGGTTGCCCTTGATGCGCGGCACGTTCACGAGGCCGGCGGTGCAGCCCAGAAGCGCCACACCGGGGGCGACCATCTTGGGGATGGACTGGTAGCCGCCCTCGCTGATGGCGCGGGCACCGTAGGCGACGCGCTTTCCGCCCTTCAGAAGCTCTGCCACCATGGGGTGGTGCTTGAAGCGCTGGAACTCCATGTAGGGGTAGAGATAGGGGTTCTTGTAGTTCAGGTGAACGACGAAGCCGATGTAGACCTGATTGTTTTCAAGGTGATAGATGAAGGAGCCGCCCCCCGCGGCAGAGCCGAGCGGCCAGCCCATGGTGTGGGTGACCGTGCCCTCGCGGTGTTTGGCGGGGTCGATTTCCCAGATTTCCTTCATGCCGATGCCGAACTTCTGCGGGCAGTGGCCCTTGGACAGGTTGAAGCGTTCGATCACCTGCTTGGCGAGGCTGCCGCGGACGCCTTCCGACAGGAAGACGTATTTGCCCAGGAGGTTCATACCGGGTTCGTAGGAGGGGCCGGGTTCGCCTGTGGCGGGGTCGCGGCCGAATTCGCCGGCCACCACGCCCGCGACACGGTCGCCGTCCCAGACCAGTTCCGAGGCGGCCATGCCGGGGAAGATTTCGACGCCGAGGCCCTCGGCGACCTGGGCCATCCAGCGGCAGACGTTGGCCATTGAGACGATGTAGTTGCCGTGGTTGGACATCAGGGGCGGCATGGGCCAGTTCGGGATGCGGATGCCGCCGGCGGGCCCGAGGAGGTAGAAGTTGTCGTGCTTGACCTCGGTCTTGATGGGGGCGCCCATCGAGCGCCAGTCGGGCAGGAGCGCGTCGAGGCCCGAGGGATCAAGCACGGCGCCCGACAGGATGTGCGCGCCGACTTCGGAGCCCTTTTCCAGCACTACGACCGAGAGATTCGGGTCGAGCTGCTTCAGCCGGATCGCCGCCGAAAGGCCCGAGGGTCCGGCGCCGACGATCACCACGTCGTATTCCATGCTTTCGCGGGCGATCGGCTCGGACATGTGCTTTCCTTTGGCTGGCGAGGCTGGCGCCCTCTGGCGGGGCTTTGGCGGGAATGAGGCTGTCATTGCCCCAAGGGGGCGGCTGCGTCAATCGCGACGCAGGATCATTGCGCTGCGACGCGGCGTCCGGACAAGTATCTTTCCGCACGGCACGGCCTTGCTCAATCCGGGCATCGCCTCTTGCATTTGTGACGCAGGCAGGGTCAGGTGGAACCGAGGACGAGCGGAGTCATGGTGCTTGAAAGGCGCCGTGGCTTTGTCATTTGAGTGCAGGCCGATGGAAAAGATTCCGATGACCCGTGCGGGTTTCACCGCGCTGGATGAAGAGCTGAAGACGCTGAAGACGGTGGAACGCCCGGCGGTGATCCGTGCCATTGCGGAAGCGCGCGAGCATGGCGACCTGTCGGAAAACGCCGAGTATCACGCCGCGCGCGAGAAGCAGTCCTTCATCGAGGGCCGCATCAAGGAGCTGGAAGGCATCCTTTCGCTGGCCGAGGTGATCGACCCTTCGAAGCTGTCGGGCGCCATCAAGTTTGGCGCGACGGTCACGCTGGTGGATGACGACACCGAGGAAGAGAAGACCTATACCATCGTCGGCGAGGTCGAGGCCGACATCGAGCGCGGGCTTTTGAACATTCGCTCGCCTCTGGCGCGGGCCCTGATCGGCAAGGATGAGGGCGACAACGTCGAAGTGCGCACCCCCGGCGGGCAACGCAGCTATGAAGTCCTGAGCATCCGCTACCTCTGACGCGAGGGCCGTGCATGGCCGATCCGACCGAAAGACCCCTGGACCTTGGCCTTCGCGGCCAGGTCGAGGCAGCGCCTGCGCTTGGCGCCGCCGAATGGGCGGCTGCCGGGCTGAGCGTTGTCTGGGTTCTGGCCGTGGCCGGCTGGCTGTGGACGGCGCCCGAGGGGTCATCGGGCCTGGGTGTGATGCTGACGCTGCTGGTGGTGTTCCTGCCGCTGGCGCTGATCTGGGCGGCGGCGGTGACACTGCGCGGCGTGCGCGCCTTGCGGGCAGAGGCTGCGCGGCTGCAGGCGAGCGTTGATGCGATGCGGGCGGCCTATGTGGCCAGCCAGCAGCATGCGACGGCGCAGCCCGCGGTGGAGAAGAAGCTGGACGAGATCGCCCATGTGGCCCGGCAGGCGGAAACCGCCATCGTCACCTTTGCCTCGCGCCGCGATTCGGGCATGACCGTGCCTTCGGCGGACCGGCGCGCGGCGCTGGCGGTGCCGCGGTCCACGGCGGCGGACGAGCAGCCGGCGCTGGCGCTTGGCACGCCGGCCGAGGATCTGCGGGAGCCCCTTTCGGCAGCGGATTTCATCCGCGCCCTGCAGTTTCCCGAAAGCCCCGACGACAAGGAGGGCTTTCGTGCCATGCGCCGGGCGCTGGAGGACCGCGATGTCGCCAAGCTGATCCGCGCGGCGCAGGACGTGCTGACGCTTCTGGCGCAGGAAGGCATCTACATGGATGACCTGCGGCCCGACCGGGCGCGGCCCGAGGTCTGGCGCCGCTTTGCCGCGGGAGAGCGCGGGCGCCCCATCGCGGCACTTGGCGGCGTGCGCGACCGGTCCAGCCTGGCGCTGACCGCGGCGCGGATGCGCGAAGACCCGGTGTTCCGCGATGCCGGCCACCATTTCCTGCGCAGCTTTGACCGCGTGTTTTCCATCTTCGAGAAGGCGGCCAGCGACGAGGATCTGGTGGAACTGGCCGATACCCGCACGGCGCGGGCCTTCATGCTGTTTGGCCGGGTGACGGGCACCTTCGACTGAAACGCAAGATGGGCAGTATTGCCCATCCTACTGGTCAGATCACGGGGCGCACCATGGTTGTGGCAGAGGCAAAGCCGAAGACATGGCGCAACAGGCCGATCGGACGGGTGTCGAGCGGCGTGAATCCCTGACGTTCATAGAGCGCCCTGGCCCGCCAGTTGGTGTCGATCACATCCAGCCGGACCGCGTGATAGCCGCGCGCCGCGCCTTCGGCGCAGAGCGCATCGAGAAGGGCCGAGCCGATGCCCTGGCCCCGCGCCTCTCGCGAGACGCAGATGCCATCGACGAGGAAGCGGTCGTTGTCGATCTCGCGCCCGAGCCAGCCGAACAGGGCGGCGCGCCACCAGCCGCCGAACCGGCCATAGACGGCGCGCAGGTCGGCGGGCGTGCCGCCGGCAAAGCTGCCCTGCGAGGTCTTGAACCCGGCGAGGCCGACAAGATCGCCCTGTTCATCCTGCGCAATGAAGACATGATCGGCGCGGATGACGCGGGTGACATAGGCCAGGGCGCGGTCTTCCGGGCCGAGCACCGAGCCGAGCTTGCCGCCGAAGGCCTGCCAATAGAGCCGG
The DNA here is from genome assembly GCF_019623905.1 of Neotabrizicola shimadae. Taxonomy (NCBI): domain Bacteria; kingdom Pseudomonadati; phylum Pseudomonadota; class Alphaproteobacteria; order Rhodobacterales; family Paracoccaceae; genus Neotabrizicola; species Neotabrizicola shimadae. The sequence continues at coordinate 3,009,075 of NZ_CP069370.1, read as the reverse complement.
GCCGCCTGCGGGCGCAGGTCGGCGGGCAGGCCGCGGCGGATGGTGACGGTCATGCTGCCGGCCCTGTGCGCGGCAGGCCGGTTTCATCGAGGATGAAGCCGGCGATGGCGGCGGTGTCGTTGAGGTCGAGCACCGGGACCGGCACCGTCTGGGGCAGCTGGCTCTCGGTCGCGATGGCGCGCACGAGGGGATCGCCGGGCTGGATCAGCGGATGGCCGGCCTCGGCCCGCCAGACCTCGACCTTGGGGTGGGCGTCGCGCTTGTAGCCTTCGACCAGGATCAGATCGACGGGGGCGAGGCGCGCCAGAACCTGTGACAGGTCGGGTTCGGGACCGCGATGTTCGCGCATCAGGGCGAAGCGGTGGGCGGAGGCCAGCACCACCTCGGTCGCGCCGGCGGCACGGTGGCGGAAGCTGTCCTTGCCGGGCTGATCGAGATCGACGTCGTGGTGGACGTGCTTGACGGTCGAGACGGTGAAGCCGCGGGCGGTGATGTCGGTCACCAGACGCTCCATCAGGCTGGTCTTGCCGGCGTTCTTCCAGCCGATGACGCCATAGATCCTCATGGCGCCCTGCCCCCGAGACGCGCCTCTGCTGCGGCGATGTCGGCCGGTGTGTTCAGGTTGGCAAGGCTGCCCTCGGGCATGTCTGCAAGGGCCGGGGCGTGGCGCTGGACGAAGCTCATCATGCGGGGAGTTTCGCCCGAGGCGAGGAAATCCTGCAAGTCCCCCGCAAGGGATACGGGCCAGAGCGCGGCGGTGGGGTGGAGGCGGGCGTCGCTGCGGGCGAGCGTGAGGCGGCCCTGGCCGGCGGCAAGGAGGCGGGGGGCGAGGTCGGGCGGCAGGAAGGGCGTGTCCACGGCGGCGGTGACGAGGGCGGTGGCCCCTTGTGCCCGGGCCCAGAGGAGGGCGGCCAGAACGCCGGACAGGGGGCCGCGCGACGGCGGGGTGTCGGGCAGGACGGGCAGGCCCAGGAAGGCGAGGCGCGCGGGGTCGCCATTGGCCGAGATGGCAAGGGCCTGGACCTGCGGATGCAGGCGGTCGGCCAGGTGGGCGGCCAGCGGGCGGCCGGCGAGGGGCAGGAGCGCCTTGTCGGTGCCGCCCATGCGGCGACCCTCGCCACCGGCGAGGATTGCGCCGACGAGGAACGGAGCGGCCGCTATTGCGTGGCGCCCGTGTTCTGCGCGTTCAGGAGCGCGCCGCGTTCATCGGGGTCTTCGTCGCGGATTTCCACGTCCTCGACGATGCCGGGAAGCTTTGCGAAGGATTTCGAAAGCTTCTTGGGCGACAGCGTCCGAGGGATGGATTCGAAGCCGGGCACGCCGCTGAGCACGTCCGACGTGGACCAGGCGCAGCGGGCCTGGGGCACCGGACCCTCTTGCAGGGCGCGCTGGATGGCGATTTCTGCCTGTTCGGGCGTGACCACGACGGTCTGCTTGCGGACGCGGAAGGTTTCGCGGGCGTGATAGTCGTCGAAGAAGGATTCGAGCGTCGGCGTCATGCCGAAGATCACGTCGTTGCGTTCTGGGGCGTGGCGGTTGAACCAGCTGCCGGCCGGGTCGAACAGCACGCGCTGCGAGCCGTTGATCATGAGCGCGGAATGAGCGCCTTCCTGGCTGCGGTTGTTGATGACCGTGTACAGGGTGATGGTCTTGGGGCCCGGATCGACATAGGCGGCGCGGGCGACCACGTCGTCGGGCGCATAGACCGACTCGGCGCCGCAGGCGACAAGCGTGACCAGGGCCAGGAGGCTGAGCGCGAGGCGGATCATGGGGACGGCCGGGCCTGCGGTCAGGCGTTGGCGAGGGCGAGGAAGATCAGCACGAGGACAGCGATGATCGCGCCCCAGGTGACCATGCGGATGAAGCCCGCGAAGGTCTTTTCCTGCACGCGGATGTCCATGCTGCCCGGCTTGTGTTCGGCCATGTCGCGGTTCCCTATGGCATTTCGTTCGCTTTGCCCGCGCATACCCTATTCGGCGCGGGCTGTCACGGGGCAGATGCAGGCGTGGGGTCAGCCTGTGGCGCGGGTGCCTGCGGCGGAGGCATCGCCGCTTTCGCCGCCGACCCAGCGGGGCGTGAGGGTGAAGCCTATGCGGCGCGGCGCCTCGTCCGGGCTGGCCGAGGGGACGGCGCGCAGGATGACGTTCAGCTGGCTGACATGCTGGATGAGCTGGGTGCGCAGGCCCTCTTCGTCGGTGCCGGTGAAGGTGATGAGATCGGGGTCGGAATAGCCGATGCCTTCGATCTGGAGGATGCCGGCGTCGCTGCCGGCGAAGCCGAGCGCGACTTCGTGGGCAGGGTCGAGGTCGGTTTCGAAGGCGCGGATCCAGGCGACAAGCCGTTCGGCGGCCTGGCGGGCCTGCCCTGCGGCAGCAGGGCGGCGGCGTTTCGGTCGGGTGGTCATCGGTCCAGCCCCTGCTTCAGTCTGAGCGCGTCCAGAGCCAGGCGCCATCTTCGGAAAGGGTCCGCGAAACCTGGCCCCGGTGCAAGAGGTGGTTCAGGTGGGCCACGGATTCGGCCATGGCCAGCGGAAACTCGGCCGGTCCGATCGGGCGGCGGAAGAGGATGGGGAAGCAGTCGGCCGCCGTGCGCGGTTCGCTCAGGTGGTCCAGCAGCCGGGGCAGGGCGGCGGTGTGGTTTTCCTCCATCTGGCGCAGGCGCAGAGGCAGGCCGGTGAAGGGCAGCTTGTGGCCGGGCAGGACGAGATGGCTGTCCAGCGCGAGCGGCCGGAAGGCGCGGGTGGTGCGGAGCCAGTCGTCGAGCGGGTCGGCGTCCGGTTCGGTGGGATAGACGCCGATGTTGGGCGATATGCCGGGAAGGAACTGGTCGCCACCGAGGATGAGGTTGTCGTCCAGCGACCAGAGCGTCGCATGTTCGGGGGCGTGACCGTCGCCCATGCGCACCTGCCAGCGCCGGTTGCCAAGGGTGAGAATGTCGCCCTCGGCGATGCGGGTGAAGCCAAGCGGCATCGGCGCCACGATATCGGCGAAGTTGAACGGCCGGCTCTGGCTGCGGTCGGCCAGCATGTCGGCTGGCATTCCGGCGCCGCGCCAGAAGGCCACGGTTTCGGGCGGGGGCAGAGGCTGGACATCCAGCGTCAGCATCCGGGCGTAAAGCCAGGCGGTGCGGGGTATCAGAAGCTGGGCGCCCTGTGCATGGAACCAGCCGGCCATGCCGATGTGGTCGGGGTGGTGATGGGTGACGAGCACGCGCCGCACTGGCGCCCCGGCCAGCGGGCCATCGAGAAGTGCCTGCCACAGGGCGGTGCCGCGCTTCGAGAGAAGGCCGGTGTCGATGACGGTCCAGCCATCGGCATCCTTGAGCGCATAGACGTTCACATGATCCAGCGCCATCGGCAGGGGCAGGCGGAACCAGAGCACAGACTCTGCAACTTCGATGGCCGCGGCCTCGGCGGGGGCTTCGGTGAACGGATGCAGGATGCCGGCTTCGCCCTCGGCCCCGGCGGTCATGGCTCCAGCGCCTCGGGCGAGACGGCGAAGAGGCCATCTGCGCCTTCGCGTGCTGCCGAAAGCAATGCCGCATGTTCGGGCAGGAGCCGCCGGATCGCCACGCGGGCCAGCGGCAGGCGCGCGGGATCGGCCAGCGCGGCCTTCAGGTGATAATGCCCCGACATCACGCGGGCAAAGCCGCGCAGATAGGGGACGGCGCCTGCGAAGCGGTCGTCCATCGGCTGCGCCAGAAGGGTTTCGGTGCCGTCGCGCAGGGTTTCGGCAGCGGACCAGACATCGCCGGCCAGGTCGGGATGGATGGCGCGGGCGGCCTCGGCGCCCTTCTGGACCTCGTCGATCAGGCGGAAGGCGGCGTCGCCCCCATCCGCCATCTTGCGGCCCACAAGGTCCATGGCCTGGATACCGTTCGTGCCTTCATAGATCGAGGTGACGCGCACGTCGCGGGCGAACTGGGCGGCGCCGGTTTCCTCGATGAAGCCCATGCCGCCGTGCACCTGGATGCCCATATGCGCCACCTCGTTTCCGATGTCGGTGCCGAAGGCCTTGGCGAGCGGGGTGAGCAAAGCGCCACGGGCCAGCCAGTGCGGCTCGCCCGTGGCGCGGCCCATGTCGATGGCCACGGCACAATCGAGCGCGAGGGCGCGGGCCGAGAAGGTTTCGGCGCGCATGGTGGCGAGCATTCGGCGCACGTCGGCATGGTCGATGATGGTGCCGGGGCCGGGGCGTCCCGTTGCGCCCTGCCTGCGCTCTTTTGCATAGGCCAGTGCTGCCTGGGTGGCGGCTTCGGCGATGCCCACGCCCTGCATCGCGACGCCGAGGCGGGCGTTGTTCATCATGGTGAACATCGCTGCCATGCCCTTGCCAGCGGCGCCCACGATGAAGCCGGTGGCGCCCTCGAAGCTCATCACGCAGGTGGGCGAGCCGTGGAGTCCCAGCTTGTGTTCCAGGCTGACGACACGAAGGCTGTTGCGCGCGCCGGGGTTGCCCGCGGCATCGGGCAGGAATTTCGGCACGAGGAAGAGCGAGATGCCCTTCGTGCCCGGCGCGGCATCGGGCAGGCGGGCCAGCACGAGGTGGCAGACGTTGGCGGCGACGTCATGGTCGCCCCAGGTGATGTAGATCTTCTGTCCGGTGACGCGGAAGCTGCCATCGGGCGCGGGTTCGGCCCGTGTGGTCAGCGCGCCAACGTCGCTGCCCGCCTGCGGTTCGGTCAGGTTCATCGTGCCCGTCCATTCCCCGCTGGCGAGGCGGGGGATGTAGAGCGCCTTCAGCGCTTCGGAGGCGTGGTGTTCCAGCGCCTCGATCTGGCCCTGGGCCAGGAGCGGGTTCAATTGCAGCGCAAGGTTGGCGCCGGAAAAGCTCTCGCCAACGGCGGAGGTCAGTGCCATGGGCAGGCCCATGCCGCCATATGCGGGCGAGGCCGCCATGCCGACCCATCCGCCTTCGGCAATGGCGCGGTAGGCTTCGGCGAAGCCCGGCGGCGTGCGGACGATGCCGTTTTCCAGCCGGGCAGGGGTCTTGTCGCCGGTGCGGTTCAGGGGGGCAAGCACCTCGTCGGCCAGCCGCCCGGCGGAGGCAAGCACTTCGGCGGCCAGTTCGGGCGAGGCTTCGCAGAAGCGGTCGGTTTCCGCGACGCGGGCCAGGGGCGCCACATGGGTCAGGATGAAGTGCTGGTCGGCCACGGGCGCGCGGAAGGGCAACTGTCTCTCCTCAGGCTAGGCCGCGCCCGGTTGGCAAGGGGCGGGGGCGCTGCTAGACGGCGACAGGCTATACCCCGGCCTTCGCTCTTCAAGGCAGACGCTGCGTCACCATGTCCGAGACCCTAATGCTTTCTCCCGATGCCGCGGGTGTGCAGCGTGCCGCGGGCCTGCTTCAGGCGGGCGGGCTGGTCGCGCTGCCGACCGAGACGGTCTATGGCCTGGCGGGCGATGCGCGGTCGGATCTGGCGGTGGCGCGGATCTTCGAGGCCAAGGGGCGGCCGCGGTTCAACCCGCTGATCGTGCATGTGCCGGACGTGGCGGCCGCCGAGGCGGTGGCCGTGCTGGACGACCGGGCGCGGCGGCTGGCGGCGGCGTTCTGGCCGGGGCCCCTGACGATGGTGCTGCCGGTGCGGGCAGAGGCGGGGCTGTCGGCGCTGGTCACGGCGGGGCTGGGTTCGGTCGCGGTGCGTGTGCCGGCGCATCCGTTGGCGCAGGCACTGCTGCGGGCCCTTGGCGGGCCTCTGGCGGCGCCTTCGGCTAATCCTTCGGGCAAGGTCTCGCCCACCACGGCGGCGCATGTGGTCGAGGGGCTGTCTGGCCGCATTGCAGCGGTTCTGGATGGCGGGCCCTGCGCGGTGGGGGTGGAATCGACGATCCTGGGCCTGACCGGGGCGGCGGTTCTGCTGCGGCCCGGTGGCGTGCCTGTCGAGGCGCTGGAGGCGGTGCTGGGTGAGTCGGTGGCCCTGCGCGACGAGGCGGCGGCGGTGACGGCGCCGGGACAGCTGGCTTCGCATTATGCGCCCGAGGCGCGGGTTCGGCTGGAGGCGCGGACGGCGCGGCCGGGTGAGGTGTGGGTGGGGTTCGGGCCGGACTGCGCGGGCGCTGCGCTGACGCTTTCGCCATCGGGCGACCTGGTGGAAGCGGCGGCGCGGCTGTTCGCGGTTCTGCGCGAGGCGGACCGGCTTGCCGGGCCAGGGGGCGCCATCGCCTTTGCGCCGGTGCCCGAGGCCGGGCTGGGACGTGCGATCAACGACCGGCTGGGCCGCGCGGCGGCACCGCGAGGGTAGGCTCCCCCCTCGCCCGGCCCCTCCCCACGAGGGGGAGGGGAGACGCGAGATCAGGCATTCTCGGGCTTTGTCAGGCCGCGCTGCACGGCGGGGCGGGCGAGGAAGCGCTCGAGATAGGCGGGCACGTTCTTGAGGCTGTCCCAGCCGGTGATGTCGCCGGCCTTGTAGAAATCGCGCAGGGTGCGCAGCCAGGGGCCGATGGAGATGTCGGCGATCGAATAGTCGCCGGCGATCCAGTCGCGCCCTTCAAGCGCCTTGTCCAGCACCTTGAGGATGCGTTCGGCTTCGGCGCGGTAGCGTTCCTTCGGGCGGGGATCCTCGATCTCTTTCCCGGCGAAGGCGTGGAAGAAACCAAGCTGGCCAAACATGGGGCCAAGGCCGCCCATCTGGAACATGAGCCACTGCAGGACTTCGTAGCGGTTGGCCTGGGGCAGGAGTTTGCCGGTCTTTTCCGCCAGGTAGATCAGGATCGCACCGCTTTCGAACAGCGTCAGCGGCTTGCCGCCGGGGCCTTCGGGGTCGATGATCGCGGGGATCTTGTTGTTGGGGTTCAGCGACAGGAATTCCGGCGTGAACTGGTCGTTCTTGCCGAAGTCGATGCGGTGGCCGTCATAGGGCAGGCCCAGCTCTTCCAGCGCGACGGCGACCTTGATGCCGTTGGGGGTGGGCAGGGAGTAGAGCTGGATTGCCTTCGCATCGCGCGGCGGCCAGCGGCGGGTGATCGGGAAATCGGCAAGGGCGGTCACGGCGGACTCCTGTTGGTTGCGCGGCGAGGCTAGCGGCAAAATCCGGGTGTTTGAATGGCCCGACCTGTGCCATGGTGGCGGCATGGTTGTGCGATCCTGCCGGGGCAAATCACCGGCGACGCTGGCCAAGGGCACAGGGAACCTTGAGAATGCTGAACGAATTCAAGACTTTCATTGCGCGTGGCAACGTGTTTGACTTGGCGGTCGGGATCATCATCGGGGCGGCATTCACCGCCATCGTGAATTCGGTCGTGACCGACCTGATAAACCCGTTCATCGGTCTGATCATCGGCGGGATCGACTTTTCGAATCTGTACATCGTCTTGAAGGGCAATGTGCCGGACGGGGCCAGCCTGCAGACGGCGCGGGATTCCGGCGCGGCGGTTTTTGCCTACGGCGCCTTCCTGATGGCGGTGATCAACTTCCTGATCATCGCCTGGGTGGTGTTCCTGCTGGTCAAGGCGATGAACAAGGCCAAGGAGACCATGCTCAAGAAGGAAGCCGCCGAAGCGGCGGCCGAGCCGCCGAAGGGGCCGACGCAGGAGGAACTGCTGGCCGATATCCGCGACCTGTTGAAGGCGCGGGTCTGACGAAGATTCCGTCCGGGCGTTTTCGCTCGGGCCTTCGCCTTGGACCGGTCTTGCTGGGCGGGTCACGGCTTTTTCTGCGGGAGGAACGGGCGATGGCGGTCATTCCGGGAACCACCAGCATCGGGACCGGTGTGCGTTATGCGCTCGCCGGTCCCGGCGACAGCATCTATGTGCTGACGGACAACACCGTCATGTCTACCGACAGCACAGCCATCGAGGCCGATGGCAGCTTGATGTCGGTGACGGTCGCCGGTTCCGTCTTCGGGGCCTTGACCGGCATCAGCGCCGGCGATGACTGGGTCCAGGACAGCGGCAGCAGCATTCGCGTGCTGGCGGGTGGCTCGGTGTCCGCCCTGGCTGGCGGCTCAGGCACGGCGATCCGTGTCCTTGCCGGCGCCTCGACGGTTTACAACGAGGGCAGCATCTCGGGCGGATATGGCATCCTGATCGGCGGAAGCCAGGGTGGCGAGAACGTGGTCACGAACCGGGGCACCATCTCGGCCGACATCAGCGGCGTGCGCCAGTCCTCCGGGTCGAGCGACACGCTGGTGCTGTGGAACTATGGCTCGATCACGGGGCTGGATGCGGATGCCGCGAGCTTCAGCGGCGAGGCGGCCCCCGGCGCCACGTCGGTCATTCACAACCGTGGGCTCATGCGCGGCGACATCCTGACCGGAGACGGCGCCGACAGCGTGGACAACCGGGATGGCAGGGTCGATGGCGACATCTCCCTTGGCGACGGGATCGACAGCTTCGACAATCGCGGCGGGACTGTGACGGGTGTCGTTCATGGCGACGGCGGCAATGACACCTTCATCTGCAATCCCGGATCGGCGGAAATCCTCGATGGCGGGGATGGCATCGACCTCCTGGACTTCCGGTATGGTCCCGGCGTGCGCCTGGCGCTGGACGAAAGTTTCGATCCGGCGGGCTCCGCGGCCGGCGACGAGTTCACCGGGTTCGAGGATGTCCAGGGGTCGCGCAGCGACAATGACGTGATCCTAGGCAACGGCGTTGCCAACCAGTTGTTTGGCAACGGGGGCGACGACAGGCTGGAGGGGCTCTCGGGCAACGACATGCTGAACGGCGGGCGCGGGTTCGATACCTTGACCGGTGGCACCGGGAATGACCGGTTCCGGTTTCACCACGTCGCGGATGCGGGTGACACGATTACCGACTTCAGCTCAGCGGCGGCCGGCAACAATGACAGCTTCTCCATTGTGGCGGCGGGCTTCGGAGGCGGGCTTTCGGCGGGCGGCGCGCTTTCGGCAAGCCAGTTCCAATCGCGCGCCGACAACCTGGCGCAGGATGCCGACGACCGGTTCATCTTCCGCACCACCGACCGGACATTGTGGTTCGATGTGGATGGCTCGGGCGCGCAGGGCGCGGTGATGGTTGCGGACCTGCAGGCCGGGGCGATCGTCACCCCGGCCGATCTACTGCTGGTCTAGGCCGGGCGGTCAGGCCGCGGCGGGCGTGCCGGGACGGCTGCGCAGGTTCCAATACCACAGGCGATAGAGCCACAGCGCGATGAGCGGGCCGAAATGCACGGCGGCGGGCGGCCAGCTGCCCCAGTTGTGCAGGGCGGCCCAGTGGATCAGCACCAGCACGGCGGCGGGATAGGCCAGGCGTTGCAGCGTCTTCCATCCCGTTCGCAGCCAGCGCTGCGCCGCGTCGTTCGAGGTGAGAGCCAGCGGCACGAAGAGAGCCATCGCCAGCCAACCGGTCCAGATGTCGGTCCTGGGCAGGGCCTCGATGATGCGGTCCAGCGTGCCCCGGTCGATGACGTAGATCACTGTATGCAAGGCGGCATAGACGAAGGCTGCGACCTCGATGTCGCGGCGGTGGTGTACCAGCCAGCGCGGCCAGGCCCGGCCCCGGAACAGCAGCATCAGGCCCGAGGCCATCATGCCGATGATCATGAAACGGGCGGCGAACTCGCCGGTGGGGTGAAGAAGTCTGTGGAAGGCCCGCGGGTCGCTGCCGAACAGGTCGGGCAGCATGGCCAAGCCGGGCAGCGCGAGGACGATCCAGAGGATCATGGTCGAGGGTTTGTAGCCGAGGATGGTCATGGGGCACCTGTGGTCTGGCACCTCATGAACGTCCGGCGACGGGGATTCCGTCGCCGGTTCGAGGTCAGATATTCAGCGCATCCGTCGCCGCAATGGTCGGCAGGCCAAGTGCTGCTCCCACGGCGGCGTAGGTCAGCTTGCCGGCATGGGTATTCAGGCCGGCCAGAAGGTGCCTGTCCTCAGCGCAGGCGAGCTTCCAGCCCTTGTCGGCCAGGGCCAGCATGAAGGGCATGGTGGCGTTGCCTAGCGCTTGGGTCGAGGTGCGGGCCACGGCGCCCGGCATGTTGGCCACGCAATAGTGCATGATGCCGTCAACCTCATAGATCGGGTCCTGGTGGGTGGTGGCGCGCGAGGTCTCGAAGCAGCCGCCCTGGTCGATGGCGACATCGACCAGCGCCGCGCCGGGCTTCAGTTCCTTCAGCTGCGCCTTCGAGATCAGCTTGGGCGCTGCCGCACCGGGGATCAGCACGGCGCCGATGATCATGTCGGCTTCGCGCGCGAGCGCGATGGTGTTGCCGGCACTGGCATAGGCGTTCTTGAACTGGCCGCCGAACACGTCGTCCAGATAGCGCAGGCGGTTGATCGAGCGGTCCAGCACGGTGACATCCGCGCCCATCCCCGCCGCGACCTTGGCGGCATGGGTGCCGACCACGCCGCCGCCGATGACCAGCACCTTGGCGGGCGATACGCCGGGCACGCCGCCCAGAAGCACGCCGCGGCCGCCATTGGCCTTTTGCAACGTCCAGGCGCCGACCTGCGGGGCAAGGCGGCCGGCGACTTCGGACATCGGTGCCAGCAGCGGCAGGCCGCCCCGGTCGTCGGTCACGGTTTCATAGGCAATGGCGGTGACCCCCGAGGCGAGCAGGTCATGGGTCTGTTCGGGATCGGGCGCGAGGTGCAGGTAGGTGAACAGCACCTGGCCGGCGCGCAGGCGCTTGCGTTCGACCGCCTGCGGTTCCTTGACCTTCACGATCATCTCGGCGGTGGCAAAGACCTCTTCCGCGGTGGGAAGGATCGTGGCGCCGGCGGCGACATAGTCGGCATCGGTGAAGCCTGCACCCGTGCCGGCGTTGGTTTCGACAAAGACGTGATGGCCGTGGGCCACGGCCTCGCGTGCGGCATCGGGCGTCATGCCGACACGGAATTCCTGCGGCTTGATTTCCTTGGGGCAGCCGATTTTCATGGTTTCCTCCCAGAAACGTGTGGTTGCAGTTTCAACTGAAACGGATGGAAGCTCATTGATCTTTGGGCGGCCTGGGTGCAGGCTGACGGAAGATTCTGCGGCTGATTGGCCGAAATCAGGGGGATTCTTGCGCGATGAGTGAGCTGGACGCGACGGACCTTCGTATCCTGACGGTGTTGCAGAAGGAGGGGCGCGTCACCAACGCCGAACTGTCCGAACGGGTGAACCTGTCGCCCTCGGCCTGCCACCGCCGTGTGCAGCGGCTGGAGGAAGATGGCTACATCGCCGCCTATGTCGCCCTTTTGGATGCGCGCAAGATGGGGCGGCCGACCACGGTGTTCGTCGAGATCACCTTGCAGGGTCAGGCGGACGAGTTGCTGGAAGCCTTCGAGAAGGCGGTGAAGCGGGTGCCCGACGTGCTGGAGTGTCACCTGATGGCGGGGACGGCGGACTACCTCTTGAAGATCCTCGCCCGTGACACCGAGGATTTCGCCCGCATCCACCGCCAGTACCTGACGCGCCTGCCAGGCGTGGCGCAGATGCATTCGTCCTTCGCCCTGCGCACAGTGTTCCAGACCACGGCAATTTCGGTCTAGGCGGCCGGAACCTCGTCGGTCCAGACGGTGAAGTTCTTCAGCACATGCGGCCCGAAGGAGTGGATCAGCGGCACGTCGGCGGCATCGCGGCCATGGGCCACCACGATGCGGCCGATGCGGGGCATGTTGTTGCGTGGGTCGAACGTGTGCCAGCGGCCATCGAGAAAGACCTCGATCCAGGCGGCGAAGTCCATCGGGCCTGTGACGGGCACGCCGATGTCGCCCAGGTAGCCGTTCACATAGCGGGTGGGGATGTTCATGCAGCGGCAGAAAGCCACGGCCAGGTGGGCGAAGTCGCGACAGACGCCCGTGCGCTCCTGCCAGGCCTCATAGGCCGTGCGTGTGGACCGGGCGTTCATGTAGTCGAAGCGGATGTGGTTGTGGACGAAGTCGCAGATTGCCTGCACCCGTGCCCAGCCCGGTGCGGTCTGGCCGAACAGGTCCCAGGCGATCTGGCTGAGTTTGTCGGTCTCGCAGTACCGGCTGCCGAGGAGATAGAGAATCGCCTGGTCCGGCAGATGCGCAATCGGCGTTTCGCGCGCCTCGGGGAAGGCCGGGTCCGGTGTGGCCTTGCTTTCGATGACAGCATCTGCGCGGATCGAGAACAGGCCGGCGGGCGCGGCAAAGCGCCGGCAGGTGTTGCCGAACTGGTCACGGTAAGCGGTGATCGGCACGGATGGCGTGGTGACGATGGCCTCTTGCCGTCGCAGGTCGTCGAGGCGTTCGTCGCGCACCGACATCATCGAGATCATCGGCGTGTCCTGCGCGCAGTCGACGGTGATGTCATAGCCATATCGGATCAGCATGGTGGTCTCCTTCATGGCGCAGTTCGCCGGTTCAGCCCCATTGCGCGCGGAATGCAGGGCGGTGGCAAAGGAAAACCCCCGGCCTCGCGGACGGGGGCTGCCCATATCGGGCCTTTCGGCCCCAGTGTCGGCAAGAACGCCTTAAAGAGCGCCTTCGCGCTGAGCCTTCTTGCGCGCGAGCTTGCGCGCACGGCGGATCGCTTCGGCTTGCTCCCGCGCCTTCTTGACGGAGGGCTTCTCGAAATGCTGCTTGAGCTTCATTTCACGGAAGACGCCTTCGCGCTGGAGCTTCTTCTTCAGAGCCCGGAGGGCCTGTTCGACGTTGTTGTCACGAACGCTGACCTGCATGTGGTTTTCACCACCTTTCTAAGCTGGAGTTGCACGGTATGTGCAGGCCGGGGGCGGATAGCAGAAGGCGGCGCACTTGTCCACCTTCACGCGGCAGTCAGGCTGCCCGCTCGCGAACGGCCGTCGTGGGGCGGACCTGGCCGAGCGCCCAGTGCAGGGCGAGGGCGAACAGCGCCGCGTTGACCATGGGAAGGGCTGCCGTGGCGGGTGTGATCAGTCCCGCGGCCAGATAGGCGGCGCCAGCCAGCAGGTCGATGACCTGGATCGCCACCATGCCTCGCGCCCAGAACAGGTTGCCGGCCGGGTCGCGGGCAATGTGGAACATCCCGATGCCGTAGACCAGAAACCTTGCCGCCAGCATGGCCAGCGGATAGCCGGCGTCGGCCGCGGGCGGGGTCAGGCCCTGCCAGGCGACGAAGCCAGCAGGAACGGCAAAGTACAAGATGGCCAGCAGGATTTGCGAAAGGCCAATGACATAGGCGACGGGTCGTAGGAAGGGCATGGCAGGCTCCTGGGTTGCGATCGAGGCAGACTAAGGCCTTTACTTCACAAAGTGAAGTGGTTACCAAAAGTGAAGTTATGGAGAAGCCGCCATGCCCGCCAGTCTGCCCATGGAAGCCGAATGCACACCTGCCTGCCCCATCGCCGCGGCAAGCGAGATCCTGTCGGGCAAGTGGACGACTCTGATCTTCCGCGACCTCTTTCGCGGGACGCGGCGATATAGCGAGCTTCAGGTCTCGCTGGCGGGAATCAGCCCGCGCATCCTGGCGGAACGGTTGCGGATGCTGGAGGATCAGGGGTTGGTTCACCGCAAGGTGATCCCCACCGTTCCACCCCGCACCGAATACACGCTGACCGAGAAGGGCCGCCGAATCGAGCCGGTGCTGGTTGCCATGGCCGGGTTCGGCCAGATGCTGCAAGAAGCCACACTCCCCGAGGCCGACCGCGACGGCATGGCAAGCCTGGAGGGGATGGCGGGGGCCGGCGAAGGCGCTAGATTGGGCGCAACGGCGGAGTGAGAGCAATGACCGAGACAGGTGACGACCCGCGCGCGCGGATGATGCGGACGGTGCTGGACCATGTTCCCTTCGACGGCTGGTCGGACACGACGTTCCGGGCAGCCGCCGGGGATGCCGGGGTGTCGCTGGACCTGGCGCGGGGGTTGTTCCCGCGTGGGGCCGTGGACCTGGCGGCGGCGCAGCACCGGCGGGGCGATGCGGAAATGGCCGCACTGCTGGCGACCGAGGATCTGGCGGCGATGCGGTTCCGCGAACGGGTCGCCCATGCGGTGCGTCTGCGGCTGCAGGTTGCGGGGGACCGAGAGGTGGTTCGGCGGGCCACGGCTTTGTTCGCATTGCCCAACCATGCGGCCGAAGGCGCGAGGCTGATCTGGGGCACCGCAGATGCGATCTGGACCGCACTTGGCGATACCTCGCGCGATGTGAACTGGTATTCGAAACGGGCCACCCTTTCGGCGGTCTATGGGGCCACGGTGCTGTACTGGCTGGGCGACGACAGTCCGGCGCACGAGGCGACCTGGGCCTTCCTTGACCGCCGCATCGAGGATGTGATGCGGATCGAGAAGGCCAAGGCGGCCTTCCGTGAAAACCCGATCGGCAAGGCCTTGATGAACGGGCCGTTGAAGGTGCTGGACCGGGTGCAGGCGCCGACGGGGCAGGATGGTCTGCCGGGGCGGGTGCGCTGATGGTCCTGTCTCACACCATGCGGGCCGTGGAGATCACTGCGGCGGGCGGGCCAGAGGTGCTTAAGCCCTGCATCCTGCCGGTGCCGGTGCCGGGTCACGGGCAGATCGTGATCCGCGTGGCATGGGCCGGAGTGAACCGTCCCGATGCCCTGCAGCGGGCGGGGATGTATGCGCCGCCCGCCAATGCCTCGCCGCTGCCGGGGCTGGAAGCGAGCGGGACTGTGGTGGAACTGGGCGCGGGGGTCACGCGCTGGCAGATCGGCGACCGGGTGACGGCCTTGCTGCCGGGCGGAGGCTATGCCGAGTATGCGGTGACGATGGCCGACCATGCCTTGCCGGTGCCCGAGGGGATGAGCTTGCGCGAGGCGGCTTGCCTGCCCGAGACCTGCTTCACCGTCTGGTCCAACGTGGTGATGCGGGGCGGGCTGAAGGGGGGCGAGCGGTTCCTGGTGCATGGCGGGTCGTCGGGGATCGGGACCACGGCGATCCAGATCGCCCGGGCGCTTGGGGCGCGGGTGTTCGTCACGGCGGGGTCGGCCAAAAAATGCGCGGCCTGCTTGGATTTGGGGGCGGAGCGGGCCTTCAACTACAGGGACGAGGACTGGGCGGCGGAGGTGAAGGGGATGGGCGGGGCCGACCTGATCCTGGACATGGTGGGCGGGCCCTATATCGCCCGGAACATCCGGGCGCTGGCGGATGAGGGGCGGCTGGTCCAGATCGCCTTCCTGCAGGGGGCCAGGGCCGAGGTGAACTTTGCCGAGATGATGACCCGGCGGCTGGTCCTGACCGGGTCCACGCTCCGGCCCCAGTCGGACCTGGCCAAGGCCCGGATCGCGGCGGAGGTGGAGGCCCATGTCTGGCCGCTGATCCGGACCGGGCGCTTTGCCCCGGTGATGGACAGCGAGTTCCCCCTGGACCGGGCCGCCGAGGCCCATGCCCGGATGGAGGGGTCGGGCCATGTGGGCAAGATCGTCCTGAAGGTGGAGTGATGGGGCGTCCGAGCTCGGACGCTTGGTCCGTGCGAGGGATTTCAATGGGTTGCGAGCGCGGATTAACTTGGACTTAAGGATTGTCCGAGGCTCGTTGGGGGCGCGATCAGGCGCGCAGTGAGATGTGCGGGCGGGGTGGTGCGCAATGAATGCGCACCCTACGAGAGCCTATTTCGACGTTGCCGCAAGCAAATCCGGCGGGCCCCGAAGGCCTGGGTTCACCCTGGCGTCGCGCGACGATCTTTGCTGGACGGGCTGGCGCGAGTGAGTCGGGGTGAACCCCGACCTACGGCTTGCTGGGCCGGATGGTGGCCATGTGCGAGCACGCACCCTGGGTCGCTCTGCGGACTCCCGATCTTCCCGTTCCGCCTGTTTGTTGGGCATTATGCCACATTGATTGGCAAAGTATCTCGCACTTTAATATTCGAATATTTGTGGTGATCTTGGGGGGCTAGCTATGGAAGTGTTTCTTTTCTTGCTTGCGCTACCATTGGCGGTGTTTATCGGCGAGTCTCTCGGCGATAGTGGTAGCGACAACGATAACGATGACGATACTTCTCCGGAGCCGGCACGGATTGAAGGCACCGATGAGGATGACGACATCTTCGGCACCGATGCTGCAGAACTGATTGATGCCCGGGCAGGGGACGATTTCGTAAATGCCCTCGCCGGCGATGATACGGTGACGGCCGGCAGCGGAAACGACGAAGGCACCGGGGGGGATGGAGACGACAGCATCTACGCTCAGGACGGGGACGACCTATTCATCGGGGGCGAAGGCAATGACCGGGTGTTCCTGGGCGAGGGTGACGATTTCTCGGATCCCATGGTTGCGCCCGATCTGGCGCTGGATTCCGGGGACGACCTGATACGGGGCGGGGTTGGCGACGATGTCATCATCGACTGGAGGGGCGCGGATTCGCTTTACGGCGATCCGGGCAAAGACGTGCTGGACGCGGTCGACCTCTTTCCCGAGGAGTCTGACAGCGATCTGCTGTCGGGCGGCCATGGCGCCGATCTTCTGGTCGGAGACGACGGCGACACCATGACGGGTGGCGAAGACGAAGATCAATTCATCTCCTTTGTCGACGAGTCGGACGACCTTCCGGTAACCATTGCAGACTGGCAGCCCGATGAGAGACTTGGGCTGATCTGGGATGGCGATACGCTCGGGCCGGCCGAGGAGAGCGACCTGACGATGGAGCAGGACCCCGACACTGATACCGTCCAGCTGTTCGTGAAGGAGCATTGTGTGGCCATCCTCGAGAACGCGACGGGGTTTTCGTTGGACCAGGTCGACTTGACGGTGGACTACTCCGAGGCCGCCTGAGCCTGCGACACGGACCTGTGGCCGATTCCGGGAACCCGGCAGTGCAGAGGACGAACGGAATCAAGGGGTCGAAAGAGGCGCTTTCGCGCGGCGTCAGGGGCTTCCGCTCCACCTCGTTCAGCCTGTGGTCGAATGGTGCGCCCACAGGCAGCAAGCGGGATGAGCGGGGTCTGGGTGCGCGGCGCTGTCGTCGGCGCCTACCCGTTCCTCCCCCTTGCTGGCAGAGGGGAGCGCCTCTGGCTGGCGGCGCTTGGACCTGCAGGATGGGCAATATTGCCCATCCTACCGCACCGGCTCCATCACCGCTTTCTTCAGCCTGCAGTCCCGGATCACGTCCGCGCCGCAGCGGCGGGGTTCCAGGTTCTTGGTCAGGCAAAGCCGGACCTTTTGGATCATGCCGTCTTCGCAGGTGACGGTGATCTCGTCGCGGGTGAGGGTGGGGTTCACCACACCGAACTTCTGCCCGCAGAGAGCATCGCTCTGTCGTTTGCCCTCACTGTACGTTGGGTCGGTCTGATCCGGGTGGTCTTGGCAGCGGCTTGGACGCAATGGCCCGTGCCGCTGCCTGCCGGGGTGCCCGCGCTTCAGAACTTCATCGAGAACTGGAGCGTGAAGGCGTTCTGCATGGCGTCTTCGGCGAACTGGCCGAGGTAGGAGGCGTCGATCTTGGCCGTGTCGGACAGCGCAAAGGTGATGCCGGCCTGGAGCGGCAGGCTGTTTTCGGCGATGGGGGCGCCCGCCACGGTGAACGGGCTGGATCCGCCCGCGAAGCCCGCGGAGGTTTCGGGCGTGATGTCGCCGAAGGCATGTTGCCAGCCGATGGTCGCGTGCGAGGTCAGGTCGCGGCCGCCCAGCTGGATCGCGCTGGAGACGCGCAGGCCAAGCGTGGAGTAGAAGGTGTCCATGCTGTCGGTCGAACCCGAGAGTGCCGAAGCGCCTCCGGTTTCGGTGAAGTCTGCGCCGTTGACATGCATGTAGGCCAGGCCGGCCAGAGGCTCGAACTGGAAGGCGCCGCCGTCCATCAGGTAGCCGAGTTCGCCGAAGACCTGCGTGGTATTGGCGTTGTAGCTGCTGTCATTGTCCTGGGTCAGGCCGGGATAGGCCACGGTCCGCGACATGGAGACATCGTTCCAGGCATAGGCCGCGCCACCCCGCACACCGAGGGCGCCGAATTGCCCGCCGGCGTAGAGGCCGAGGTTGTAACTGTCGATCGAGCCGGACGAGTTGACGTCATCGGCATCGAAGGTCGACTGGCTGACGCCGCCGAACATGCCTGCCCGCACATTGGCATCGAGCGCCAGGTCGGCGCCGAGGAGGAGCCCGCCGATGCTGTTGTCGATGCGGGCGGCGTTGCCATCGGACGAGGTGTCGCCCGAGCCGCCATAGGCCTGCATCCAGAACATCGGCGACATGTCGTTGCCCGGCGCCCCTGCCGGGGCGGCGATGCCGCTGCCCTGCCCGCTGAGGCCCTGGCGCAGGCGGTCATCGACCGCGCTGCGCAGGTAGATCGACTGCTGCTGGAGGACCGTGTTGGCCGAGGCATAGGCCTCGCCCGACAGGGCATCGAAGGCGCCGGGCACCGCCTCTGTGGACAGAAGGAGCATCGTATCGAAGACTTCGTTCCCGAAGCCCAGGCCCTGCACCGCATTGGCCGTGGCGGCATGTTTGCCGGTCTGGGCCAGGCTGGCGAAGGCGGTGCCGGTGTAGGTGAGCGTGAGGAAGACGGTCTTCGGATCGTAGCTGAGCGAGGGGGTGAGGAAGGCGTAGTTGCTGGTGGCGCTGCCGAAGGCGCCGCTGATGTCGTTGTCGGAGGTCAGGATGGTGTAGGTCGTGTTCGCCGCATAGGAGCCGGGCGCCGCGACCACCTGGACCGCGCTGCCGGACGACAGGATGACGGTGCCGCTGGCAGTGATCAGATCGCTTTGGCCGGTGGGCGTGGCATCGACCTGATAGATCGAGCCGCTGGAGAAGTTGAGCGGCCCGTTCACCGTGATGGTGCCGGGCGAATTGCCGGGACCGACGATGCCCGAGCCGAGCACCGTGAGGCTGCCAACCGAGCCAGTGCCCGACAGGACCGCGCCGCTGCCCAGGACGGCCGAGGCGTTGGCCAGGGTGTCGCCGGACAGACGGATGCCACCGGCGAGGGCGGTGATGCTGCCGCTGTAGGCGGTGCCGAAGGTCGCGCTGCCGCTGCCTTCCAGCAGCAGGTTGCCCGTGCCGCTGATCGCGTTGTTCAGGGTGAAATCGTCGGACCGGTTGAAGCTGAGCGTGGCGTTGTTGACGATGTCCCCGGCGATCGAGCCCGTGGTGCCGCCGGCGCCGAATTGCAGGATGCCGCCGTCGATGATCGTCGTGCCGCTGAAGAGGCTGTCGGCCGTCAGAACCAGGGTGCCCGCGCCGGTCTTGGTCAGGGTGCCGGTGCCGGTGAAGGTGCCGGCATAGCTGGCGTCGGCGGGCTGGGCCAGCGTCAGGGCATTGCTGCCGATGTTGACGTCGGATTGGGCGGATGAGCCGGAGAAGTTCTGCGCGGTGACGGGGACGTCGTTCTGCGAGATGTCGAAGCTGCCGCCCGACAGCGTCCAGCTTGAGACGTTGCTCAGCGGGTCGAGGCCGTCCAGACCCAGAACGCCGGCCTGAATGATGACGTCGCCGGTGTAGCCGGAACTGTTGCCAGACATGAACAGCGCGCCGTCGCCCTGCTTGGTGAATGTGCCCGTACCCGTCATGAGGGCGGGCGCAACAACATAGGCCCCGGATGCCACCGAAATGCCGCTTGCGCCGGACAGCTGCATCGACTCGTCAAGCACGACATCGGCTGTCACTTCGAGCGTGGCGTCGGTCAGGGTGATGGCTGCGTTGTTGCTGGATAGGTTGCCGGCAATCGACAGGGTGCCGCCGTTCACCACCCAGGTGTCGATGTTGTCGATCGGCCCGCCGGTGATGGCCCAGGTCGATGTGCCGGATTTGACGAAGGATTGGAAACCTTGGATCACGCTGGAATTGATCGTGCCCGCGCCGGTCCCGCCCAAGGCAAGCGCGTCCGTCGTGCCGGCATGGGTGATGGCCCCCGAAATGGTCGGGGCGCCGGCCGAGGTGGCGTTCAGGGTCAGCGTGTTGGTGCCGCCGGTGAAGGCAATGGCCGCCGCCTGCCCGCCGCCAGTGCCGTTGCCACCACCTGCGACGCTTGCCGTACCGGTCAACTGGATTGCAAGGTCCGCACCGATGATCCCCACACCGCCGGTTCCGCCGGGGACGGGCGAACTCGTCCCGCCGGCGACGCTGCCGGAAATGTTGAGCGTGGTCGTGCCGACCATGTTGACGACGGCGACGCCGTTGCCGCCGTTGCCCGGGGCAGGGTTGGTGAGGGGGTTCTCGCCACCATTGCCGCCACTCACGGCTCCGGCGATGTTGATTGTGTTGTTGCCGGTGCCGTCCTGCAGGACAATGCCCCTTGCGCCATCACCCATCTTTGTGTTGCCCCAGCCTCCGCTGCCACCCTGGATCTGCGTATTGCCGGCGATCGTGATGACGTTGTCTCCTTTGGGCTGGTAGATCAGCAGCCCGGTGCCGCCATTGCCGCCGCCCCCCGAGGTCTTCAGCTCGCCCGCATCGCCGCCCCATCCGCCCAGAATCTCGGCTGTGATCGTGCCGCTGTCACCGTTCAGGCCGGTGACGATCGCGCCAAAGCCGCCACCACCGCCGCCGCCACCGATGTTGTTCCCTTCCGCGTTCCGGTAGCCGCCCACGCCGCCTTGGCCCCCCATGGCGAGACCATTGTTGCCGAATTCGACCAGGCCTCCGAGGTTGCCCACATAAGCATGAGTGCCGCCGCCACCGCCACCGTTGCCGCCGCCGTCGGCAACGGACGTGCCGCCGTCGAAGGCGTGCATTCCGGGAACGTAACCGCCTCTACCGTGTTTTCCCCCTGCACCCAATGGATTGCCGTCGCCGCCGTTTCCCCCAAAAACCCCCGCGCCGCCCCCGCCCCCGCTGGTGTTGGCGTATCCAGAGCCTTGGCCGAGCCCGCCGGTGCCAAGGATGCTGGCGGTGCCGCCGGACGTGTGTACGCCGACGCCTGCGCCGCCATCGCCATCCGCCGCCCATGTCGGCGCGGCTCCGGCGCCCATGAGAAGAACGGTGGCGGCGGAGGCGAGGAGCCGGTGGCGGATGGGGCAAGCGGGACGGAAGGCGGCGCTTGCGGCCAGGGGGGCGGACTTGGACTGCATGTGGGTTTCCCGTACTCGAACACAAGGTTCGCGCTTACTGTAGAAGCAGGCCACGGGATACTCACAAGATCGAAAGCGTACTTGGGCCGGTTGTGACGGCAAGTTTGCGGTTTTGCTCTTGTTTTGGCTGGACAGCGGAGCGCCGGCTCAACCACGGGTGTTGTGGTCGGGCCGGGCGAGGGGGCGCGTGACAGAGGCCTGATGCAGACGGTGTCAGAGGCGTTCGGCGTGGGTCTTGAAGCTGTTCAGGATCGCCTGCCAGCCGTCGCGCTGCATGTCCACCGGGTGGGTGCCTTCGGCGTCGAAGATGGTGGTGACGCGGATGCCGCCCTTTTCCGGCGTGAAGCTGGTGTCGGCACGGCGGCCGTCGCCCAGGGTGAGGCCGATCTCGCGGCCGGGATCGACCTTGTGGAAGGTGCCCTCGAAGTCGAAGCCGAAGCTGCCGTCCCTGGCCTCCATCCGCGCGGTGTAGGTGCCGCCTTCGCGGAGGTCGGAGGTGGCGGAGGGGCAGCACCAGTCGGGGCTGGCGAAGTTCCACTGCGTGATGTGAGCCGGTTCTGTCCAGGCGGCCCAGACCGTTTCGGCCGGGGCGCGGACGAGGGCCGAGATGGTGACCTTGGCGGGCTCTGACGTGCCGCCGAGGGTGTCCAGCAGGTCGTCGAGGCGGTCGAGGGTGGAGGTGAGGCCCTCTTCCATGCCCATGGCCATGACCTTTTCCAGGTCTTCGGCCGAGGGATAGACGACGAGGGTGAGCACGCGGGTCAAGCGGCCGTCTTCGGTGAAGCTGACGGTCCAGCGGGCCTGCGGCAGGGCGGGCGAGACGGCGCCGGTTTCGTCCGAGAAGGCGTCGAGCGCGGTGTAGCCGTCGATGGGATGGATTTCGATGTAGTCCTGCCGGCTCCAGAATTCCTGGCCGTCGGGCATGATCATGGCGAAATGCCAGTGCCCGCCCTCGCGGAAGTCATGCGAGGCGGTGCGGGCGGTCAGGGGTTTTGGCGCGAACCAGCGGTCGAGGAGCGCGGCCTGGGTGTGGCAGTCCCAGACCAGGCGGCGGGGGGCGGCGAAATCGCGGGTGACGGTGAGCGTGGCATTCGCGGTGTCCACGGCGAAGTCGAAGAAGCGGTCAGTGGTCATGGCCGTGGCCTCCCAAGGCGCTGAGCAGGGTGTCGAGGTTGTCGTAGCGGCTGGCCCAGAGGGCGCGCTGGTCGTCGAACCAGCTTCCGGCCTGGGCGAGGCGGGCCTGCTGGAGCGTGCAGGTGCGGGTGCGGCCCGCCTTCTGCGTGTCGATGAGGCCCGCGGATTCCAGCACGCCGAGGTGTTTCAGGAAGGCGGGCAGGCCCATGGGGAAGGGTTTTGCGAGGTCGGAGACCGTGGCCGGACCCTGGCCGAGCCGCTGCACCACGGCGCGGCGCGTGGGGTCGGCGAGGGCGTGGAAGACGGAGTCGAGGGGGGGCGGATAGTTTTCCATGTGGTGAAGTATGGCGGTAGAATCGGGCCGGAGGCAAGCGGAATGACGGCCCGCCGCAAGATTTGTCGCGGCGGGTCGTGGCCTGTGGATCAGTTCACGCGGATCAAGGGCTGCTGGAGGCCGACCTGGGGCCGGTTGTCCGGAGCGTAGAACCCGGTGCCGTCCACGTGCTTGGCGCCCATGAACAGCAGGTTCGGCGTGTCTTCGCGGACATAGAGGAAGTCGTGGTCCACCACATAGGGGCTGCCGTCCACGAACTTGAGCAGGACGCAGGGCTTGCCAAGGATGTCGCGGACCTCGCCCACGGTGAACGGGCCGTCACCGCAGGCGCCCTGCGGAAGCTGGTTCAGCTGCGCCGCCATGGGCTCGGCAAGGATTGTCAGCTGCAGTTTGCGGTTCAGGACATAGTCCTGCGACCAGGCTCCGGGCGCGGCGGGGTTGGCATCGTGCCAGACGACTTCGCCGGCGAAATCGTAGGACACTGCGGGCACGGCGCAGGCCGGGTCGGCGTAGACGGTGATGTTGGCGGTGAAGCCGCCCTCGGCATCATAGGTGAAGTCGCGCTTGAGGTAGCTGGGCGCGGGAGCCTTGGTGGGATCGGTCGGGTTCTGCTGCGGGCGCAGTTCGCAGGCGACCGAGACCCAATGGCCGGTGACGCGGGATTTCAGGGCGGAAAGCGAGGTGTCTTCCGCCGCGGCTGCGCCAGGCAGGACGAGGGCGAGAAGAAGCGGGGCGATACGGATCATGCGGGGACTCCAATGTTGACGATGAGTCCAGCATGGCTGATAGTTCATTCAAGACAATTAGTCATGATTTTCTGAGGTAGTCATGAAAAGCGGACTTATGGCGCCCGACCCCATTTCACGCTGCCCGGTCACGCATTGCCTGGGCCTGATCGGTGGAAAGTGGAAGCCGGTGATCCTGTTCTGCATCTCGAACGGAGTGGACCGGTTCGGGGCGATGCAGCGGGCGATTCCCGGCGTGACGAAGCAGATGCTGACCCAGCAGCTGCGCGAGATGGAGGCGGACGGGCTGTTGAGCCGCACGGTGCATGCGGTGGTGCCTCCGCGGGTGGACTATGCGCTGACCGGGCGCGGGCAATCGCTGTTGCCGATCGTTGCGGCGATGCGCGACTGGGGCCTTGCCGACCGGGCGGCGGGATAGCCGCGGAACTGCTTGGGGCAGGGCGCAGGGCGTGGCACTGTGGCCGGACGGGAGGGAGGCCCCGCGCAATGGCCCGATTGATCTTTGCCATGAACCTGTCGCTGGACGGCTATGTCGATCACGACCGGTTTGCGCCGGATGCCCTGCTGTTCCGGCACTGGATCGAGCAGGTCCGCGCGACCAGCGCGTCGCTGTATGGCCGCGGGCTTTACGACCTGATGCGCTATTGGGATGCCGACGATCCCGCCTGGGGGGCGGAAGAACGGGCCTTTGCCGAGGCGTGGCGGGCGGTGCCGAAATGGGTGGTGTCGCGGGGCACGGTCGAAGTGGGGCCGAATGCGCGTCAGCTCACGGGCGATCTGGCGACGGCGGTCCGCGAGCTGAAGGACAGGCTTTCGGGCACGATCGACCTTGGCGGGCCGGTGCTGGCCCAGGCGCTTGGTGAGGCGGGGTTGGTGGATGAGTACCGCCTTTACTATCATCCGGTGGTGCTGGGGCATGGACGCCCCTTCTTCACCGAGCCGCTGCCGCGCCTGCGGCTGGCAGGCAACGACAGCTTCGGCGAGGTCATCCGGTTGACCTATGCGCCCGTCTAGCCTGCTGATCGAACGATGTAATCCGCCGTCATCAGATCCAGATGCGCGCCGCCGCCATTCTTGGCGATGGTGATCTCGTCATCGGAGCGGCGGGCGAAGCTGCCGGATTTCAGGTCGTAGAAATCGGCGATCACGTCCGCTTCGGTGATGGCGCCGGATTTCAGGGGGGCGATGAGCTCGCCGATGTGGTGGATGGTGGTGGCGCGGGCGTCCACGAACAGGCGGGCGCGGGAGATGGCTTGGTCATCGACTTCGCGCATGTCGGGGCGGTAGGCGCCGATCAGGTCGAGGTGCTGGCCGGGTTGCAGCCAGTCGCCCTTGATGAGCGGCTGGGTCGCCATGGTGCAGGTGCAGATCACGTCGGCTGCCTTGACCGCGGCTTCCAGGTCGTCGGCCACGGGCAGGCCCATGGCTTCTGCCGTGGCGCGGGTGCGCGACCAGGTGGTGAAGCGGGCCTCGGGCCAAAGGGCGGAATAGGCCTGGACCATCGAGCGGGCGACGGTGCCGGCGCCGACCAGGAGGAAGTTCTTCGCATCCTTGCGGGCGAGGCGCGAGGCGGCGAGGAGCGAGTCGCCGGCGGTCTTCCACTTGGTGACGAGGTGGAAATCGACAAGCGCGCTCAGTTCGCCCGTGGCGTCGTCATACAGCGTCACGGCGCCGTTGACGGTGGGCTTGCCCCGCGCGGCATTGCCGGGGACGACGGTCGCCACCTTCACCAGCGCGCCAAGGCCGTCGATCCAGGTGGCGCGGTCCAGCACGGTGTCGGGGCCGCGATAGACGAAGAGATCCTTGATGTCGGGCTGCGGCAGGGCGTGGCCGGCCTCGAAGGCGGCGAGAAGCGCCTTCCAGTCGAGTTTCGCCTCGGCGTCTTTTCCGACGATCTTCATAGTCCGGCCTCTTCCATGGTCAGCAGGTCTTCGGCCACCAGGCGGCGGGCCCAGCCTTGCCAGCTTTCGAACTGGTGGGTGCGCCAGCCGCGGCGGGCGGCGGCGGTGATGTTGTCGGCGCGGTCGTCGGCGAAGATCAGGCGGTCGGGCGGGATGCCGCTGTCGGTCTCGACGATTTCGTAGATGCGGGGGTCGGGCTTGGCGACGCCCAGGACGCCCGAGACGTAGAAGCGGTCGAAATCGGCGAGGAAATCCATGCCGGTGATGGATTCGTCGTGGTAGTGCGTGCCGAAGTTCGACAGCACAAAGACCGGCACGCCCTTGGCGCGCAAGGCGCGTTGCAGGCGGATGGACCCTTCGATGCGGGGGCTGGCGAGGTGCTGCCAGTCGGTGAACCACATGCGGATGCCTTGGGCATGGTCGGGATGGGCCTCTGCCCAGGCTTCCACCGTGTCGCGGAAGGGGGCGCCGCGGTCGATGAGATCGTTCATGGCGTGCAGGTCCACCTCGGCGAAGAGGCGTTCGCGGGCGGCGCGGCCGAGCACACGGTCGTAATGGACCTCTGGCACCCAGCTTGTCAGCACGTTGCCCACGTCGAAGATCACTGCTTCGGGTTTCACTGCCGGGTCCTCACCACCGTTTCGCGCCAGAGCGTATAGAGACCGGCGCCGCAGATGAGTGCAATCCCCACCCAGGCGGTGGCGTCCGGCCAGGTGCCGAACATGACGGCGCCCCAGAAGATGGCCATGGGCATGCCCACATATTCGAAGGGTGCGACAAGGGCGGCTTCGGACAGGCGGTAGGCCTGCGACATCATCAGCCCGCCGATGCCCACGGCGAGGCCGGTGGCGACGAAGGCGGGCCAGTCGTGCATGGGGGGCCAGACCCAGGGGCGGAACAGGAAGGCGAGCGAAGCGTCGGGAGAGCCGGCGAAGCGTCCGTCGCCGACGGTGAGGCCCATGGCAAGGCTGACCAAGACGAAGCCGCACTGGACGTAGAAGTTCAGCGTGAAGGCGCTTTCGGTGTCGCGCATCCGGCGGGTCATCATGTGGGAGGAGGCGTAGCACAGGGCCGAGATCAGCACGAGAATGGCGGCGGGCTCCACCACGCCCGATCCGGGCCGCAGCATGACGAGGACGCCCAGCATCCCCACGCCCACGGCGGCCCATCGGCGGGGGCCGACCTTTTCGCCCAGGACGAGGATCGAGAGCAGCGTGACGAGAAGCGGGCTGACGAAGGCCACCGCCACGGCATCGGCCAGCGGCAGGGCGGCGAGGCCGAGGAAGTAGGTGACGTTCGACACCATGACGATGGAGACGCGGATCAGGTGATCCTTCGGCCGCCGGGTGAGAAGCTGGCCGAAGCCGAGGCCGGTCACGCGCAAGAGGGCGAACAGGAACACGAGACCGACCAGCGCGCGGATCAGGATGATCTGGTGCAGCGGGTAGGCGCCGGACAGGAACTTGATCGCGACGTCATTGACCGAGAGCACGAGCCCCCCGCCGATGGCAAAGAACATGCCCCGGTAGGGGACGGCGGGCGCGGGAAGGGTGACCATGATGGTGCCAGATCACTCCCGCGGCGGGGCGGCGTCTGTTCCGGGGGCGACATCGCGCTTCGCGACTGGTGTCTGAGGTGGGGTTTCGCGAGGGCGAAGGGCGGGGCCTGGTCGACGCTCTCCGCCTTGTCCCGCGCTTTGGTGTTGAGCGGCGGCCCCCCTCCCCCTCCCTCCCCACAAGGGGGAGGGAGGCGCGGAGGGGGTCGGCCGGGGCTCAGCCGCCGGCGTCGGCGCGGGCCTGGCGGACCATGCGGTCGAGCGCGTCGAGGAAGCGGGAGCGGTCGGATTTCGAGAAGGCGCGGCCGCCGCCCTGGCGGAAGGGATCGGCGCTGCGCAGGTCGGACATCAGGTCGCGCGTGGCGAGCACCATGCCGATGTTGGCGGGGGTGAAGGGCTCGCCGTCGTGGCGGATGACCCTTGCGCCGGCGGCGACACAGCGCGCGGCCAGCGGCACGTCGGCGGTGACGACCACGTCGCCGGGGCGGGCCTGCGACGCGATCCACTTGTCGGCCTCGTCGGGGCCTTCGGCGACGAAGACCGACTGCACCAGCGGGTTGGGCGAGGGCCGGATGCCGCCGTTGGAGACCACGAGCATCGGGATGCCGTGGCGCGTGGCGACCTTTTCGGCCTCGGCCTTCACCGGGCAGGCGTCGGCGTCGATGAGGAGCCGCGGCTCAGCCATTCAGCGCGTCGGCATGGAAGGCGAGGTGATCCTCGATGAAGGAGGAGACGAAGAAATAGCTGTGGTCATAGCCGCGCTGCATCCGGAGCGTGCCGCCCTGGCGGCGGGCGGCCATGGCTTCGGCGAGCGCCTCGGGCTTCAGCAGGTCGAGGAACTGGTCGGAGGTGCCCTGGTCGATGAGAACCGGGCCGTCGAAGCCGAAGCGGCGCATCAGGAGCGTGGAATCGTGGCCGGCCCAGGTGGATTCGTCGGACCCGAGATAGGCCGCGAACTGCTTGCGGCCCCAGTCCGAGGCGGTGGGGTGGGCGATGGGGGCGAAGGCCGATACAGAGGCATAGCGGCCGGGGAAGGACATGGCGAGCGTGAGCGCGCCGTGGCCGCCCATGGAATGGCCGGTGATGGATTGCACTTCCTCGGCAATCGGGAAGGTGTTGAACACCAGGCGCGGCAGTTCGTCGGCGACGTAATCCCACATGCGGAAATGCGGGGCCCAAGGCTTTTCGGTGGCGTTGACGTAGAAGCCCGCGCCCTGGCCGAGATCGTAGGCGTCGTCGTTGGCGACCCCGGCGCCACGGGGCGAGGTGTCGGGGAAGATCAGGGCGATGCCGGCCTGCGCCGCCCAACGCTGTGCGCCGGCTTTCACCATCGCGTTTTCATGGGTGCAGGTGAGGCCCGAGAGGAACCACAGGACGGGGACGGATTCGTGTTCGGCCTCTGCCGGAAGGAACAGGCCGAAGGTCATGTCGCACTGGCAGGCTTGCGAGGGGTGGGTATAGACCCCCTGAACACCGCCGAAGCACCGGGATTCCGAGATCGTCTTCATATTGGCCTCATCACAGGAGCGGGGCGATCCAGGCGATCACTGCCGAGACCGTCACCACGCTGCATATGGTGGAAATCAGGATCGAGGTCGAGACACGCTGTGGCGCGATGCCGAAATGCTGGGCCAGGATGAACACGTTTCCGGCCACGGGCAGGGCGGCGGCGGCGATCATCACGCCAGCCTTGGCAGGATCGACCTTGAACAGGACCAGCGCGGCGAAGGCCACGGCGGCGGGGTGCAGCACCAGTTTGGCGAAGGAGAGCCAGGCAGCGACGGCCACGCGCTCGGCCCGGCGGCCGACGAGGCTGGCGCCGATGGCAAAGAGCGCGCCGGGCGTGGCAGCGGCGCCGAGGAGGACGAGGAATTCGTCCAGCGGTTTCGGCAGGGGCGTGCCGGTGGCACCCCAGATCAGGCCAAGGCCCATGGAGACGATCATCGGGTTCTTCAGTAGCCCCTTCAGCATGGAGCCGGCGTCGGTCAGCGACAGCCGTCCGCTGCGGTGACTCACCACGAGGACGGTGAGAAGCGACGAAAACACCACGAGGTCGATGGAGAGCACCAGAAGCACCGGGCCGGCGGCCTGGGGGCCAAGCAGCATGACGAGCATGGGCACGCCCAGAAAACCCGTGTTGCCGATGACGGCGCATTGCGCTTCGACCGCGGCTTCGCCAAGGCCGCGCCGACGCAGGAAGGCCACCGCCATGGCCAGTGCATAGACGGCGAGTGACGCCAGGAGATAGGCGCCGGCAAAGCGGAGGTCGAAGATTTCGGGCAGGGACAGCGTGGCGGCAAAGCGGAAGAGCATGGCCGACAGTGCGAAGTAGAAGACGAATTTCGTCAGCACCGCCGCGGATTCGGGTGCCATGAAGCGGGTGCGGCCTGCGAGCCAGCCGAGGCCAATCACCGCGAAGAACGGCAGGGTCTTGAGGAGGATCGCCAGCATGCTGCCCTGCAGCGTTTCATGCAGGCCATGGGGATGCAAGGGCAGGGTTTGCCCACAGAGCGCCCAAGGCATGCCGCATTCGCAGGGCAAGTTGATCAGGCAACCGCAGAGCCGCCGCATGACAGAACTCGCCCCGTCTTTCCCCGCCCCATCCTATCCCGCCTCGGCGGTTCGGCCCCGCGTCGCCTTGTTCGTGGATGGCGAGAACATGTCGTCGGCCCATGCCGCTAAGGTGGCGGCGCTGGCCGCGACCAAGGGTGATGTGACGCTGCGGCGGGTTTACGGGAACGCGTCCCAACTGAACGGGTGGCAGGCGGCGCCGGGATTCAGGTTCGTTCACGCTGGTCTGGGCAAGAATGCCGCCGACCTTCTCTTGTGCATCGAGGTCATGCATGTGGCCCTGACGCGGCAGGCGGAGGTGATCTTCATCGCCGCGTCGGACCGGGATTACACGCACCTGGCGAGCTATCTGCGCGAATCGTCGATCACGGTGCACGGGATCGGCGAGGAGGCCAAGGCGCCCGAGGCGCTGCGCAAGGCCTTCTGCAAGTTTCATGGCATCGGACCGGCAGAGCGCGTCGCCGCACCTGTGGCGGCTGTGGAAGGGGCTTCGCCGAGCGGTTCGATGCTGGATGCCGTGCTGGGCCTTGTCGGGGCGGCGGGTGAGGCGGGAATGCCGATCCACGAGCTTGACCCGCTGATGCAGCGGGCGGGGTTCAGCATCTCGCAGCAGCCGGAGAAGACCTGGCGCAAGTGGCTGGAGGCGCGGAGCACCTTGTTCGACTGCGACCCGAAGGGACCGGGTGCGCGGGTGAGGTGGCGTCAGCCGGCCTGAGCTTTGGCACCGTAGCGCGCCATGAACATCTGCACCGCGCCCCGGACGACGCGGGCGGCGGCCTCTGGCGCGGGGCGGTCGTCGAGGCCGAAGATCAGGCGGTCGTGCAGAACCGCCTTGCAGAGCTGCACGAACTGGTCGGCAGCCAGTTCCAGATCGTCGATCGCCAGTTCGCCGCGGGTCACGGCGGATTCGAGGAAGGCCACCAGCCTTTCGCGTGCAAGACGGGGACCGGAATCATAGAACTCGCGGCCAAGGCCGGGGAAGCGGTCGGCTTCGGCCAGGCAGATGCGGAAGATGCGCTGGCCGAATTCGGACAGGGTGAAGGCGGTGATGCGTTCGGCGGCGAGGGTCAGGACCTCGGCCACGGGCGCGTCGGTATCCAGAAGCTCCAGAGTGGCTTCGGCCTGGCGGCGGCATTCCACCTTGGCCACTTCCATGAAGAGAAGGCGCTTGTCGGGGAAATAGGAATAGAGCGTGGCCTTGGACACGGCAGCGGCGCGGGCGATTTCGTCCACCGAGGCCGCTTCGAAACCGTCGCGCAGGAAGATGTCGCGGGCGCCGTCCAGCACCTGCGTGAACTTGCGTCCCCTGCGGATCAGCGGCTCGACGGTTCCCATGGCCGCGACCTTAGACCGCCGGGACAGGGGCAGGCAAGCGAGCGGAACGTGTTGCAGTGGCGGGTGGGGCGGGGAGGTCAGAAGATGAATTCGCTTACGTCGATATCGCTCAGGGTCAGGCCCTGGAAGGTTATCTCCCCCAGAGCCGCACCCAGACCGCCAAGGTCGAGGACGATACCCCCCGACACGGCAGAGAAGAACGGAAAGACTACGGTGGCGAAGTCCGCGGGGTCGATGCCGAAGGCGTGGATGTCGATCTTGTCGATGCCATTCTCGAAATCCGTGACGACATCGTTGCCATTCTGGATGTCGAAGACGAACGTGTCGCCACCCGCAGAGCCGGACAGGGTGTCGTTGTCGGCGCCGCCGACGAGGCGGTCGTTCCCGTCGCCGCCGATCAGGACATCCTTTCCCGTCCTGCCGATCAGGAGGTCGCTTTCGCCGCCCCCGGACAGGGTGTCATTCCCGCTGCCCCCGTCCATGGCATCTTGGAAAGCGCCGCCCGTAATCGAGTCTCTGCCGGCGCCGCCCAGGATTGTGCCCTGAACACGGCCGGTTGCAGTGGCGGCATATATGTCGTCGCCACCCTCAAGCCGGACATTGCCGATCATCGTGCCAGAGTTGGTGACGCTGTCGGCGCCCATCTTCGCCGCGACGAAAGAGCCGAGCCTGCCGGAGATCGTGCCCGAGTTTACCAGTGTGACATTGCCGAAGCCATCGGTCGTGGTGCCCTCGTAGGTTGAGGAAATCCCCCAGTCACCCCCGACAATCTGCCCGCTGTTGGTGATCGTGGTGCGCGTGGTTGTCGCGGAGAAGGTATCTGTCGCCAGAATGCCGATCTTCTCGCCCTCGATCAGGCCGCTGTTCGATATGATCGCGGCATTGTGCAAGGAGGTGTAGATGCCGAAGTGCCCGAAAACCTCGCCTCGGTTCGTGACCGCGCAGCGCAGGCTGTAGGCCCCGACACCAATGTAGCCGCCGGCGACGGTTCCGGCGTTGACGATGCGGGTGTCTGTTGCGGCGAAATCGGTGTCGATGCCGACATAGCCGGTAATCTGCGCAGTGGCGGTGATGCTGAGCAGATTGTGCGACCCTGAGACAAACATCCCTTCGCCGCCGTAAACGAGCCCGCCCGCAATATCCCCTTTGACTGTGACCCTGTTTTCGCCGACCAGGGTGAGGATCGGGTCTGTGCTGGTGTAGTCGTACCAAAGTTCGTTGCCCGCAATCACTACTGACTGTCCGGTGTTCAGAACGATATGCGTTCTCAGCTTCACCATGACGACTACCCCCTGTTGCACTGAGACTAACTGTCGGCTTCCACCGGCGCTTGAAAGCAACTCGCAGGCTTGCGGCTGCCTTGAGAGCTTTGGCCTTTCGGACTGGCTGGTGCGACGGTTGCCATAAGCCCGAGTTTATGTCGCCCGGACAGGGGCAGGCAAGCGAGCGGAACGGGTTGCAGTGGCGGGTGGGGCGGCTAGATTGGAATCATTCCAGAAAGTGGGTGCCATGCTCTCTGCCCTGACCCAACGCCGCCGCTTTTCCGACCTGTCCGAGCAGGAGGTTCTGGCCTTGGCCATATCCTCGGAAGAGGACGATGCGCGCATCTACCGCAGCTTCGCGCAGCGGCTGAGTGCGGAGTATCCGGCTTCGGCCGCGATCTTCGACCAGATGGCGGCGGAAGAGGATGTGCACCGCCAGCGGCTGATCGAACTGCACCGGGCGCGGTTCGGCGAGGTGATTCCGCTGATCCGCCGGGAACATGTGGCGGGGTATTATGCCCGAAATCCGGTGTGGCTGACCGCCAACCTGTCGATCGAGCGCATCCGCGAGGAGGCGCATCAGATGGAGAAATCGGCGGCCGATTTCTACACGCGCGCGGCGCAGCGCACGACGGATGCGGCGACGCGGAAACTGCTGGGCGACCTGGCGGCGGCCGAGGCGGGGCATGACCACAAGGCGGGGGAGCTGACCGCCGGGCTGCCGCAGGATGCGAAGGAGGCCGAGGACCATTCGGCGCGGCGGCAGTTCATCCTGACCTGGGTGCAGCCTGGGCTGGCGGGGCTGATGGATGGCTCGGTCTCCACCCTCGCGCCGATCTTCGCCACGGCCTTTGCCACGCAGGACAGCCATACCACGCTGCTGGTGGGCGCGGCGGCGGCGGTGGGTGCTGGCATCTCGATGGGATTCACCGAGGCGGCGCATGACGATGGCGTGCTGTCGGGGCGGGGATCACCGATCAAGCGGGGCTTTGCCTCTGGGATCATGACGGCCATCGGGGGGCTGGGGCACGCGCTGCCCTATCTGATCCCCGATTTCTGGACGGCCACGGCAATTGCGGTGGCGGTGGTGTTCGTCGAGTTGTGGGCGATTGCCTGGATTCAGAACCGGTACATGGAAACCCCGTTCTTCCGCGCGGCCTTGCAGGTGGTGGTTGGCGGTGCTTTGGTCTTTGCGGCGGGGGTGCTGATCGGGGGAGGGTGAGGATGTACCGCAAGGGCGAGGTGACGTATCAGGCTTTGCCTTTGCCCGACCGGGTGCAGGTGGCGCCCGCGCAATCGCTGGCGCAGGCCGAGGCGTTCCGCGACCAGATGCGCAAGCGCCATTCGGTGCGGCGGTTTTCCCCTGACCCCGTGGACGAGGCAGTGATCCGCGCCTGCATCGAGACGGCGGCGGGCGCGCCATCGGGGGCCAATCACCAGCCCTGGCATTTCGCTGCGGTGAGCGACGCGGCCCTCAGGGCGCGCATCCGCGAGGGGGCCGAGGCGGAGGAGCGCGCCTTCTATGCCGGGGGCGCGGGCGACGAGTGGCTTGCGGCGCTGGAACCCATCGGGACGGGGGTGGACAAGCCGCACCTGACCGAGGCGCCCTGGCTGATCGTGGTCTTTGCCGAACGCTATGGCTTTACCGAGGATGGGACGCGCTACAAGAATTACTACGTGCCGGAAAGCGTGGGCATCGCGACCGGCTTCCTGATCGCGGCGATTCACCAGGCCGGGCTGGTGACACTGCCGCATACGCCGAACCCGATGGCCTTTCTGAACCCGCTGCTGAACCGGCCCGCGCATGAGAAGCCGATGTTCATCCTGCCGGTGGGCTATCCGGCGGCCGACGCCACGGTGCCGGCGGTGGCCAAGCGGAAGAAGCCGCTTGGCCGTGTGATGAGCCTGAACGGGGGGTGAGCGGTCACTCGACCTCGATGGTGGCCCAGGTTTCGAAGCAGACGCCGTTGGCCAGCGCCATGACGCCGATGGTGGCGCGGCCGCCGAGGCCACGTTCGCGTCCGAAAACCTCGACAAAGAGGTCGGACATGCCGGACGAGACCTTGTGGACATCGGGGAAATCCGGCGTGCAGACCACGAAGTTCAGCGTGCGGACGATGCTTTTCACCCGGTCGAGCGAGCCCACGGCCTGACGGATGCCGCCAAGCACGTTGATGCCGGTCTGGCGCGCGGCGGCGTAGCCCTGTTCGACAGAAAGGTCCTGGCCGAGCCGGCCCTTGTGGGTGATCTGCGTGCCGATCTGGGCGACATGGCCGGACAGGAACAGAAGGCTGCCGACGCGGTGAAAGGGCTTCATCGTGCCGTAATCCGCGCCGTAATAGCCGTCGCGGTCGAAATCGGGCAGGTCGAGGCCCATGCGGATGGCCAAGGCTTCGGGGCTGGTCATGCGGTGAACTCCTGTGGGATGCGCGCAGAGTGGCGAAGCAGAGGCGGGATTTCCAGCGGCGCTTTCCAATCGGGCGGCGTTGCGGCACAACGGATGCAAAGGAGTGCCCATGCCCGACCCCCGTGCCCCGCGCCTGTGCGTGCTGATCGACGCCGACAACGTGCCCGCCTCTTATGCCGAGGCGATCTTCGAGGAGATCGCTTCGCTGGGCGAGGCCAGCGTGCGCCGGATCTATGGCGACTGGTCGGCGACCCGGTTGAATGCCTGGGCGAAGAAGGTGGCCTCGCTGGGGTTGGTGGCGGATCAGCAGTTTTCCAACACCAAGGGCAAGAATGCGTCCGACATCGGCCTGGTGATATCGGCCATGGATTTCCTGCATTCGGGGCTGTTCGACGGCTTCGTTCTGGTGTCGTCGGACAGCGATTTCACCCGGCTGGCGGCGCGAATCCGCGAGCAGGGGCTGGATGTCTATGGCATCGGCGAGAAGAAGACACCGGAAGCCTTCCGCATGGCCTGCAAGCGGTTCATCTATGTCGAGAACCTGTCGGCCACGGAAGCTGCGGCGGACGATCCGCGGCCCAGGGCCGAGGCCGGGCCGCAGGAACCCGCCCCTGTGCGGGCCGGGAAGGAGCCGCCGACCAAGGCGATCCACCTGATCGTGACGGCAATGCGTGCCATCGACCCGGAGGGCGAGTGGTATTCCTTGGGGCAGATCGGCCAGTACATCACGCAAGGCAACCCGGATTTCGACACGCGGACCTATGGCAGCGCCAAGCTGTCGGACCTGATCAAGAAGCTGTCGAGCCGGTTCGAGACGCGCCCCGGCCCCGGCGGGCAGTTGCAGGTGCGCGACGTCGCGTGAGCGCATGTGCGTGCATGCAGGTTTTCCGGCCGTTCCGGGGTGCCTATGTTGAGCGCCGAACAGGAGACCTGACATGAGCGAACCGATTTCCCTTGGCCTCGACACGTTCGGCGACGTGACCCGCGGTGCGGACGGCCAGTTGAAGCCGATGGACCAGGTGCTGCGCGACGTGGTCGAGGAAGCGGCCTATGCCGACGAGCTGGGCATCGACTTCATCGGCCTGGGCGAGCATCACCGGCCCGATTTCGCGATTTCGGCGCCCGAGATCGTGCTGGCGGCGATTGCCGGGCGCACGAAGCGCATTCATCTGGGCACCGCTGTGACGGTGCTTTCGACCGATGACCCGGTGCGGGTGTTCCAGCGGTTTTCCACGCTGAATGCCGTATCGAACGGCCGGGCCGAGGTGATCCTGGGGCGGGGCAGCTTTACCGAAAGCTATCCGCTGTTCGGGTACGAGTTGCAGGATTACGACCAGTTGTTCGAGGAAAAACTGGACCTCTTTGCCAGATTGGCGCGCGATCAGCGGGTGACGTGGTCGGGACAGACCCGGACGGGGCTGAAGGATCAGGTGGTCTATCCGACACTGGGGCCGGCAGGGCTGACCACCTGGGTTGGCGTGGGTGGCAGCCCGGAATCTGTGGTGCGGGTGGTGCGGCAGGATCTGCAGCTGATGCTGGCGATCATCGGCGGCGACCCGCGGCGGTTTGCTCCCTATGTGGACCTGTACGAGCGCGCCTGCGCGCAGCTTGGCCGCCCGCGGCGGCCGGTGGGCATCCATTCGCCCGGCCATGTCGCGGCGACGGACGAAGAAGCGCGCGAGCAGCTTTGGCCGCATTACCGCGAGATGTTCGGACGCATCGGCGCCGAGCGCGGCTGGCCGCCGGTGACGAAGGACAAGTACATCGCCGAAATCGAGCACGGCTCGCTGTATGTGGGATCGCCCGACACGGTGGCGCGCAAGATCGCCTCGGCGGTGCGGGCGCTGAACGTGCAGCGGTTCGACCTGAAATATGCGACCGGCCCGATGCCGCACGAGACCCTGATGGAGGGGCTGCGCCACTATGGCGAGAAGGTCATCCCGATGGTGCGCGAGATGCTGGCCGAAGCGCCGGTGACGGCTTGAGTCAGAGCGGATTGCGTTCAATCTGGTTCAGATTGAACGCAATCCAAGACAGTCAAGCCTTTGGGGATGTTGCGCTTCAGTCGGTGACGAACATGGCCTCGCCCCGGCTGCGGGCGAGGTCGGCTTGGCGCTGGCGTTCGCGGAAGCGGGCGCGGTCGTATTCGGAGTATTCATCGCGGCACTGCGGGCAGGAAACGCCGCGTTCGTAATCTTGGTGCTCGCGGTCCTGGGCGCGCAGCGGGCGGCGGCAGGCGTGGCAAAGGCCGGCGGTTCCGGGTTTCAGGCCGTGGCCCACCGAGACGCGGCCGTCGAAGACGAAGCATTCGCCCTGCCAGAGGCTTTCGCTTTCGGGCACCTCTTCAAGGTATTTCAGGATGCCGCCCTTGAGGTGATAGACCTCGGCCACCCCCTGCGACATCAGCCAGTTCGTGGACTTTTCGCAGCGGATGCCGCCGGTGCAGAACATGGCGATCTTCTTCTTGTGAAAGCGGTCGCGGTTGGCCTGCCACCAGGCGGGGAAGTCGCGGAAGCTGTCCGTGCCGGGATCCACTGCGCCGGCAAAGGTGCCAAGCGCCACCTCATAGGCGTTGCGGGTGTCGATCACGGCGACGTCGGGCTGGCTGATCAGGGCGTTCCAGTCGGCCGGGGTGACGTAGTGGCCGGTGCCGGCTGTGGGGTCCACGCCGGGCTGGCCCATCGTCACGATCTCGGCCTTGATCTTCACCTTCATGCGGCCGAAGGGCTGGGTTGGGGCCGGGCTTTCCTTCCAGTCCAGCGCCGCGCAGCCGGGCAGGGCGCGCAGGTGGGCGAGCACCGCGTCGATGCCGTCGCGCGGGCCGGCGATGGTGCCGTTCAGCCCTTCGTGCGCCAGAAGGATGGTGCCCCTCACCTGCGATGCCTGGGCCAGCGCCAGAAGCGGGGGCTTTAGCGCGGCGGGGTCGGGCAGGCGGGTGAAGTGGTAGAGCGCGGCGACGGTCAGCATGACGGCGGGATAGGCCCGTGGGCCGATCTGGGCAAGCGGGCTTTTCAACGCGGGCGCGGCGCGGCATCCTGCCGGCGAGAATGGAAGGATCCCCCATGCGCCCAGCCAATCAGGCCTTGATCGTCATCGACATCCAGAACGATTTCTGTCCCGGCGGCGCGCTGGCCGTGGCAGGGGGTGACGAGATCATTCCGATGGTCAATGCGCTGATGGAGGAGTTCCAGATCGTGGTGCTGACCCAGGACTGGCATCCGGAGGACCATTCCAGCTTTGCCGCCAGCCACCCCGGCGCCGCACCGTTCAGCCTGATCGAGATGCCCTATGGTCCGCAGGTGCTGTGGCCGGTGCATTGTGTGCAAGGTTCGGGCGGGGCGGCGTTTCATCCGGCCCTGCGCACGGACCCGGCGCATCTGGTGATCCGCAAGGGGTTCCGGCCGCAGATCGACAGCTATTCGGCCTTCTATGAAAACGACCGCGTGACGCCGACCGGGCTGGACGGCTGGCTGAAGAACATCGGCGTGACGGCGGTGACGGTGGTGGGGCTGGCGACCGATTACTGCGTGGCCTATTCGGCGCTGGATGCGGTGAGCCACGGCTTCACCACGACGGTGATCGAGGCCGCCTGCCGGGCCATCGACCTGAACGGCAGCCTGGCCGAGGCGCGGGCGCAGATGCGGGACGCGGGCGTGCGCCTGGTCTGACAGGCAGCGAGGCCGGAAATCCGGCTTCCAAATGCGGGTTTGCCGGTCTACGACCGCAGGAAGGGGAGGACCGGCAATGGTCGACATCGCCACGCGCGTCTACAATCACAACTGGAAGATCGACCCGATCGTGCGGTCGATCATCGACACCGACTTCTACAAGCTGTTGATGTGTCAGTCGATCTTTCGCAACCGGCCCGATACGCGGGTGGTGTTCTCGCTGATCAACCGCACCACGAGCATCCGGCTGGCCGAACTGATCGACGAGGGCGAGCTGCGCGAGCAGTTGGACCATGTGCGGTCCTTGAGCCTGACGCGGGGCGAAAGCACCTGGCTGCGCGGCAACACGTTCTATGGTAAGCGCCAGATGTTCCGCTCTGACTTCATGGAGTGGTTCGAAGGGCTGCGCCTGCCGCCTTATCACCTGGAAAAGCGCGACGGGCAGTTCGAGCTGACCTTCGAGGGCGCCTGGCCCGAGGTGATGCTATGGGAGATCCCGGCGCTGGCCGTACTGATGGAGCTGCGGTCGCGCGCGGTGCTGAAGACCATGGGCAAGTTCGAGCTGCAGGTGCTGTATGCCCGGGCGATGACGCGGCTGTGGGAGAAGATCGAGCGGCTGCGGACCATCCCCGACCTGAAGATCGCCGATTTCGGCACGCGGCGGCGGCACAGTTTCCTGTGGCAGGACTGGTGCGTGCAGGCGATGCAGGAAGGCCTGGGCGATGCCTTCATCGGCACGTCGAACTGCCGCATTGCGATGCGGCGGGACATCGAGGCCATCGGCACCAATGCGCATGAACTGCCAATGGTGCTGGCCGCTTTGGCCGACAGCGACGAGGAACTGGCGCGAGCGCCCTATGACGTGCTGGCGGACTGGCACGAGGAGCATGACGGCAACCTGCGCATCATCCTACCCGATACGTTCGGCAGCGAGGGGTTCCTGCGCAACGCGCCGGACTGGCTGAACAAGTGGACGGGGATGCGGATCGATTCGGGCGATCCGGCGGCGGGCGCCGAGGCTGCGATCCGCTGGTGGCAGGACCGGGGCGAGGATCCGCGTACGAAGCTGGTGATCTTTTCCGACGGGCTGGACGTGGAGAAAATGTTCGAGCTGCACGCGCGGTTCCACGGCCGGGTGAAGGTGTCCTTCGGCTGGGGCACGCTTCTGACCAATGATTTCCGCGGGCTCGCGCCGGGCGATGCGCTGGCGCCGTTCAGTCTGGTCTGCAAGGCGGTTTCGGCGAATGGCCGGCCCACGGTGAAGCTTTCGGACAATCCCAACAAGGCGATGGGTCCGGCCGACCAGGTGGCGCGCTACAAGCGGGTCTTCGGGGTGGGCGCGCAGCAGCCGCTGAAGGTGGAAGTCTAGCCCATCACCAGGGCGATGCAGTGCATGGCCCTGTCGATGAAGCGGCGATGCGCCGGATCGTCCGGGGCCAGACGCGTGATCATCCAGCCGACCGAGGCGAGGCAGCGGGCGAGCAGCAGTGCGTCAACAAGGACGGGATCGCAGGGCCGGGTTTCGGCATAGCCATCCAGCAGGGCCTGGCGCAGGGCGGGGAAGGTTGGTTCGTACAGGTTCTGGCTGAGAGCGGTGCCTAGATCATAGGCGCGGAAGCCGATGCCGCTGTCATCGAAGTCGATGAGCGAGAGCGAACCGCCGTTCGCAAACACGTTCTCGCGCAGGACATCGGCATGGATCGGGCCGATGTCGGCCTGAGATTCTGCGCGCGACAGACGATCGTGCAGGAAAGCGCGGGCATCGTGGAGGCGCGCGGATTCGGCGGGTGAAAGCTGGGGATGGTCCCAGAACCGGCCCCACCGCGGCGCCTTGCCAATGAAACCCGCCGTGTCCCAGCGGGGCAGGGTGAAAGTGGCGGGCAGGTTCAGCCTGTCGGTTTCGTTGTGGAGGCGAGCGAGAAGCATGCCGATGGCGGCGTAGAGACGGACCTGGGCTTCCGCGTCGCCCGCAAGGGCCGTGCCACCCTTCCCGACGGGGATGCCTTCGATCCAGGAGAGGGCAGAGGCATGGTGGTCCGGGCCGATGCTGTGCAGGAGGTCGCCGTTCTTTGCGGGCAGCGGGACCGGGACCGGCAACCCGGCTTCAGCGAGAGCCGC
The DNA here is from genome assembly GCF_019623905.1 of Neotabrizicola shimadae. Lineage (NCBI taxonomy): Bacteria > Pseudomonadati > Pseudomonadota > Alphaproteobacteria > Rhodobacterales > Paracoccaceae > Neotabrizicola > Neotabrizicola shimadae. Next base: position 2,969,216 of record NZ_CP069370.1, on the reverse strand, counting down.
GCACCACCAGAGTTCGGAGCGGATCACCCCGGCGTCGCGGTAGCCTGGCCGGTGCAGCCGCAAGGCGGCAAAGCGGCCATCGGGAAGGGCGATCTGGTAGACGCGGTTCTCGCGTTCGGCGAGCAGGCGGAGGATGCGACCGTCCCAGGCGGCGGCGGCCGTTTCGGCCTGGATCATTCCTCGTCCCCGACCGTGCCGCGCAGGGCCTTGACCTCGCCCCGGTGCTGCTTTGCTGCGACGCGCCGGCGTTGGCTGGCAAGCGTCGGCTTTGTGGCGACGCGGCGCTTGGGGGCGACCAGGGCGGCGCGGATCATCTCGACCAGGCGTTCGCGCGCAAGTTCGCGGTTGCGGGCCTGGCTGCGGGTTTCCTCGGCACGGATGACGATGGCGCCCTCATCCGTCCAACGGCGGCCGGCGAGGCGCTTCAGGCGAGCCTTCACCGGGGCGGTCAGGTGCGGCGACCTTTCGGCCTCGAAACGGAGTTCGACAGCGGTTTCCACCTTGTTGACGTTCTGCCCGCCGGGCCCGGACGAACGCGAGAATGTTTCGACCAGTTCCCAATCGGCCAGGGCCAGGGTTTCAGTGATGCGCAGCATGGGCCGATTGTAATTTGGCGGTCACAGAAGAGAAAGGGCCGCCGGCATTGCGGCGACCCTTTCCGAGTTCAAGGAGATGGGCCAGTTAGGTTTCAAGCCCAATCAGTGGTCCGTTGACCAAGGGGCTGCCCTTAGAAAACGCTCCTCCTGACTGTCCCGACACCTCTCTCCAATATCACTCTAGACACTGGATCACCTCCTTTCAGAATGTTTCCGATAAGGGGAGCGTGACACAGATTTGGTGTTCGTCAACTGAAATTACGCAACCCGTGCCGCATAACGTGCAATTGCCAGCCGGAAGGGGAGAAGTGCCACTATTGCGATCAGAAGCTTCACCGACCAGTCCGCAACTGCCATGGAAACCCACAGCGGCAGGGCCGGGCCGTGGCCGAGAAGCGGCACCAGTTCGTTGGCCCAGGCCACATCGTTTGCGGGTTCAAGGAAGGTGAAGGCGCTGGCGAAGGCGAGGGAGAAGAAGGTCAGCGTGTCGAGCGACGACCCGGCCATGGTGGCGAAAAAGGGCGCACGCCACCAGGTCTGGCCGCGGAAGCGGTTGAAGACGGCGATGTCGAGGAACTGTGCCACGAGGAAAGCCGCACCAGAGGCAATGGCCACGCGGAGCGTGACGAGGGGGCCGAACTCGCCCTGGATCTGGGTACCGAAGATGGAGCAGGCGAGCCCGGTGAGAAAGCCGGCCCAGACCACCTTGCGCGCCGCGGGCGTGCCCTGGAAGCGGTTGACCAGGTCGGTGACGAGGAAGGCGAAGGGGTAGGTGAAAGCCCCCCAGGTGAGAAAATCACCGGCGAGGAACTGCACGAGGATGTTGGAGGCCAGCACGATGGCGGCCATGGCGAGGATGCCAGGAAGAAGCGAGCGCATGACGATGTTCCGTTTTTACAAGGTCGCGGAGACTTGGCCCCCGATCATCGGGGACGGCGCGGCGCATAGGCCCTGGCGCGGTGGCTGTCAACCGGCGGGTGCGGGAGACTTTGGGGCAGCAAGGCTGTATTCGACGATTTCGCCCCGCTGCCAGGGCAGGAAGTTGTCATCCGAGATCATGGTCAGGCGCAGGCGGCCCTGTGCATCGGCCCAGGCGGCGATGCCTTCGAGATTGTCATGAAAGCCGGTAGGGCTTTGCATGACCGTTTCGATACCGGCTAGGGAGCCGTCCCGGTTCAGCGTGAGTGCGCGGACGCGGCTGGAAAAGCCGGGAATGCCGTGGAATTGACGCTCCAATATGTAGAGCCGGCCGTCCGGGCCGAAGTCGGCGCCGACCGGCAGGAAGGCTCCGTCGCGGGGCAGATGGAAGGCTACAGTCCATGCGCCCCCGGAAAAGCGGTAGGCGGGGAACCCGACCGTGTCTGCGACGTCTTCGGGCAGTGTGAAAAGTTGCCCCTTGGCGTCGACCGCGAGCGCCTCGAGTGCCGCGTTCTTCCGCAGGCGGCTGAAGGCCGGCGGAGTGGGCAGGTTTTCGGCAGAGCCTTCAAGATCTTCATAGCGAAGGACACGGGGCACCCCTTCCAGCGAGACATAGGCTGTGCCGCTTTCCGTGATGGCCAGCCCTTCGCTGTCGCCCCGACCGGGCGCAAGCGGGGCCTCGCCCTTGCCACGCAACGGCTGCATCGGATCGAGCTGCACGGCGGTGATGTGGCCATCGCCGTCGCGGTCGATCTGGCCGGTGACAAAGCGGGTGCGGTCGGACAGGGCCGTGAAGCGGGTTCCGTCGTCGCTGATCTCGATTGCCGAGAGACCGCCGAACGCCGGGTCGTCGGATTGCAGCGAGAATGACGAAAGGAACCCCTCAGGCGGCGGAATCGCCGCGCTGGATTCAAGCGCCAGGGCCAGCAGGAGCCCTGCGGTCAATCCGAGGCGAGTACGGAGCGGCATTGCTTTGGCAGGTCGGCGAGGGTGTAGTCCTGGGTGCCCTTCTTCTTCTTTGCGGGCGCTTTCGGTTTCTTTTCGGCCTTGGGCGGGTTCAGGTAGTCGGTCACCCACCACATCAGGGTTTCATCGCAGCCGTTGCCGCCGTTCGACAGGTCGGCGACCGTGGGTTTTTGCGTTTCGCACAGGGAGGCGCCCTTGGGGCATTTCAGCCGCACGTGGAAATGCGCGTCGTGCCCGGCTTCGGGGCGAATCTTCTGGAGCCACTTCTTGTCGGAGGGTTTGGCGGTGCGGCAGAGCTCGATCTTCACTGCCGCGGCCACGAAGATGCGGTCCACACGCGGGTCGGAGGCGGCCATTTCCAGCACCTGTGCGTGCGACGGTGTCCAGTTGCCGTTGATGGATCGCTGATCTTCGGTCCGGACCGAGATCGAGGAGATCTTTTCACGCTGAGCGCGGGACAAACCGAGGTCCGATGGCGGCAGCATCCAGATATCGGCATCCAGCCCGATCTGGTGGCTTTTGTGGCCGCTTTTTGCGGGGCCGCCGCGCGGCTGGCTGATGTCGCCGATGTAGAGCCCGCGCCAGCCGGCGGCCTGCACCTTCTGGCTGAGGTCTTCGAGATAGTCGATCATCACCGGCTGGCCCCAGTTGCGGTTGCGCGAAAGGCGCATGGCCTGCCAGGTGGGTCCGGTTTCGGGGAGAGCCATCAGGCCCGCGCCGCAGCCCTTGGCATAGGTGCCGATGGGCATTGATGGCTGGTTCGACGGCAGCTCCACCGCGCCGAACAGGGCGGTCGCCTTCGGCTCATCGGCCAAAGCCGGGGTGGCACAGAGGAAGAGCGCCGCCAGAAGGGCGTGAAGCTGCCGTGTCATTTTCCTGCCTGATCGCCTTTTGGTTGGACCCAGATTAGCAGAACGAGGCCGATCAGGAACAGCAGGATCAGGGGGGAAATCCCGATGCGCTGACTGCCGCTTGCCGATGAGGCGATGGCGATGGCAAAGGGCGCTATGAAGGCGGTGGCCTTGCCGGACAGGGCGTAAAGCCCGAACGCCTCGGCCGAGCGGTCGGCGGTGGTGTGGAAGACCATCATGGTGCGCGAGGCGGCCTGGATCGTGCCCCCTGCGGCCCCGATCAGGGCGCCGCAGATGTAGAACAGGATGTCGGGGGTGCTGGAGCCTTCGGCAAAGGGGATGCCGAAGATGGAAGTGCGGTCCATGCCGATGATCACGAGGCAAACGACGATCAGTACCCAGGCCGAGGCGACGATCACCGGTTTTGGCCCGCGGCTGCTGTCGATATGCCCGCCCGCCCAGGTGGCCAGCGCGGCGGTAAGGGCGCCAACAATGCCGAAGACGCCGATCTGCTTCACCGACCAGCCCAGTACACCCGAGGCGTAGACGCCGCCAAAGGCGTAAAGCGCATTGAGCGCGTCACGGTAGAACATCGAGGCGCCGAGGAAGGCAAAGAGGCTGGGGCGTTTCGGCAGGCTGCTGATGAACCCGGCCAGCCGGCGCAGCGATTGGGCCACGGGCACGCGCGGGGCGCGGTGGTTTGGTTCACGGACCCAGAGGAAGAACGGGATCATGAAGACGATGTACCAGATCGCCGTGAAGGGGCCGACGGCGCGTGTGCCTTCGCGCAGCGCCGGGTCGAGCCCGAAGGCCGGGGCAAGGCCAACCAGCGTCTTGCCAGTGCTGTTTTCCACGAAGAACACCAGCATGAGGATCAGCGACAGGATGCCACCGGCATAGCCGAAGGCGAAGCCGGTACCCGAGACCTTGCCCATGTTCTCGGGCCCGGTCAGGTCTGGCATCAGGGCGTTGGTGAAGATGGTGGCGAATTCCATCCCGATCAGGCCGATCGCGAACCAGATGAGCACGGTCGCGGGCGCCGAGGCATCTGGCATCAGCGTCCAGAGCATGAAGGACCCGGCGACGTAGAACACCGAGAAGAGCCAGATCCAGGCGATGCGGCGGCCCGATCCATCGGCGACGGCACCGAGGAAGGGGGCAAGGCAGGCGATGACGATGCCCGAAATGGTCTGTCCCCAGCCCCAGAGGGCCTGGGCCTCGGCCGCAGCGACAGAGGGCGCGTGGCCGACGGAGGCGAAATGGGCGCGGGCGACCTCGGCAAAATAGGGGGCGAAAACGAAGGTGAGGACGAGTGTGGAATAGGGCTGGCTGGCCCAATCGAAGAAATACCAGCCCCAGATCCGCTTGCGCGCGCTTGTCATGACTGCCCTCGTTTTCCGCCATCAAGCCTGATGCCGGCCCGGCTGGCAAGCCACGCAAGCGTGACGTGGCCTCAGCGGGCGGGGGGCCATGGTCTTTGAGCCTCTGCTGCGATCCAGGCTGCGACCCAATCGGGCAGGGCGGGGCTTTCGCCCTGATGACCCATGGCGGCCATCAAGCGTTCAGGCGGCACGATTCCGGCGGCCGAGGTCACCGCGCCGCGCACAATCTGCTGCGAGGTGCAGTCGGCGCCTTTCCACATGCTTTGTTCGACGTAGAGGAAACGGCTGTCCCACGCGATGCAGCGGCTGACGATCTGGACGCGGTCGAAGGCCTTGACCCGGCGGCGGTACCGCACGGTATTGCCGGCGACCGTCATGCCCCAGCCCATCTTCTTGAGCGCCGCATGCAGGCCAGTCCGCTCGCCCAGGGGAATCCGCCCCAGATCATACAGCGTCAGCGTGCGACCGTTGTTGAGCTCGACCCAGGGGTCAAGGTCCCAGGGCCAGCAGATGTGGGTTGAGTAGTGCGTGCCAAGGGCGGGAAGGGGCGGCAGCTTGCGCGCCTCGCGGACCTGCCAGAAAAGTCGGACAAAGGGATACATCGGACCTCGCGCCTCTGGCCCATGGCTGCCCGCGCTGCGCCGCGGCGTCAAGCGGAACGCGGCGGCAGATCGACATGGTTGCCCTTGGCGGCCCGGAAAGCTACCTGTGGCAGCGACCTGACCGTGACATGCAGCAAAGGTGCCCGATGACGTCGCTTGCCCAGATCCTGCTTCTGCTTCTGAACATCGCGCAGTTCATTATCATCGTGCATGTGATTGCCAGCTGGCTGATCAATTTCCAGGTGCTGAACCTGCGCCAGCCCTTCGTGGCCCAGCTGTGGCAGGGGCTGAACGTGATGGTTGAACCTGTCTATTCGCGCATCAGACGGTTCCTGCCGCCGATGGCGGGCATCGATCTGGCGCCGCTTGTCGCGCTGATCGCGGTCTATGCGCTGCAGCGCATCATCATCAACAACATGTACTAGGGCGCGGTAGGGCGGTTGATCCTGTTCCAACCTCGCACCATTCGGACCTGATGGACGCCAGACAGCCTGCCGCCGATGACCGCCACGCGCTTCTGGCGCGCGTGTTTGGCTTTGGAGCCTTCCGCCCCGGTCAGGAGGAGATCGTCGCCGAGGTGGCCGCGGGGCGGAATGTGCTGGCGATCATGCCCACGGGCGGGGGCAAGTCGCTGTGCTATCAGTTGCCGGCATTGATGCGGCCGGGGCTGACTTTGGTGGTCTCGCCGCTGATCGCGCTGATGCGCGACCAGGTGCGGGCCCTGCGCGCGGCGGGGGTGGAGGCGGCTGCCCTGACCTCGGGCAATACGGAGGCCGAGACGGAAGAGGTGTTTGTCGCCATCGACGAGGGGCGGCTGAAGCTTCTGTACATCGCGCCTGAACGTCTGGCTTCGGCCGCGACGCTGAACCTTCTGCGCCGCGCCGGGACGGTGGCGATTGCCGTGGACGAGGCGCATTGCGTGAGCCAGTGGGGCCACGACTTCCGCCCGGATTACCTGCGCATCGGCGAGTTGCGCCGCGTGTTGGGCGTGCCGCTGGCAGCCTTTACCGCTACGGCGGACGAGGAAACCCGGGCCGAGATCGTGGCACGACTGTTCGACGGCCAGCCACCGGCGACCTTCCTGCGCGGCTTCGACCGGCCGAACATCCACCTCGCCTTCGCTGTGAAGGATGGCCCGCGTGAGCAGATCCTGTCCTTTGCCGCCTCGCGGCGGGGTCAATCAGGCATTGTCTATTGCGGCACGCGCGCCAAGACCGAGACGCTCGCACAGGCCCTGTCGGATGCCGGTCATCCGGCGGTGGCCTATCATGCCGGTCTGGAGGCCGATCAGCGCCGCGAGGTGGAACTGCGGTTCCAGCAGGAAGACGGGCTGATCGTTGTGGCGACCGTGGCCTTCGGCATGGGCATCGACAAGCCTGATATCCGATGGGTTGCCCATGCCGACCTGCCGAAATCGATCGAGGGTTACTACCAGGAGATCGGCCGGGCCGGGCGCGACGGGGCTGCGGCCGAAACGCTGACGTTGTATGGCCCGGACGACATCCGGTTTCGCCGGACCCAGATCGACGAAGGCCTGGCCCCGCCCGAGCGCAAGGCGGCCGATCATGCGCGGCTGAACGCGCTTCTGGGGCTGGCCGAGGCGCAGGGATGCAGGCGTCAGGTATTGTTGGGATTCTTCGGCGAAGCGGCCGAGCCTTGTGGCAACTGCGACCTGTGCGACCGCCCGCCGGAGCTGTTCGATGCCACCGAACCCGTGCGCAAGGCACTGTCGGCGATCCTGCGAACGGGCGAATGGTTCGGGGCAGGGCATCTGACCGATATCCTGACTGGCAATGCCACCGCCAAGGTAACTGAGAAGGGCCACGACGGCCTGCCCACCTTTGGCGTGGGGCGCGACCTGTCCAAGGCGGCCTGGGGAGCGGTGTTCCGGCAGATGATGGGGCTTGACCTGGTGCGCCCCGATCCCGACCGCCACGGCGCCTTGCGCATGACAGACGCTGCCCGTCCGGTTTTGCGCGGCGAGCAGGCGGTTACGCTGCGGCGCGATACAGTGAGGGCAGCGGTGTCCCGTCCGATGGTGCGGGCGCTGGTGGGTGATGAGGATGCGCCGTTGCTGTCGGCGCTGAAGGCCAAGCGGCGTGCGTTGGCCGAGGCGCAGAATGTGCCGGCCTATGTCGTCTTCCCCGACCGCACGCTGATCGAGATGGCCGAGCGGCGACCGGCGAGCCTCGACGAGATGGCGCAGATCTCGGGTGTGGGGGCGAAGAAGCTGGAAAGCTATGGCCGGCTGTTCCTGGAGGTCATTCTGGGCGCGCCAGCGGTGGAATTGCATCCTGCCCGGATGCGGTTGGCAGGGCGGGCAGAAGGGGAGTTGTTCGACCGTCTGGCCGAGGCGCAGTTGCGCCTGCAGCGCGGCGAGGACGGCACGGAAAAGCCCTTGTCCTGCACGCACACCACGCTACGCCATATCGCGGAACGGCGGCCGGCGACGCTTGGGGACTTGGCCCGCATCCAGGGCATGGGTGAGATGAAGGTGGACCGTTTCGGGCAGGCCTTCCTGGACATCCTGCGCGACGCCTGAACCCGAAGCTGGAAGGAGACTGCCATGCTGACCGTGATCTCGCCCGCCAAGAAGCTGGACGAAACGGCGCGCGCGCGGCCCGAGGGGGTGGCGCTGTCCGACCCGGAGTTCGCGGCGCAGGCCTGGGAACTTGCAAAGCTGGCACGCGACCTTTCGGTCGACGACCTGCGGCGGCTGATGGACCTGTCAGAGCCCCTCGCCCGGCTGAACAAGGAGCGGTTCGCGGCGTTCCAGCGTCGCCCTGGTCCGGAACGGGTCTTCGCGGCGATGCATTGCTTTGCCGGCGACACTTATCAGGGGCTTGAGGCACGCACGATGTCGGCAGATGCCCGGCACCGCGCGGCGGGTCACCTGCGGATACTGTCGGGACTTTATGGCCTGTTGCGCCCCTTGGACGCGATCCAGCCCTATCGGCTGGAGATGGGGAGTAGGCTGGCCAATCCGAAAGGGGCGGACCTCTATGCCTTCTGGGGCGACCGGGTCGCGAAGGCGTTGAATCGTACCGCAGAGGCGGCGGGGACGGGGGTGCTGTTGAACTGCGCTTCGGTCGAGTACTTCACGGCGGCCGATCGCAAGGCGCTGAAACTGCGGGTGGTGACGCCCGTGTTCCTGGATGGCGAGGGAGATGCGGCCAAGGTCGTCAGCTTCTGGGCCAAGCGGGCGCGTGGTGCGATGGCGCGTTTTGTCATGGAGCACCATTTGACCGATCCGGCAGATCTGCGCGGTTTTGACACCGGCGGCTATGCCTGGGTTGCAGACCGGTCTACGCCCGATAGACCGGTCTTTCTTCGACAGGCGGCCGCGGCAGCCTGAGACCGGATCAGGTGCCGGTCTTCAGCTGCTCCTCTTCCTCCAGTTCGACGGGGCGCGCGTCGGGCGGGCAGAACTCGACCAGCGCGCTGCAGATGGCGCTCTTGCGCAGAGGCTTCGTCAGGTAGCGGTCGATTCCGGCGGCAAGGATGCCTTCGGCGTCGCCGTCCATGGCATGAGCCGTCAGCGCAACGATGGGCACATGAGAACCGCGGCTGGCTTCGGCGGCGCGGATGGCCCTTGTGGCTTCGCGACCGTCCATTTCCGGCATGGAGATGTCCATGAAGATCAGGTCGGGCCGCCAGCTCTGCCAGAGCTCGACTGCCTCACGGCCATTGCTGGCGAAGGCGAGGTCAATGTCGACATCACGTACCATCTTGCGGAAGACGAGCTGGTTGGTGCGGTTGTCCTCGGCTGCCAGAACGCGCATCGGGCGACGGCTGTCGGGCGGAGGGGGCGGCTCGACGGCGGTGGCGATGGCAGGCGCCCGAAGGGCTGAGAGTCGGCGATAAAGCTCCGAGCGGAGAAGCGGCTTTTGCAGGATCGCGGCGAAGTCGCCGGGGCCGTCGCGCAAGGCCGCCGGATTCGAGGACAGAAGCACCAGCGGCACAGCCAGGCCAGAGGCGCGGATTCGTTGCGCCAGCTGAACCCCATCCATTTCGGGCATGTCGTGGTCGGTCAGCACGACGTCGAAATCGGTGTCCTGTGCCAGTGCCGCCAGTGCCTCTGCCCCGGAGCGGCAGAGCGCAACGGAAATGCCACAGGGGGTAAGCTGCCGTTCCAGGATGGTGCGATTGATGAATTGGTCATCGACAACCATGACTCGTCTGATGTTCACCGGCGGACCGGGGCGGGCCTCCTCTTCTGCCACCGGCAGGTCGATGCGGAAGCCGAACACCGAGCCTTTGCCTGGCTCGCTGTCTACCCAGACGGTCCCCTCCATGCGCTCGATCAGACGTCGCGAGATGGCGAGGCCCAGACCCGTGCCTTCGAACTTGCGGTTCGTGGCGCTTTCGACCTGGTTGAACTCGCCAAAGATGTGATCAAGGTGTTCCGGGGCAATGCCGATTCCGGTGTCTTCGACGGTGACATGCAACCGGCGGATGCCCTCTTCGACTTCGAAGCCAACCACGCGCACCAGCACATGGCCGACATCGGTGAACTTCACTGCATTGCCCATCAGATTGGTCAGCACCTGCCGGATGCGGCCCTGGTCGCCGATGAATCGCGTGGGAAGGAAGATGTCGAAATCCACGGCAAGGTCGATGCCCTTCGCGCGGGCGCGCGGCTGCAGCAGCATCGCCACTTCGTGGATGGTGCGTTCCAGATCAAAGGGTTCCGGGTGAAGCGTCAGACGCTCGGCCTCGATCTTGGAGTAGTCGAGGATGTCGTTGATGATCGCAAGCAGCGCCTCGCCCGAGGAACGGATGGTTTCCGCGAACAGACGCTGATCTTCGGTCAGGTCGGTGTCGCACAGAAGTTCGGCCATGCCGACGACCCCGTTCATCGGCGTGCGGATTTCGTGGCTCATGTTGGCGAGGAAGGCGGATTTCGCGCGGTTTGCCGCCTCGGCCGCGCGACGGGCCTCCTCCAGCGCGACCTGTTGGTGCTTCTGTTCGGTAATGTCCACGCGCAGGCCGACGCGACCGCCATCGGGGGTGGGATGGTCCTGCACACGGATCCAGCGGCCATCGGCAAGCTGCTGCTCCTCTTCCCCGTCGGGGTTTCGATGCTTGGCGAGGCGTTCGGCGAGCCAGTCCTCCTCTCGTCCGAGGGCATCGGAATGCTGGCCGCGGGCAAGGCCGTAGCGCAGGATATCCTCGAACCGTGCTCCGGCGACCATGGCCGGAGCGGAGAGGGGATAAGTGTCCTTGTAGCGCTGGTTGCAGGTCAAGAGCCGTTCCTCCCTGTCAAAAAGCACGAATCCGTCCGGGATCGCCTCGATCGCGGCCCAGATCCGCATCTGTTCGGTGATGTCTATGGCAAGCGTCACGAGATCGCCGTCGCGCGTCCGGCGGTCGACAAAGCGCATCCAGGTGCCGTTTCGGAACGCCACGACCTGGGCGGCGATGTAGTCGTGGTCCAGTCGGTCCAGCATGGCGGCAACCCAGGCATCCGGCCCGGCGGCATCGGTATCTATCAGGCCTGAGGCGGCACCGAGGCGCAGCACTTCGGCATAAGTGATGCCGGGGGCGATGCCTTCGCCCCCAAAGCAAGCCATGTAGGCGCTGTTGGCTGTCACGAGGCGGAGATTTCGGTCGAAGACGGCAAATCCGTCGCGCAGGGCGTTGATCGAATCCCAGAGACGGCGTTCAGCCATCACGGCTGCGGTATGGGCGCGGTCAAGGTCGGTCAGATAGCGGGCATTCTGCCCCTTAAGGTGTTCGGCTTCGCTGACGGCTTCGCGCATGGCCTGGCGCTGTTCGACGATCTGGTCGGACAGGGACCGAGCGTGAAGAGCGAGTTTCTCGTTCGCCGCAAAGAGCTCGCGGCTTTTCTGTTCCAGAAGACGTTCCGCCGCCAAGCGCGCGCGCCTTTCGCGCGACAGACGTTCTGCGATGTCCATTCCGACCAATTCCTTGCCGTTTGCCCGGGCCTTCTGTCCCCGGCCTGTGCAGTCTGGTCCGAAGCGGTGAACCCGTGCTTAACGCCGTTGATGACAAGTGGGTTCTTTGCGCCGGAGTGCCCTTGCCAGCCCCTGTTCGGGCGTGACAGCATGACGGCGTTCCGGCGGGAGGTATTTCGATGCGCGGTCTTGTTTATGCCCTTCTGGGCGCCCTTGCCCTGCCTGTCCTGGCGCCGCCTGTCCTGGCAGAAGACCTGATACCGCCGCGTCGACTGGTGCTGACCGAGGGTGTTGACCTGCCTGGCGGCGATATCGCGAAGATCTTCGACACCACGCTGGATGCCTGCGAGCGCGCCTGCTTGGCCAACGCTCGCTGCGACGCTTTCACCTTCAACACGCGCAATGGGTCGTGCTTTCCGAAGTCCGGGCCGGGCGAAGGCACGGCCTATCAGGGCGCCTGGTCGGGCAGTGTGTTGACCGCAGATCCGGCAGTTTTGGCCGGTGCGGCGGAGCGGCGGGCCGAACTGACCTTTGTTGCCGACTGGGAAATCGCCAACATCCGCGCCGTCGCCGAGAATCTGGCCAATGAACATGCCACCAACGGCTGGACGGTCCAGGAGCTGATCGATTCGGCGAACCAGGCAGAGGCGCAGGGAGACGTTCTTGGCGCGAGCCGTTTCGTCGGTGCTGCGCTGAACATGACCGATTCGGCCGAGGGCTGGGAGGATTATTCCCGTCTGCTGCTGGCAGCAGGGCAGACGAACGATCCCAACGCCCGGGCCCTGCGTGAGCGCGCCTACTTCGCTGCTGTGAATGCCTATCTGCGGGCGCAGTCGCCTGCGCTGCGTCATTCGATCCTGGTGACGATGGGCAGCGCCCTGGAGGGCATCGACCGGGGCGCGGATACGGTGCGCGCCTATCGCTTGGCGCAGCAGCTGCAGCCGCGTGACGATACGGCGGCGCTTCTGGCGGATGCCGCGGGCAAGTATGGCTTCCGCATCGTCGAAACGCTGGTCGAGGCCGACAGTGCCCGCCCACGCGTCTGCGTCTCATTTTCGGATGATCTGGTGCGCAGCGGGGTTGATTACGAAAGCTTCGTGCAGCTTCCCGAACCCGACCTGACCGTAAGTTCGGACGGCTGGCGGCAACTTTGCGTGCAGGGCGTGGCGCATGGGCAGCGTGTGACGTTGACCTTCCGCGAAGGGCTGCCGGCTGCCGATGGCCAGGTGCTCGCCGCCGACGTGCCGATCACCCAGTATATCCGTGACCGTAGCCCCGGTGTGCGCTTCCCCGGACGATCCTATGTGCTGCCGCGCGCCGGTGGAGCCGCGATTCCCGTACAAACGGTGAATGCCACCACGCTCGACCTCACGCTTTATCGGGTGACAGACCGCAACCTGCTGCGCGCCATCCAGAACCAGTACTTCGGCTCGCCCATGCAGGACTGGCAAGAGGGCTATTTCTCGACCGAGATGGGCGAGGAAGTGTGGTCCGGCACGGCCACTGTGACGCAGGAGGTGAACAAGGATGTCACAACGCGCCTGCCGATGGAGGAGGCGCTGAAGGGCCAGACGGCCGGCATCTTCGTGATCCGCGCCAGTGTGCCGGGAGTGGACCCATATGTCTCTCCCCCCGGCTGGCAGTGGTTCGTGGCGTCGGACCTTGGGATTACCACGCTTTCGGGCGTGGATGGGCTGACCGTGGCCGTGCGCTCGCTTGGCACCGCCGGTCCGAAGCCCGGGGCGAAGGTGGAACTGCTGAATGCGGCAAATGCCATTCTTGGCACGGCAACCACCGATGACCAGGGTGTTGCACGATTCGATGCCGGGCTGACGCGCGGCACGGGGGCTTCCTCTGCAGCGATGGTCGTCGTACGCGATGGAGAGAACGACATCTCGTTCCTTTCCCTCACCGATCCGGAATTCGACCTGTCCGACCGCGGAGTCGAGGGGCGCGAACCCGCGCCGCCGGTGGATGTCTTCCTGACCACCGACCGTGGCGCCTATCGGGCGGGTGAGATCGTCCACGCCACCGCCCTGTCGCGCGACACCGAGGCCGCCGCGATCACCGGCTTGCCGCTGACCGCGGTGCTGACCCGTCCTGACGGCGTGGAATATTCGCGCGCGATGGCCCCCGATGCGGGGCAGGGCGGGCATGTCTTTGATTTGCCCATCGCCGGTTCCGCCCCGCGCGGGGTCTGGCGGATGGAGGTCTTTGCCGATGTCGATGCGGCTGCGCTGGCCTCGACCACTTTCCTGGTCGAGGATTTCCTGCCCGAGCGGATCGATTTCACCGCCTCGCTGCCAGATGCGCCGCTGATGCTGGGCGATACGCCCGATCTGACCATCCAGGCGAAATACCTGTTCGGGGCGCCCGGCGCAGACCTTGCCATCGAGGGCGAGGTGCTGCTGCGCGCGGCGCAGGCCCTGGAGAAGTGGCCCGGCTATGTGTTCGGTCGCCAAGACGAGCCCTTCAGTGCCGTGCTGGAGCCCTTCGGCGGTGAGCGGACCGACGCGGCGGGCGAGGCCGTGTTCCCGATCGCACTCCCGCAAGTCGCCGATCCGATGCGTCCGCTTGAGGCGCGTGTCACGGTGCGCGTGGCCGAAGGGTCGGGCCGCCCGGTCGAACGCCGGATCACGCGGCTTCTGTCGCCGTCCGCGCCGGTGATCGGCGTGAAGCCGATGTTCAGCGACGTCGTGCCGGAAGGCGACGATGCCCGGTTCTCGCTGATTGGCGTTGGTGCGGGCGAGGCAGCGTCACCCATGGCGGTGCAGTGGACAGTCACACGCATCGAGACGCAGTACCAATGGTACCAGAGCTATGGCAACTGGTACTGGGAGCCGGTCGTCACACGAAAGCGCGTGGCCGAGGGCACGGCCGACCTTGGCGCACAGCCAGTGGAGATTTCTGCGCCGGTGCAATGGGGTGAATACGAGATCGCTGTGGAGCGCACCGATGGTAGCGAGGCGGCGACCTCGACCACCTTCTACGCCGGCTGGTACGCGCCGGCCGATACTTCGACAACGCCGGACACGCTGGACCTTTCCTTGGACAAGCCGGCCTACAAGCCGGGCGAGACCGCGCAACTGCGCATCGTGCCGCGCGCAGCGGGCACGGCGCTGATTGCCGTGCTGTCGAACCGCGTCATCGAGATGAAGGCGGTCGAGGTCAAAGAGGGTGAGAACCTCATCCCACTGAGCGTGACCGACGACTGGGGTGCGGGGGTCTATGTGACGGCTTCGGTGCTGCGTCCTATGGACGTGGCCGCCGGGCGCAACCCGGCGCGGGCCCTGGGACTTGCCTATGCTGCGATCGACCCTGGCACGCGGGCATTGCAGGCCACGGTCGAGGCTCCTGCCGAGGCCGACCCGCGTGGCCCGCTGCCTGTCGCGGTCAAGGTGGAGGGACTTGAGGCTGGCGACACGGCGTTTGTGACCATCGCCGCGGTGGACCAAGGCATCCTGAACCTGACCGGCTTCAAGGCGCCGGATCCGCAGGCCTGGTATTTTGGCCAGCGTAAGCTGGGTGTCGGCATCCGGGATATCTACGGCCGGCTGATCGACCCGTTGAACGGGGCCGAGGGTACCGTGCGCTCGGGCGGCGATGCCGGGGCTCAGGCACGGCTGCAGGCCCCACCGCCCACCGAAGAACTGGTCGCCTATTTCGCCGGTCCCCTGGAGGTCGGCGCGGATGGATATGCGCGAACCACGTTTGATCTGCCGGCCTTCAACGGCACGGTGAAGGTCATGGCGGTCGCCTGGTCCAAGCGCGGCGTGGGTCAGGCCAATGCCGATGTGCTGGTACGCGACCCGGTGGTCGTAACGGCCTCGGTGCCCCGGTTCCTTGCGCCTGGCGACAGTTCGCGGCTGCTGCTGGAGGTTGTCCATGCCACCGGCCCCTCTGGCCGCATGGGGCTGGACGTTTCGTCCGATGGTCTGACGCTCGGTCCGGGGCCATCGGGGTTTGACCTTGCCGAAAAGGCCAAGGCCACGTTCCAGATTCCGATCACGGCGGGCGCCGTCGGCAACCAGACCATCCGCGTGGCCTTGACCACGCCGGATGGAAAACAGCTGACCAAGACACTGACCATTCCGGTGCAGGTAAACGATCCGGAGATTGCCCGTGTCACCCGGCTGGACCTCGCCAAGGGGCAAAGCTTCACCTTCGACCAGAACGCTTTTGCCGGAATGATGCCCGGAACCGGAAAGGCGGTCCTGGCGGTGGGACCCATCGCGCGGCTGAATGCGCCTGGGATATTGGCTGCATTGGACCGTTATCCCTATGGCTGCACCGAGCAGATGACCTCAAAGGCGCTGCCGCTCCTGACCTATGACCAGATCGCCGAGGCAATGGACCTGGCGTCTGCCGAGGGCATCCAGGCCCGTGTTCAGGAGGCGATCACGGAAATCCTGATGAACCAGGGGGCCGAGGGTGGCTTTGGCCTTTGGGCGCCCGGATCGGGCGATTTCTGGCTGGACAGCTTTGTCACCGACTTCCTCAGCCGGGCAAAGGTGCGCGGCTACGAGGTGCCTGATCTTGCCTTCCGCAACGCCTTGTCGAACCTGCGCAACCAGGTGAACTATGCGCCGGATTTCGATGCCTCGACGAACGATGCCGGCGCCGCCTTGGCCTATGCCTTGATGGTCCTGGCGCGGGAAGGCGCGGCGGCGGTGGGCGACCTGCGCTATTATGCCGACGTGAAGGGCGACGATTTCGGGACGGCGCTGGCACAGGCACAGCTTGGGGCCGCCCTGGCCGCCTATGGCGACCAGACACGCGCGGACGCGATGTTCCGCAAAGCGGCGGCAAAGCTGAACGCCCAGGCGGCGCCGGAAACCGAGCAAATCTTCCGCGCCGACTTTGGGACCTATCAGCGCGATGCTGCCGGTGTACTGGCCCTTGCGGCAGAAGCCGGGTCCAAGGCGGTGGACGTGAACGCCCTGACCGACCGACTGGCCGGGCGCACCACGGGTCTGTCCACTCAGGAGGCTACCTGGATGCTTCAGGCGGCCTCGGCACTGATCGACGGGCCAGGAGCAGAGGGGCTGACGATGGACGGCCAACCGCTGACCGGGCCGCTGGTCAAGGTGATGGATGCGGCCACCGTGACCCCCGTCGTGGTGAAGAATGATGGAGCCGACACCATACTGACCGTCACCGCCTATGGGATCCCTACCGAGCCAGAGCCAGCAGGCGGCAATGGCTATGGCATCGCGCGCAGCTACTACACACTGGAGGGAACCGAGACGACGCTTGACCAGGTGAAGGTCGGAGACCGGCTGGTGGTGGTGCTCGACGTCACCCCATTCGCAAGCGGCGAGGGTCGGCTGATGGTGACCGACCCGCTGCCGGCCGGGTTCGAGATCGACAACCCGAACCTGCTGGCGTCGGGGGCGATCTCGGCGCTGGACTGGCTCAGTCCGGAAACGGCGGTCTCACATGCCGAGTTCCGGCAGGACCGCTTCATGGCCGCGCTGGACCGGTTCGACGCCACGCCGTTCCAGCTGGCCTACATCGTCCGCGCCATTTCGCCCGGCACCTTCCACCACCCGGCCGCCTCGGTCGAGGACATGTATCGTCCCGATTTCCGCGGCCGCTCGGATGCGGGAACGGTGACGATCGGCGAGTGAGATGCGCGCGCGCCTGATCTTCTCTGTGGCGGCGGGGCTGTTCCTCGCCGCCTTTGCGCGCGACAGGGCCGACCTTTGGATCGACTTCACTGTGCTGCCGCCCCTTGCGCTGGAGACTTCCACCGAGGTCCGCGCCCGCGACGGGACACTGCTTCGTGCCTACACCGTGGCTGACGGGCGCTGGCGGCTGGCGACCGACAGCGGCTCGGTGGATCCGGCCTATGTCACCATGCTGGTCGATTATGAAGACGGACGGTTCTACAGCCATCCCGGCGTCGATCCTCTGTCGCTGATCCGGGCGGCGGGGCAGGCCGCCTGGAACGGTCGCGTGGTTTCCGGGGGATCGACCCTGACCATGCAGGTGGCGCGCCTGCTGGAGGACAGCGGTACCGGACAGATGACCGGCAAACTGCGCCAGATGCGTGTCGCGCTGGCGTTGGAGCGGCGTCTGACCAAGGATCAGATTCTTGGCCTCTACCTGCATCTCGCCCCGTTCGGTGGCAACCTTGAAGGCGTGCGGGCGGCCAGTTTCGCCTATTTCGGCAAGGAGCCACGCCGGCTTACCCCGGCAGAGGCGGCGCTTCTGGTGGCCATTCCCCAAGCGCCGGAATCCCGCCGCCCAGACCGCAGCCTGGCCGCCGCCCATGCCGCGCGCGACCGCGTGCTGGCCCGCGCCACACGCGACGGCATCCTGGATGCCGACGAGGCTAGGGCGGCGCTGACCGAGCCTGTGCCGGCCGCGCGGAAGGCCTTTCCTCTCTTCGCACCCCATCTGGCGGACCGCCTGACGGCGGCGGCGCCGGCCAAGCACTTGCACATGACCACGCTGGACGCTGTCCTGCAGGCCAGCCTCGAACAACTGGCCACACAGACAGTCTCCGCTTCGGGCGAACGCCTGCAGGTTGCCATCGTCGCGGCCGACCACAAGACCGGAGAGCTGCTCGCCTCCGTCGGCTCGGCCGGTTATCAGGCCGATGCCCGCCAGGGCTTTGTGGACATGGCGGTTGCGTTGCGTTCGCCCGGATCGACGTTGAAGCCGCTGATCTATGGCCTTGCATTTTCAGAGGGCCTGGCCCATCCCGAGACTCTGTTGGAGGACCGCCCGACCAGTTTCAACGGCTATGCGCCGCAGAACTTTGACAAGACCTGGCACGGCACGATCCGCGCGCGCGAGGCCCTGCAGCAATCGTTGAACCTGCCGGTGGTGGCGCTGCTGGATGCGCTTGGACCTGCCAGGCTTCTGGTGGCACTGGATCGCGCAGGCGCGACCGCCGTCGTGCCGGGCGACCAGCCGGGACTGGCCACCGCACTTGGTGGCCTTGGGATCTCGCTGACCGACATGGTGCAGATCTATGCGGCCATTGCGCGGGGCGGGGTGTCCCTTCCCCTTACTGCAGAACTTGATGGGGCCCGAAGCGAGGGTCAGCGCCTGATGACACCCGCCGCTGCCTGGCAGGTGGGCGACGTTTTGGCAGGCCTGCCACCGCCGCCCGGCGCCCCGCAGAACCGGCTCGCCTACAAGACAGGCACGTCCTACGGCCACCGCGATGCCTGGGCCATCGGCTTTGACGGAAGGCATGTGATCGGGATCTGGCTGGGCCGGGCCGATGGCACGCCCGTGCCCGGCGCCTTTGGTGCCGATCTTGCCGCTCCCGTACTGTTTCAGGCGTTCGGTCGGCTGAAGCCGGCATTGGACCCGCGGCCACCGGCTCCTGCGGATACTCTCCTGGTTGCCAATGCCGCGCTTCCGCAGCCACTGCGCCATTTCCGCCCGCGCGGTGCCGCGCTGGATGCGCCGGCGGATGCACCTGCGGTCACTTTCCCGCCAGACGGAGCCGAGGTCGAACTGCTGGCAGGGGCGCTGAAGGTGAAGGTGCAGGGCGGTACGGCGCCCTTCACCTGGCTTGCCAACGGAGCGCCGGTTGTGACCGGCCTTTCGTCGCGCGAGGCCCTGCTGGATGTCCCCGGCCCCGGATTTGTGACGCTTTCGGTGATCGACGCAGAGGGCAGGTCGGCCCGCACGTCGGTGCGGCTGTGGTAGACTAGGCCCGCTCCAGCGCAAGCGCTATGCCCTGGCCGCCGCCAATGCACATGGTGACCAACGCGGTTCGGCCTCCGGTCCGGGCCAGTTCGTAAAGCGCCTTCACCACGAGGATCGCGCCGGTCGCCCCTACCGGATGACCAAGCGCGATGGCGCCGCCGTTCGGGTTCACACGGTCCGGGTCGAGGTCCAGCGCCCGGCTGACCGCAAGCGCCTGTGCGGCAAAAGCCTCATTCGATTCAACGACGTCAAAGTCTTGCGGCCTCATGCCCAGCCGTGCGCAAAGCGCGCGTACCGCAGGAATCGGGCCAAGACCCATGACCTTGGGGTCCACCCCGGCATGGGCATAGCCCACCACCCGGCCAAGCGCCTTTGCTTCTGGAACGGCGCGAGACCGCGCCAGTATGATCGCCGCCGCCCCATCGTTGATCCCACTGGCATTTCCGGCGGTGACCGTGCCGTCCTTCTGGAACGCCGGTTTCAGCGCGGCAAGGCCCTCGATTGTCGTGTGCTTCGGGTGCTCGTCCTGCGCAAAGACCACGGCCCCCTTGCGCCCGGCAACCTCGATCGGCGCGATCTGGTCCGCAAAGCGGCCGGCTGCAATGGCCTCTGCCGCCCGGCGCTGGCTTTTCAACGCGAAGGCATCCTGCTCTGCGCGGCTGATGCCATGGGCTGCGGCGACGTTCTCGGCTGTCACCCCCATATGCCCGGTGCCGAACGGGCAAGTCAGCGCGCCGGTCATCATGTCCAGCGCCCGCGCGTCGCCCATCTTCTGGCCCCACCGTGCCGCTGGCAGGACGTGGGGCGAGCGGCTCATCACTTCGGCCCCACCCGCCAAAGCCACGTCTGCATCGCCCAGCATCAGGCTTTGCACCGCCGAGACGACCGCCTGCACCCCCGACCCGCAGAGTCGGTTCACGTTCATTGAAGGGGCAGTTTCCGGGATCCCGGCTTCCATCGCGGCCACCCGGCTGAGGTACATGTCGCGCGGTTCGGTGTTTATCACATGGCCAAAGACCACATGGCCAACGCGGGCGGGGTCGATATCTGCCCGCTGAAGCGCGGCCCGTGCAACATGGGCGCCCAGCGTCGTTGGCGGCACCGAGGCCAGAGAGCCGCCGAAGCCGCCAATGGCTGTCCGCGCCGCGCCCAGGATCAGGATGTCGTCGCCCATGTCTTCCTCCACGTTGATGCTCGACTCCTAGCACGGCCCCATGCCGCATTTGCGGCTGACGCTGCGTCGCAGGGCGGGCGTTGACAGTGCCGCGGCCCCGGATGAAACCGGGGCGCCAGCCGAAGGACATATCCATGAAACATCTTCTCCGCGCCAACCTCGGATTGCTGATCGCCGGGGCCGCGACCTTCGTGCTGATGGGCGCCTCCCAGTCCTTGCTCGGATCGGCGCTGCCGGTGTTTGCCGAAAGCTTCTCGCTGACCAGAGCCCAGTCGGGTCTGCTGGTCTCTGCCTTCTGGATCGGCTGCGCCGCGTCGGTGGGGTTCATGTACCTGCGCGGTCAGGGCATTGGTCCGCGCCACGCCCTGACATTGATGGCCGCCGGAAGCGGTCTCATGGCGGTCGAGCCAGGCTGGATGCTGACGCTGGCGGGCGCCGCGGTCTTTGGTGCGGGCTACGGCATGGCGACAGTGGTGTTCAACCCACGCGTTCTGGCAGCTTTCGGACAGCACGGCACCGCGATGCTGTCCCTTCTGAATGCCACCTTTGGCATTGGCGCGATTGCAGCGCCGCTGATCTTCGTTGCACTTGACCAGGACCCACGGCTCGCCTTTGGGGCCAGCGCTGTCGCAGCCTTGGGGATCTGGCTGTTCGCGGGTACTTCCAAGGCAGGCGCCGCGGCAGCCCCCGGTACGCGCGGCCCGTTCCGCCCGCCTCTTGCCTATCTTCTGTTTGCCGTCTTCGGCATCGGGCTGGAGGCCAGCCTCGGTGGACTTGGCCCAATGGCCTTGATTGCGTCTGGAATTCCGCAGGCACACGCAGCCGAACTCTTGTCGGCCTTCTTCGTCGCCTTTCTGGGTGCACGAGTGGCCCTGATCTTCACCGCCCATCTGATCGAGCCATTTCGGCTCTACACCGGGGCGATGTGCTGTGCCGCCATCTTCGCGGCCGTTGCGTTCGTGGTCAGCCCTGCGGTCGGCTTCGTCGGGCTCGGTGCCTGTGCCGCACTATTCTTTCCCGGTTTCTACGTGGCTGCTTCGAAACGCATCGGGGACGATCCGCGCACGGCCCCCACCATCATCGCCGCTGGCCTCGTCGGCGGCATCTGCGCCCCGCCGATCCTGTCGGCCTTGATGCCGTTCTTCGGGCCGCGCGGGTTCTTCCTGCTGGTTCTCGTGCTTGCGGCCGCCACGGGAGCGGCGGCGCTTTTCGCTTCCCGCCGCCAGGCGTCGTCCACCCCCGTATGATCGTCAGGGCCGCAACGGAATGCGGCCGGTATCCGATAGGACGAACACGTCACGCCCCTCAATTGCGATGGCCGTCAGGGGCCCACCATAGGCGGCGCTGGAATCGATGTTGACGCGATTGCCATAGTGCGTGGGGGCGTCGATGGCGGTGTGTCCGTGCACGATCAGCGGGCCGTAGTCGCGGCTGTCCTCAAGGAAGGGGGACCGTATCCAGACGAGATCATCCTCTGTCTGCTCTTCGATCGGAATACCGGGGCGTATCCCGGCATGGACAAAGAGGATCTCGCCCTGCCTGTGCCAGGTGGGGCAATTGGTCAGGAACACAAGGTCGTCCTTCGCGACCTTTTCCACGGCCTCGACATGCACCTTCAGAACGGGCCGGTCCGATGCATTGGCAATGCCGTAGGACGCAAGCGTTGTGGCGCCGCCAAGGCGGGGATGGAGCCAGGAGTATTCACGGCGCAGGCCGGGGTCGTGGTCCCAGGGGTCGGCCATGAAACGGGTGAACATGCGGTCGTGATTGCCCTTCAGCACCACCCAGTCGCGCCCATCGTGGATTCCCCTGCGCAGGAATTCCACAACGCCGCGACTGTCCGGGCCGCGGTCGACAAGATCACCTAGGTGGACAATCGTGCCGGTTCCGTGCCGATCCATGTCTGCGGTGATCCGGTCATGGGCGGCCTTCAGAAGGCCAAGATGGCCGTGGACGTCGCCGATGGCATAGATAGGCATGAGACCTCCGTTCGCGCGGCGGCACCGTAGCGCCGCATTGCAGCAATGGCCAGTCCGGAACCCGCTTTGCGCAATCCGCGAATCCGGGCGCGCAAGAGAAGACGGCCCCGGCTTGACCCAGCCGGAGCCGTTGGGAATGAAGTCGGGCGGCCTCAGGCCACGTCGAATTCCAGCGCCTTCACCTGGCTGAACATGCCGGTCGACTCCAGCGTGTCGATCACCTTGGGGTCGATGGCCTGGTCGAGATAGAGGATGGCGATGGCATCCTGCCCCACGCCGGAACGACCAAGGGTAAAGTTGGCGATGTTCACGCCGTTCTTGCCCATGGTCATGCCCAGAAGACCGATGATGCCCGGAACGTCCTCGTTCGTCGTGTACAGCATGTGCTGGCCGATCTCGGCATCGATGTTGATGCCCTTGATCTGGATGAAGCGCGGCTTGCCATCCGAGAAACAGGTTCCGGCAATCGACCGCTCGCGTTTGTCCGTCACCATGGTGACCTTCACGTAAGCATCGAACACGCCGGTCTTTTCCTGCCGGGTGGTCGAAATGAGGATGCCGCGCTCCTTCGCCACCACGGGGGCAGAAACCAGGTTCACGTCGGGGTTCGAGGCCTTCATTACCCCGGCGATCACGGCCTGGTTCAGCGCCGGCAGATTCATCTCGGCGACCTTGCCGTCATAAAGGATGTTGATAGCGCGGATCGGCTCGTCCGTCATCTGGCCGATGAAGGCGCCCAGATGGCCGGCCAGCTTGATCCACGGCCCCATCACAGCGGCTTCCTCGGCGGTCACGTTCGGCATGTTCAACGCGTTCTGCACCGCGCCGGACAGAAGGTAGTCCGACATCTGCTCGGCCACCTGGAGCGCAACGTTCTCCTGCGCTTCCGTGGTCGAGGCGCCAAGGTGCGGCGTGCAGACGACGTTGGGCAGGTTGAACAACGGGTTCTCGGTCGCCGGCTCCAACTCGAACACATCCAGCGCCGCGCCGGCGACATGGCCAGAGTTGAGCGCCTCTACCAGTGCAGCTTCGTCGATCAGGCCACCACGGGCGCAGTTGATGATGCGCACGCCCTTCTTCGTCTTGGCCAGTGCCTCGCGGGACAGGATGTTGCGGGTTTTGTCGGTCAGCGGCACGTGCAGTGTGATGAAATCGGCCCTCTGCAACAGATCGTCCAGTTCCACCTTGGTGACGCCCAGTTGCTTTGCGCGCTCGTCCGACAGGAAGGGATCATAGGCGATGACCTTCATCTTCAGCCCGACCGCGCGGTCGCAGACGATGCCGCCGATGTTGCCCGCACCGATCACGCCAAGCGTCTTGTTGAACAGCTCGACGCCCATGAACTTGGACTTCTCCCACTTACCGGCGTGGGTCGAGGCATTGGCCTCCGGGATCTGCCGCGCCACCGCGAACATCATGGCGATGGCATGTTCGGCGGTGGTGATCGAGTTGCCGAACGGCGTGTTCATCACGATGACGCCGCGCTTCGACGCCGCCGGAATGTCCACGTTGTCCACGCCGATGCCGGCGCGGCCCACGACCTTCAGCTTGTCGGCACTTGCCAGCAGCTTTTCGGTGACCTTGGTGGCCGAACGGATGGCAAGGCCGTCATATTGGCCGATGATCTCGGCCAGCTTTTCCTTGTCCTTGCCGAGTTTCGGCATGTAGTCCACCTCGATCCCCCGGTCGCGGAAGATCTGGACGGCGGTTTCAGAGAGTTCGTCGGAGACGAGAACCTTGGGAGCCATGATTGGTCCTTTGAGATTAGTGCGCGCAAGCGCGCACCCTACGGGGGAGTATGAGGTAGGGTGCGTGCTTGCACGCACCGCTGAGGGTCACGCCGCCTTGGCGAGTTCCGCGATCTCGGCCTCGAAGGCATAGGCCAGCCACGGCATCAGCGCGGCGACATCGGCGGTTTCGACCGTCGAGCCGCACCAGATGCGCAGGCCGGGCGGTGCATCGCGGTAGGCGCCCACGTCCAGTGCTACGCCCGCCTTCTCCAGCCGTTTGGCAATGGCTTTGGCAAAGGCTGCGCCATCGGTGATGCGGGGATCGGTGAATTTCAGGCAAACCGAAGTGGTCGAGGCCGTAGCCGGATCTTCCGCCAGGTTGGCGATCCACGGGTTCGCGGAGCAGAAGTCCCAGACCACTTTCGCATTGGCCTCGGCCCGGGCGACCAGGCCCTTCAGCCCGCCCACCGACTTCGCCCATTTCAGGCTGACGAGGTAATCCTCCACAGCCAGCATCGACGGTGTGTTGATTGTCTCGCCGACGAAGATCCCTTCGATCAGCTTGCTCTTGCTCGTCAGCCGGAAAATCTTGGGCAGCGGCCAGGCAGGGGTATAGGTCTCAAGCCGTTCCACCGCGCGGGGCGACAGGATCAGCATGCCGTGCGCGCCCTCGCCACCCAGCACCTTCTGCCAGGAGAAGGTTACCACATCCAGCTTGTCCCAGGGCAAGTCCATCGCAAAAGCGGCCGAGGTTGCGTCGCAGATCGTCAGGCCTGCGCGATCAGCAGGGATCGCATCGCCATTCGGAACGCGAACACCCGAGGTTGTGCCGTTCCAGGTGAACACGACATCCTTGTCGAAATCCACTGTGGCCAGGTCAACGATCCGGCCGTAGTCGGCCTTCTTCACCACAGCATCCAGCTTCAGCTGCTTCACCGCATCGGTGACCCAACCTTCGCCAAAGCTTTCCCATGCCAGCATTTCCACCGGACGTGCGCCCAGAAGCGACCACATCGCCATCTCCACAGCGCCCGTGTCCGACCCTGGCACGATGCCGATGCGATAGTCGGCCGGCACGCCCAGAATCTCGCGCGTCAAGTCGATGGCCTCGGCCAGCTTCGACTTGCCGACAGCGGCACGATGCGACCGGCCCAGGGGGGCGTCGGCAAGCATGTCCAGGGAATAGCCGGGAATCTTGGCGCAGGGGCCAGAGGAAAAGCGCGGATTAGCCGGGCGCGCAGCCGGGGCGGTCAGGTCAGCCATGGTATCCTTCCAGATAATCGCCCCCCGTTGGGGAGGGGTGTCCCGCCGCCGGAGATACGGGGCCGCCTTCACTGGCGCAAGCCGGAAAATCGTCGTAAAGCGGCACCCGCGCCCGCAATTGCGACCCACTCCGTTCACTATCGGAAACTTGTCCTGCCCATGTTCGTCGCCACGATCCTGACAGACCCCGCCCGCCCGCGCCTTGATCGCGTCACCGTGGAATCGCTGCGCAACGCCTGGGGCGGCGGTCATGCGCGTTGGCTGGACCCCGGCGTGGCAGCGGAATTCGACCTGGCCGAGACGCCTGCGAACCTGTGGTCGGTCTGGGCCGACCTTCAGGCTATGGGCCTGGACCTGGCCGTGCAGCGGGCCGAAGGGCGGAAGAAGCACCTGCTGATCGCCGACATGGATTCGACGATGATCCGGCAGGAATGCATCGACGAACTGGCGGACGAGGCCGGTGTGGGTCCTCATGTCGCCGGCATCACCGCGCGGGCCATGAACGGCGAGCTTGATTTCGAAGCCGCACTGAAGGAACGGGTGGCGCTTCTCCGCGGCCTGCCCACCGCCACGATACAGCGCGTTCTGAAGGATCGCATCACGCTTATGCCCGGCGGGCCAGAGCTTCTGGCCACCATGAAGGCCAACGGCGCCTACACGCTCCTTGTCTCGGGCGGGTTCACCGCCTTTACCGACGCCATCGCTGGCAAGCTCGGCTTCGACGAGAGCCGCGCCAACACGCTTCTGGCGCACGAGAGCAAGTTGACCGGCGAAGTGGCGCTGCCGATCCTTGGAAAGGCCGCCAAGCTGCAAGCGTTGGAAGAGGTCACCGCGCGCCTGGGGATCACGCCCGAAGACGCCATTGCCGTGGGCGACGGAGCGAACGACCTTGCCATGCTCAAGCGCGCCGGTGCCGGGGTGGCACTTCATGCCAAACCGGTGGTCGCAGCCGAATGCCAGTTGCGGGTGAACCACGGCGACCTGACGGCTCTACTCTACCTGCAGGGCTATTCCCGCGACGAGTTCGCCGCATGATCATCCGCCCCGCCACCCCCGCCGATGCCCCCGCGATGACGGCACTGCAGAACGAGATCATCGCCATCGGTGGCACCACCGCCTACCAGCGGCCGCGCCACGAAGACGAGGTGCGCGAGGACTACATCACGGCGCCCGAAGCCGTCTACTGCCATGTTGCGCTGGATGACGACGGTACGCTCCTCGGCTTCCAGGCACTCGGTCGCTGGCCAGGCCTGCCGGCGGGTTGGGCCGACATCGGCACATTTGTCACGCCCGCCCGTCAGCGCAGCGGCGCGGGGGCGGCGCTCTTCGCGGCCACGGCGGCAGCGGCCCGAGCCGCAGGCATTGCGACAATCAACGCCACCATCCGGGCCGATAACGTGCCGGGGCTTGGCTATTACGCGCGCCGCGGCTTCATCATCTACGCGACCGATCCTGACTGGGCGCTTGATGACGGCCGTGTTGTGGGCCGGGTCAGCAAGCGGTTCGACCTCTGACATGCTTGAACTCGCGCCGTACCTGGTCGCCCTCCTTGTGCTGGCGGCCTTCATTGCCGGTTTCGTGGATGCCATTGCGGGCGGCGGCGGTCTGATTACCGTCCCCGCCCTGCTTCTGGCCGGGGTGGACCCGGTGACAGCCCTCGCCACCAACAAGCTGCAGGGTACCTTCGGCTCGGGCACCGCCACGCTGGCCTACGCCCGCGCGGGTCTGGTGGACCTGTCGTCGCAAGGCCCCGGCATTGCCGTTGCCTTGGTCTTCGGCGCCGCCGGGGCAGTCCTGGCCCATCTTGTGCCGGTCGAAGGTCTCAGGATCGCCATGCCGGTCATCCTGGTGGCCGTCGCGCTTTTCTTCGCCTTCAAGCCCGGCCTCACCGATGCAGACCGGGTCCAGCGCCTGAGACCTGCCACCTTTACCGCCCTCATCGTCCCGCCCATCGCCCTGTACGATGGCCTGTTCGGTCCCGGAACCGGCAGCTTCTTCATGCTGGGTTTCGTAATGCTGGCCGGTTACGGCGTCACCAAGGCCACCGCCCACACAAAGGCGCTGAACTTCGCCTCCAACCTCGGCAGCCTTGCGGTGTTTGCCTTCGCTGGTGCGATCCTCATCAAGACCGGGCTCCTCATGGCACTGGCGCAGACTGCGGGCGCGGCACTCGGTGCCCGCATGGCAATGAACCGCGGCGCCCGGCTGATCAAGCCGCTCCTGGTCGTCACGTCTTCCGCGATGGCGGCGCGGCTTTTGTGGCAGGTGTTGGGCTGACCGAGGCCGCCATCTAAGGAGCCCTTTGCAGCGCAGTAGCCATGTTCACCGTCGGATTCTGTCCGGTGCGGTCGCGCACGCAGTTCACATAGACCGTTTCCGTGTCCAGCCGCGGCCAGGTCGGACCGCCGAACGTCATGCCTATGCCCGCGCCTGCGCTGTTCCAGCCGCCGGCGCCGACGCCGATGCCGACCGCGCCTCCTCCGATGCCGATGGCTGCGTTTCCGGTCGAGGCTCCAACTGCAACCGAACCGCCCCCACCCCCGGACGCGGCAGACCGGGCGCACTGCTCTTCGGCCTCGGGCAAAGTCACAGGAACGCAAGCGGGTAGCAACAGGACCAGGATCAGGGCGCGTCGCATGAGCGGTCTCCGGAAAAGGCACGCGAACTCTGCGCTTGCCCGGAGCCTTTCGTCCAGTCTCGATGCAGGATCGGCGTGACGCCGCCGGCTTGGGGTGTTAGGCCCAAGGACATGGACAGACTTCCCACCAAAGAGCAGATCCTCGACTGGATCCGCGAGAACCCCACGCTTTCCGCCAAGCGCGATCTCGCGCGCGCCTTCGGCATCAAGGGCAGCGCCGCCCGTGTCGAGCTGAAGCGGATGCTGCGCGAACTGGAAGACGATGGCGCATTGGAGCGCAAGCGCCACACCTATCGTGGCGCCGGAACCTTGCCGCCGGTGACCCTGCTGAAGGTGCTGGCGCCCGACGATCAGGGCGACATCTTCGCCGAACCGATGGAATGGACAGAGGACGCCCCACCACCGCGCATACAGATCGTGCAGCAAAAGGGTGACCCCGCGCTTGGCGAAGGCGACCGCATCCTTGCCCGGCTGACGAAGGTCGAGGAAGAAGACTGCGACTATGCCGCTCGGCTGATCCGCCGTCTGGGCTCCAATCCGCTCAAGGTGTTGGGCATCTTCCGCAAGGGCGCCGAGGGCGGGCGCATCGTTCCCATCGACAAGGGCGCCGACAAGGAATGGCGCGTGCCGGCGGATGGCACGGGCGGCGCTAAGGACGGCGAACTGGTCGAGGCCGAGCAGGTCGGGCCAAAACGTCTTGGCCTTCCGCAGGCGCGCATCGTCTCGCGACTGGGGGACCCGGGCTCGCCCAAGGCGGTCAGCCTGATTGCCATCCACCAACACGGCATCCCCGACCGCTTTCCCGATGCTGCCGTGGCAGAGGCCGATGCCGCCCGTCCCGTGACTTTGGGCGAACGCGAGGATCTGCGCGGCGTGCCGTTGGTCACCATAGACCCCGCCGACGCGCGCGACCGCGACGATGCCGTTCACGCCCATGCCGATGACGAGACCAACCCCGGTGGCTGGGTGGTCTGGGTCGCCATCGCAGATGTGGCGCATTACGTCACCCCCGGCTCGGCGCTGGACCGTGAGGCGCGCAAGCGCGGCAATTCCACCTATTTCCCCGACCGGGTGGTGCCGATGTTGCCCGACACGCTGTCAGGCGACCTTTGTTCGCTGCACGAGGGCGTGGACCGTGCCTGCCTCGCCGTGCGAATGCGCGTCGACGCGCAGGGCAACAAGATCAGCCACCGCTTCACGCGCGGGCTGATGCGGTCGGTTGCCTCGCTGGAATATGCCCAGGTACAGGCGGCGGTGGAGGGGCGACCGGATGCTGCCACCGCACCGCTTGTTCAGGACATCCTGAAGCCGCTCTACGGCGCCTACGAGGCGCTAGCCGCTGCGCGCAAACGGCGGGAGCCCCTTGACCTGGACCTGCCGGAGCGGCGGATCGTGCTGTCCGACGAGGGCAAGGTCCTGTCGGTCGCCTTCAAGGAGCGGCTTGAGGCGCACAAGCTGATCGAGGAGTTCATGGTGCTGGCGAATGTCGCCGCCGCCGAGGAACTGATCCGTCTGAAGCGGCCCCTGCTGTTCCGTGTTCACGAAGAACCCTCGCCCGAAAAGCTGGATGCCCTGCGCGAGGTGGCCGAGGCGTCGGGCTTCACTCTGGCGAAGGGCCAGGTGCTGAAGACGGCGCATCTCAACCGCCTTCTGGCGCAGGCGGAAGGTTCGGATTTCGACGAGCTCCTGAACATTTCGACCCTGCGGTCCATGCCGCAGGCCTATTATGCGCCCGAGAACCTTGGGCACTTCGGGCTGGCGCTGCGGAACTACGCCCATTTCACCTCTCCCATCCGGCGCTACTCTGACCTGATCGTCCACCGGGCGCTGATTTCGGCGCATGGCTGGGGCAAGGACGGGCTGTCCGCCTTCGACATCGAGGAGCTCAGCGAGACGGCCAAGCTGATCTCGGATGCCGAGCGGCGGTCGATGGCGGCCGAGCGCGACACGACGGACCGCTACCTGGCGGCCTATCTGAGCGACCGGGTGGGGGCCACCTTCACGGGGCGCATCTCGGGGGTGCAGCGGTTCGGGCTGTTCGTGAAACTGGACGAGACCGGTGCGGACGGGCTGGTGCCGATCCGCGAGGTCGGGCGGGAGTTCTTCCACTATGACCCCGACAGCCAGACCCTGATGGGGTCGCAGACCGGGTTGACCCTTGGCGTGGGCCAGCGGGTCACGGTGCGGCTGACCGAGGCGGTGCCGGTGACCGGCGGGCTGGTGCTGGAGCTGCTGGAGATCGAGGACCGCGGGTTGCCGGGTGGCAAGCCGGCGCGGAGGGGCAAGCCCGCGCGCCGGGTCCCGGCGCAGCGGCGGGTGGTGCGGCGGAGGCGCTGAGTTTTCTTTGACGGCGAGTGGGCGGCGTGATTCAAGGGGGCCATGACAGACCGCCGCCTTCCCTACGCCCTCGTCGCCGCGCTAATCCTGTCGCAGGGCGTGATCCTGTGGTCATGGGGCCATCCCCTGATCTGCACCTGCGGCTATGTGAAGCTGTGGCATGGGGTGACCTATTCCTCGGAGAACAGCCAGCATCTGACCGACTGGTACACGCCCAGCCACATCATCCACGGGATCCTGTTCTATGCCGGGCTCTGGCTGGTGGCGCGGCGGGTGGACTGGCGGTGGCGGCTGGTGATGGCGGTGGTGATCGAGGCCGCATGGGAGCTGCTGGAGAATACGGACTGGGTGATCAACCGGTACCGGGAGGTCACCATCTCGCTGGATTACTATGGGGACTCGGTCATCAACTCGGTCTTCGATACCCTGGCGATGATCCTGGGGTTCCTGCTGGCCAGGGTGGCGCCGGTCTGGGTTTCGGTGGCGGTGGTCGTGGGGTTCGAGGTGCTGACCACGGCGCTGATCCGTGACGGGCTGGCCCTGAACGTGCTGATGCTTCTGTGGCCGCTGCAGGCGGTGCTGGACTGGCAGGCGGCGGGCTAAAGAGGGGGCGTCCGAGCTCGGACGCTTGCCTGGGTGAAATGAAATCAATGGCTTGCCGGGCCGTTTTAACTTGGACTTAACTTCTGTCCAAGGTCCGCGTCCGGCACGGCCTGCGATCCGGCAGGGCTTTTCCGAATCCGCATGCCATTGTATGCGAGTGTATGCGAAAGACGCTGGCTCAGATCTACGAAGACCGGGTGGCGGCGGGCGTTCTGCGGCCCGATCCCGCGCAGCACGCTGTGCTGGAGCATCTGGAGACTCTGCGAGACTGGCTGGACACCCAGGCCGTGCGGCGGCGCAGCCTGCTGGGCGGGCTGTTCGTGCGGCACCCGACGCCGCCCAAGGGGCTTTACCTGTGGGGCGGGGTCGGGCGCGGCAAGTCGATGCTGATGGACCTGTTCACCGAGAGCGTAGAGCACGCCCCGAAGCGGCGGGTGCATTTCCATGCCTTCATGCAGGAAATCCACAAGGGGATGCACGAAGCGCGCAAGGCCGGGGTAGAGGATGCGCTGGCGCCGGTAGCCGACAAGGTGATCCGCGAGGTGCGGCTTCTAGCCTTTGACGAGATGCAGATCACCGACATCACCGATGCGATGATTGTCGGGCGGCTGTTCGAGAAGCTGTTCGCGGCGGGCATCGTGATTGTCACCACGTCGAACCGGGTGCCGGAGGATCTGTACAAGGACGGTCTGAACCGGGCGCTGTTCCTGCCCTTCATCGCCATGATCCGCGAGAAGCTGGAGGTGGTGGAACTGGAAAGCCCGACCGATTACCGCCAGCACAGGCTGGAAGGGGCGCAGGTCTATTTCCACCCCGCGCGCGGGTCGCGCGCGCGCATCGACGCGATCTGGTCAGACTTGACGGGCGCGGCGCCGGGGGCGGTGCTGAAGCTGCCGGTGAACGGCCGCGAGGTGGAATTGCCGCGTTTCGCCAATGGCGTGGGGCGGGCGAGTTTCTGGGATCTGTGCGCGCATCCTCTGGGGCCTGCGGATTTTCTGGCCATCGCCGGGGCCTGCCGGGTGCTGATCCTGGAGGATATCCCGCAGTTGTCGGCCTCGAACTACAACGAAGCCAAACGCTTCGTCACCCTGATCGACGCGCTGTACGAGGCGAAGGTGCGGCTGATCTGTTCGGCCGCCGACGTGCCGGAACGGCTGTACATCGAGGGCGAGGGAACCTTCGAGTTCGAACGCACGGCGAGCCGGCTTCGCGAGATGCAGAGCGCGGGCTGGGGCCAGGGGTGACGGCAGGATGGGCGGGCTTGCCCATCCTGCGGAAGGTGACTGTGCGGGTTACCCCCCCCCCCGCCCCTCCCCACGAGGGAGAGGAGGGGCGATGCGTGGGTTGGGGGGACTTGCGATTGACAGCCGGGCCGAGGTGCGCGCAGCATTGGACCTGCGGCAAGGGGAGGTCTTGGGATGACGCACCCTGGATGGATAGCGGCAGGCGAGGACAGGTTCGGCACCCCGCTTCGGTTCCTGAACGGAAGGTTTGACGTCAAGGTTTCGGCGGTTGACACCGACGGTGCGCTGGCGGTTATCGACACGCTGCGTGACATGCCGGGCGGGCCGCCGGTGCATGTACATGAGGCACAGGACGAATGGTTCCTAGTGCTGGAGGGCGAAGTTCTGTTCCGCGTGGGTGAGCGGATCTTTCGCGCCGGGCCGGGCGACAGCGTGTTCGGCCCGCGCGGCGTGCCCCATGCTTTTCGCGTTCTGGCCGTGCCAACGCAGATGATTCTGGTGTTTCAGCCGGCGGCGCGGATTGAGGATTTCTTTGCCAGTGGCATGACTCTTGGAGCCACTGAAAGCGCCGCCTTCGACGCCCTGAGCCTGGAGCACGGCATCCGCAACATCGCCCCGCCGTTGCGGGGCGACGAAGGGGCACAAGGGGACAGCCTGGCGCGCTAGTGGCTCGCGGACATTGCTTTGCATACGGTGTCCCCCTCCCCGACCCTCTCCTCAAGGGGGAGGGCGGGAGCGGGAGATCGGCCGCGTGCCTTTCCTCAGCCGCCGCGGCCGAAGTCTTCCGCGGTGATCTGGTTGTCGCCGTTGCGGTCACGCATGGACATGAACAGCGCGGTGGCGGCAAGAAATTCGTCGCGGCTGACGAGACCGTCGGCATTGGTGTCGATCAGGGCACGGTCGGGTTCCTGATCCATCAGGCCGCGGCCCTGACCACCCCCGGCCTGCTCTTGCATCGCGGCCTGGTTGGCTGTGCGACTTTCGTCGATCACGACGAATTCCTCGGCGGAAAGCTGGCCGTCTTCATCGGCGTCGAAGGTGGTGAACAGGTCGCCGCGGCGGGTCTGGACTTCTTCGAGACTGACGATGCCATCCTCGTCGGCATCCCATTGGGTGATGAAATTGGCCCCCGGATTGCCTTGCTGGGCAGTGGCCGCGCCAGTGCCAAGCGCGAAGGCGAGGGCGAGAAGGGCGAGCCGTGTCATGATGTTCTCCACATATGCGATTCGATGCATATGTGGAACGTCGGGCGGGCGGGTTTCCGTCGCGGGGCGCCTCAGAAATCGAGGTCGGCGTAATGCGCGGGCGGGGGGAAGCCGGGGATCTGGTCTTGCAGGAGGGTGCGGAAGGAGGGGCGCGACTTGATCTTGGCGTACCAGTCCTTGACCGTGGCGTTGCGGTTCCAGTCCACGTCCGAGATGTAATCGAGACAGGACAGATGCGCGGCGGCGGTGAAATCGGCGAGCGTCATCGCGTCGCCGGCGAGCCAGCGGCGCTGATCCAGAAGCCAGCCCATGTAGTCGAGGTGATACTTGATGCGGGTGGCGCCGGCCTTGACGTTCTTGGAATCCGGGTAGCCGAGGCCCATGATCTTCTTGTTCACGCGCTCGTACAGCAGTTTCGACGTGACTTCCTCGTGGAACTTGTCGTCGAACCAGGCGCAGAGGCGGCGCACCTCGTACCGGCCCTCGGGGTCGCGCGGCATGAGGGCGGGGGCGGCGTTGGTTTCATCCAGATATTCGCAGATCGCCTGGCTTTCCGACATCACGCGGGTGTCCATGCGCAGCACAGGCACCTTGCCGGCCGGGTTGCGGCGCAGGAAATCGGGCGACTGTTCCCAGTAGCGTTCCTCGATCAGCTCGGCCTCGAGCCGCTTTTCCTTCAGCGTCAGGCGGACCTTGCGGCAGAAGGGAGAGAGCGGAAAATGGTAAAGTCGGATCATCGGACCGGCGGTTCTGAATACATCTGCATCCTCTTGCCGCGCCGGGCGGCAGATTTCAACTGCGGAAGGGAAATCAGCCTTCGAAGCAGGCGGCGCGACCGTCCTGCAGGATGGTTTCGGCCCCGTCCGCGATCTGCCGGGCGCGCTTGCGCGTGAAGGGGCCGGGCTTGGCCGGGTTGCGGCCCTTCGGGTCGGGCAGAACGGCGGCGAGAAGGGCGGACTGCGCGGCGGTGAGGTTGGCGGCGTCGGTGTCGAAATAGTGCCGGGCCGCGGCCTGCACGCCGAAGATGCCTTCGCCGAATTCGGCCACATTGAGGTAGATTTCCAGGATTCGGCGCTTGGACCAGACAAGCTCGACACCCGGGGTGAGCCCGGCCTCGATCGCCTTGCGCAGCCAGCTGCGGCCCTGCCAGAGGAAGACGTTCTTCACCACTTGCTGGGTGATGGTCGAGGCGCCGCGGCCGGCGCCGTCATCCATCGCCGCGCGGATGGCCGCCATGTCGAAGCCCCAGTGCAGGCAGAAGTTCGCGTCTTCTGCCGCGACGGCGGAGCGGGCCATGACAGGGGCGATCTGGTCGAAGGGGACCCACTCCTGCTCGATCCCGCCGAGGCGGGCGGATTCGGAGACTTGGTAGAGGTTGGTGGGCGGGTTGACCACGCTGTAGAGCAGGATGAGCGCGAGCGCCGCGGCGGCGAGGCCCAGAAGGGCGCGGGCCGTCCAGCGCAGGAGCCAGCGCAGCGGGCGCGGCGGGGCCGGCGGCGGCGGGGCGTCGGCCGCGGCTTTGCGGGCGCGCGGCTTGCGCGGTCTGGAGGGGTCCCTGGCGGCCATGGGGTGAGCATAAGCGGTGTCGGACGGCTGGCGTCAAGGGTGGCGGCGGGTGGGGTTGCCCAGATTTCGCCACAATCATGAATAGTCTGGCGCGGTGCAATTCGGGCGCGTGTGGTGAGTCGTACTGGTAAGGGGTTATGTCCGGTGCTGTCCTATTCCAACTTTGATGAATTCCTGGCCGATGGCATTGGCGGCGATGTCACCGAGGTGATGATTGGCGGGGTGATCTATCGCCAGCGCACGAGCCAGCCCCTGCACGAGGATTTCCGGCATCAGGATTCCGAGGGCGACTGGTGGTCGCCGGATTATTTCGTGGTGGTGGCGGCGGGCCAATCCAACATGGTGGGCGCGGGATCTGGCGGGGATCAGGCGGTCGACGGGAATGTGATGGTCTACAATCCCGAAACGGGAATGATCGAGGCCTGGGATTACCCGAATATCCGCAACAACCTGTATATCCCCTTTGCCAATGACATCGCGCAAAGCCTGGGGCGGCCGGTTCTGGTGATTGCCGGGCCGGTGAGCGGATCGCGGATCGACAGCTGGCTGGAGACCGGGTCGGGGGTCAACTGGGATGCGCTGGATGCCGATGTGCGGGCGGCGCTGGCCCTGGCCGGGCAGGACCATGTGGACAGTTTCCTGTGGCAGCAGGGTGAAAGCGACTACCCGCTGACACCGGCCACCTATGCCGCGCTGATGACGGCCTTTATCGCTCAGGTGCGGGGGGCGGATTGGGCCGGGGATGCGATGGCGGTGCTGGTGGGCGAGTTGTCACGCGAGGGGGTGAATTCGGCGCAGAACACAGCGTTGCAGATGCTGGAACAATCGATGTCGGGCGATGCGCTTCTGCGGTTCGTGTCGTCTGTCGGGCTGAATGCCTTTGACACGGTGGGCGTGCATTTCGACGGCGAGGCGCTGGTGGAATTCGGCCACCGCTTCTTTGCGGCGCTGATGGCCATCCTGGAGGAAACGCCGGCGGTGCCGAACAGCGCGCCTTATCTGGACGTGAAGCCTGGCGCGCCGGTTTCTCTGGTGGTCCACGAGGGCGAGGAACTGCACCTTTCGGCGGATCTGTTCTTTTCGGATGCCGAGGGCGATGCGCTTTGGCTTTATGGTGCGCTTGGCAAGCGGGCGCCGTATTTCCTGGACAACGAGGGCGGCGACCTGGTGATCAAGCCGGGGTTCGACGCGACCGGGACGCATGTGCTGTATGTCTATGCGAGCGACGGCCAGTTGGACGGGCCGCGCTGGACACTGACGCTGACGGTGCTGGAGGCGCTGCCGGGGGCGACCATCGGGACGAACAGCTTTGGGCGGCTTCTGTCGTCCTGGGCCACCGCCGAGGATGCGATGGCGGCGATTACCGCGTCGCGCGGCCTGGACATCCTGTCGGCAGGGGCGATGCCTGCGGGACATGCGCTGGAGGTCACGGCGGACAACCTGACCATCCGGGGCGGGGCCGGGGTGGCCGGCGAGCTGGCGCTGGCGCCGGCGGTGCTGCGGGTGACGCTGGCGGGCGAGGCGGCCTTTGGCGTGACGGGCAACGACCTGGCCAACATGCTGACCGGCAATGCCGGCGCCAACGTGATGGACGGGGGACGCGGGGCCGACCGTCTGTATGGCGGCGGGGCGGAGGACGTGCTGCGCGGGGGCGAGGACAAGGACCAGCTCTACGGCGGCGATGGCGACGACCTGCTGCAGGGCGGGGCGAGCGACGACAAGCTGGTGGGCGATGCGGGCGACGACCGGCTGGAGGGCGGCACGGGGCGCGACCAGTACTATGGCGGCGCGGGCGCGGATGTCTTCGTCTTTGTGGCCGGCGACAGCTATTGCGGGGTCCAGGACTTCGAGGCCGCGGAGGACCGGATCGAGTTGTCCGGCTGGGCCGGGATCGACTCGGCGGCCGAGTTTCTGGCGGCTTCGAAGGTGCAGAGCTTTGTCACCAGCCAGACCTGGGGCCTGCGCTTCACCATCGGGACCGACCAGATCGTGATCTATCATGCGGCGCTGGCCGACCTGAACGACAGCACGATGATCTTCGTCTGACGGCCACAAATGGAACGGGCGGGCCGAAGCCCGCCCGCCCGGTCTTGTGGTGCAGGCTCAGGCGGCCGGAGGGGCCGGCGGCTGGATGGCGGCTTCAAGTGCCTTTTCCTGGGCTTCGGACAGCGAGGTCTGAAGCACACGGCCCTTGCCCAGGAAGGCCGACATGCGTTCCAGCACCTTGTCGGCGGTCATCTTGCGGATCAGAACGGCCAGGGCGGAGCCGCCCTTGTCGAGCGACTGGCCGACTTCCTTGAGGAACTTGTCCTCGATGCCGATGTCGGTGAGGGCGCCCGAGATGGCGCCGGCGCCGGCGCCGATGGCCGCACCCAGAAGCGGGTTGAGGAAGATCAGCCCGACCAGGCCGCCCCAGAGCGTGCCCGAGACGGCGCCCGCGCCGGTGAGGTTGATCGGCTGGTGCAGGCGCACCGCCCCATCCTCGCTGCGGGTGATGACGACCGCATCCTCCATCTCGATGAGGTATTCCTTCTGGAGCTTCATCAGCTCGGCACGGGCCTCGAAGGCGGTGGCTTCGTCGGGGAAGGCGATAATGACGAGATCGGACATGGGTCCTCCAATACGGGAATCGGCCGAATGGCCTTTGGCGCGTCCGGGCGGGATTGAGCCGTCAGGGGGCTGTCGGGTCAAGCCTTATCGGCCTGAATACTGGGACCGAGGGATCGGGTTTCCTTCACAAGCCTTCACTGTTTCCTGATCGGACCCGGAAGGCCGACTATTCGGTGGCGCATCTTCGGCGGAAATGGGGCAGTATGCCCCGAGTTTGACACAATCCTGACAGTTCTGGTGCGGGTTCAGTATGGCCGAGTTTGCGACCTTTGCGGATTTCCTTTCGAGCGGGCTGGCCAGCAGCCTGACGGAAGTCTCGATCGACGGGGTAACCTACAAGCAGCGTGCCACGGCGCCGCTGCACGAGGATTTCCGGTATCAGGACGGCGACGGTGCCTGGTGGTCGCCGGACTATTATGTGGTGGTTGCCGGCGGCCAGTCGAACATGGTGGGCGGGGCGGGCGGGGCCGCGCAGGAGCTGGACCCGAACGTGATGATGTACGACGCGGCCAGCGGCAGCATCGTGCCTTCGTACTATGCCAACTCGCGCAACAACCTTTACCTGCCCTATGCCAACGAGTTGGCCGAGACATTGGGGCGGCCGGTGCTGGTGGTGGCGGCGCCGGTCAACGGCTCGCGCATCGACACCTGGCTGGAAAGCGGGACGGGCACAAACTGGGATACGCTGGATGCCCGCGTGTCGGCTGCACTTGCCCTGGTGGGGCAGGATCATGCCGACAACTTCATCTGGTTGCAGGGTGAAAGCGACTTTCCCATCAAGACGGCCGATTTCGTGACGCTGCTGACCGAGTTCATCGGCCAGGTGCGCAGCGCGTCCTGGGCTGGCGATGCCATGACCATGCTGATCGGCGAGCTGTCGCGCGAGGGCGTTCATGCAACGCAGAACCAGGCGATGCAGCTGATGGAACTGGCAATGCGGGACGATCCGTTCCTGCGCTTTGTCTCTTCGACCGGACTGACCTCGGACGACCTGAATGGCGTTCACTTCACCGGCGAGTCGCTGGTGGACTACGGGCACCGGTTCTTTGAGGAGCTGATGGAGATCATGACCGGCACGCCGGATGCCGGGATCGGGAACACCGCACCCTTCGTGCAGGTGCAGGCGGCTGCGCCGCTGGAGCTGACCTTGGCGGAAGGGCAGGAGCTGCGGCTTTCGCCCGACCTGTACTTTGCCGATGCCGAGGGCGATTCGCTTTGGCTCTACGGCTCGCAGACGCGCCGGTCGGTGTATTTCCTGGACAATGACGACGGCGACCTGGTGATCCGGCCGCTGTTCAGTGCGGCGGGGGTCTACACGCTGCGGCTTTATGCGAGCGATGGCGAGCTGGACAGCCAGACCTTCAACATCACGGTGACAGTGACCGATGCGACGCCGCTGGCGACCGTGAACGACCGTGGGTTCACGAAGCAGTACTACGGGGCGGCGGATGCCGAGCAGGCTTTGCACCTGATCGCCAAGTCGCGCGGGGTGGACATCCTTTCTCAGGCGGCCTTGCCCGAGGACGGGCGACTGGATGTGGATCAGGACAACCTGACGATCCGCGGCGGGGCCGGCATCCACGGCACGCTGGAGCTTTCGGACGTGGCGGTGCGGGTGACGCTGGCGGGCAGCGCGGCCTTTGACGTGGAGACGAGCGACAAGGCGACCACCGTTTATGGCAACGGGGCGGGTACCATGGTGACCGGGGGCAACGGCGCGGACCGGTTCTATGGCTATGCCGGGAACGACACGCTGCGTGGCGGGGCGGCGGTCGACTATCTGTACGGCGGGGCGGATGCGGATGAGCTGTGGGGCGAGCAGGGTGACGACCGGCTGTATGGCGAGGCAGGCAGCGATGTGCTGACCGGCGGAGCCGGGAAGAACCAGTACTGGGGGGGCACGGGGGCGGATGTCTTTGTCTTCTCGAAGGGCGAGGCGATGTGCCTGATCCAGGATTTTTCGAGGACCGACGACCATATCCTGATTTCGGGCCGGTCGGGGATCACGGACTTTGCCAGCTTCCTGGAGGAAGCGAGCGTGCTGAGCTTCTCCACCTCGCAGGCGCATGGCGTGCGGTTCACCATTGATGGCGAGCAGTTGCAGCTGTTCGGCGTGACGATGGCCGACCTGACGGCGGACCGCTTCCTGTTCGGCTGAGCAGCGTTCGCTGCGACAAGACGGGATTCAGCATCCCGGTGGCATCGTCCGCGCCTGAAGCCGTACCGGCCGAAGGAGAGGACCCGATGCCCGATCAGACCCCGCGCCTGGAACTGCCGCTGATGATGGCGTCCCAGGCGCAGAAGCATGTGACCCATAACGAGGCCATCGACCGGCTGGACGGGCTGGTGCATCTGGCCGTGCAGGCGTTCAACGTGAACGACCCGCCTCTGGCGCCCGAGGAAGGGGCGACCTGGGGTGTGGGGCCGGTGCCGACCGGCGGCTGGGTCGGACGCGCGGGGTTGCTGGCGCGGTGGCGCAACAATGGCTGGGATTTCGCGACGCCGCGCGACGGATGGATCGCCTGGGATCTGGGTGCGGGACGGGCGCGGGTGTGCCTGGGCGGGCTGTTCACCGACTTGCCGGCCAGCCTGCCGGCTTTTCTGCAGGGGCAGGCGGGCGTGGGGGTGAACACCACGGCCGATGCCACGAACCGGCTGGCGGTATCCTCTGCGGCAACGCTGCTGACGCATGAGGGGCAGGGGCACCAGCTGAAGGTGAACAAGGCGGCGCCGATCGACACGGCGAGCCTTCTGTTCCAGACGGGCTTTTCGGGGCGGGCCGAGATGGGCCTGGCGGGGAACGACAGCTTTTCGGTGAAGGTCTCGGGCAATGGCAGCAGCTTTGTCACGGCACTGGAGGCCCCGGCTTCGGGCCGGGTGACGCTGCCGGTCGGGCTTGCCCTTGGGCCGGTGGCGGGAGACCCCCCGGCACCAGCGGACGGATGGCTTTGGTACAACCAGGCGGCCGGGCAGGTGCGGGTGCGCAGTGGCGGGGCCTCTGTCGCGGTGGGTGGGGCGCAGGTGTCGATGCTGGTGCCGCCCTCGGGCGAGCATGTGCTGACCACGATCGGCGGCGGCACCACGACCG
The DNA here is from genome assembly GCF_019623905.1 of Neotabrizicola shimadae. Taxonomy (NCBI): domain Bacteria; kingdom Pseudomonadati; phylum Pseudomonadota; class Alphaproteobacteria; order Rhodobacterales; family Paracoccaceae; genus Neotabrizicola; species Neotabrizicola shimadae. The sequence continues at coordinate 2,928,875 of NZ_CP069370.1, read as the reverse complement.
GGACGGTGGTTGGCGGCGCGGGGCGGATGGATCTGTTTCCCTTCGCGCCGCGCGCCGACCTGACCATCGACCAGATGGTGGTGAACGTGACGACGGCTGTCGCCTCGGCGCTTGGCAAGCTGGTGGTTTACCAGTCCGACGCGAGCGGGCGACCGGATGCGAAGCTGGCCGAGACGGGCGATCTGGATTTCGGTACGACGGGTCTGAAGGCCGCGTCGGTTTCGATGACGCTTTGGGGCGGGGCGACCTACTGGATCGGCCTTCGCCACTCCTCGACCGCGACCGTGTCTGCCTGGGCGGCGGCGGCCACGCCCGACATCAATGGCGGAAGCCCGGTCACGACCGCGCGGAAAGTCCTGCGCCGGGTGCTGGCCTATGGCACGCCGTCGCCGGCGAACTGGGGGTTCCTGTCATCGGAGATCACCTCGGCGACCGCCACCGCTGTCTGGCTGCGCATGGCCTGAGCCGGAAAAGGAAACCCCGCCCGGAAGGGGCGGGGTTTGCTGTCGACCAAGGCAGGGGCGTCAGACGAACTTCTTGCCCTTCACGCCGGCCCAGAGCTTCTTGTTGGTGAGGTAGAGCAGGCTCGCGAGGATCACGAGGAAGACCACGGCGACGAAGCCGGCTTCCTTGCGCGCCATCATCTTGGGTTCCGCCGCCCACATCAGGAAGCTGGCCACGTCCATCGACATCTGGTCCACAGTCGCCGGCGTACCGTCGGCATAGGTGACGATGTCGTCCGACAGGGGCGGGGGCATCGCGATCCAGCTGCCTTCGATGGTGGCGTGGCCGGCTTCGTCCTTGCAGCCGTCGGGGATGCCGCCCTTGGCGAAGGCCTTGTTGTAGTAGCCGGTGTCATAGTCGCCCGCGCAGGCAGGCGATTCTTCGTAGCCGGTCAGCAGGGCGTGGATGTATTCCGGCCCGCCGATGCCCTTGAAGAGCTGGTTGATGCCCGTGCCGTAGGGGCCGTGGAAGGCCGCACGCGACTTGGCCACCAGGCTCAGGTCCGGTGCGCCGGCCGCGTTGTTGGCCGGGAACTTGTCCATCGGGGCCAGCACGCGCGGTTCGCCCGTTGCCGGGTCGATCAGATGGTTGTTGGCCTCGGGGTCGTTGACCGGGAAGGCCGCCGCATAGGCGCGCACCTGGTCTTCGGGCAGTTCCGGGCCGCCGGGATCGGCCAGCGTGCGGATCGGCACATATTTCAGCCCGTGGCAGGCCGCACAGACCTCGGTATAGACCTGAAGGCCGCGCTGCAGCTGGAACTGGTCGAAGGTGCCGAATGGTCCTTCGAAGGAGAAGGCGACATCTTCGATGTGCACCTCGTTCTCGGCCAGGGCCGCCCCGGAGGTCAGCGCCAGCGCCGACACGGCCGCGAGAGTGATGTTCCTGAACATCTTGGTCAGTTCCTTTCTCACTCGGCCGGATGGGCTTTGGGGCCATAGTGGGCGTTGAAGTCTTCCTCGATCGTCGCCGGTTGCGGCAGCGGCTTTTCGATCACGCCGAGAAGCGGCAGGATCACGAGGAAATAGGCGAACCAGTAGGTCGAGGCGATGAGCGAGATCCAAGTGTAGACCCCTTCGGCGGGCATGGCGCCCACCCACATCAGCACGACGAAGTCCACGGCCAGAAGCCAGAACCACCACTTGAACATCGGCCGGTACTTGCCCGAACGGACCGACGAGGTGTCGAGCCACGGCACAAGGGCCAGCGCCAGGATGGCGCCGAACATCGCCAGAACGCCGAAGAACTTGGCGTCGATGATGCCGAAGGACAGGAAGTTCACCAGCTGCACCACCCAGACGTCGCCGGTGAAGGCGCGCAGGATCGCGTAGAACGGCAGGAAGTACCATTCGGGCACGATGTGGGCGGGGGTCGAGAGGGGGTTCGCCTCGATGTAGTTGTCGGGGTGACCCAGGTAGTTGGGCATGAAGCCGACCACGGCGAAGAAGATCGCCAGGATCACGACAAGGGCGAAGAGGTCCTTGATGACATAGTAGGGCCAGAAGGGAACCGTGTCCTTCTTGGCGTCTTCCTTCGACGTGCGGCGCACTTCGACCCCGGTGGGGTTGTTGTTGCCGGTGGTGTGGAAGGCCCAGATGTGCAGGACGACCAGCGCCGCGATGACGAAGGGCAACAGGTAATGCAGCGAGAAGAAGCGGTTCAGCGTGGCATTGTCCACCGCCGGCCCGCCAAGAAGCCAGGTCTGGATGTCCGGCCCGATGCCGGGGATGGCGCCGAACAGGCCGGTGATCACCGTGGCCCCCCAGAACGACATCTGGCCCCAGGGCAGAACGTAGCCCATGAAGGCGGTCGCCATCATCGCGAGGTAGATCAGCATGCCGATGATCCAGGTCACTTCGCGGGGCGCCTTGTAGCTGCCGTAGTAAAGACCGCGGAAGATGTGGACATAGACGGCAAAGAAGAAGAGCGAGGCGCCGTTGGCGTGCAGGTAGCGCAGCATGAAGCCGCCGTTCACGTCACGCATGATGTGTTCGACGCTGGCGAAGGCCATGTCGACCTGCGGGGTGTAATGCATCACCAGGACGACGCCGGTGATGATCTGCAGCGCAAGGCAGAAGGCAAGGACGATGCCCCAGATCCACATCCAGTTGAGGTTCTTGGGCGTGGGGATCATCAGGGTGTCATAGACGAGGCTGACGATCGGGAGGCGGACGTGAAGCCACTTCTCGAAGCCCGTCTTCGGTTCGTAATGGTCGTGCGGAATACCGGCCATCTGGACTCTCCTCAGCCGAGCTTGAGCGTGGTTTCGTTGTCGAACATGGCGACGGGAACCTCGAGGTTCCGCGGTGCCGGCCCCTTGCGGATGCGGCCCGCCGTATCGTAGTGCGAGCCGTGGCAGGGGCAGAACCAGCCGCCGAAATCGCCGGAGCCATCCCCGATCGGGACGCAGCCGAGGTGGGTGCAGACGCCGACCATCACCAGCCATTCGCCGGTGTTGGTGCCATCCGGGCCGGGGAGCGTGCGGTTTTCGTCCGTTGCTTCGGCCGTGTTGGGCAGGTTCTTGTTTTCGGCCAGCTTGTCGACCAGGTCTGCCAGCGGCACGGCGCGGGCGGCCTCGATCTCCTCGGGGGCGCGGCGGCGGATGAAGACGGGCTTGCCCAGCCATTTCACCGTGAGCTGCGTGCCGACATCGACGGCGGAGACGTCGACATAGATCGACGACAGAGCCTGGACATCGGCCGATGGGTTCATCTGGTTGATCAGAGGCCAAGTCGCTGCCCCAACGGCAACGGCGCCGGCCCCGGCGGTGGCGTAATAGAGGAAGTCGCGGCGGGTGCCTGCGGGTTCTTCTGCGTGGGACACGAATCCTCTCCCTTGCGCGGCCGCCTGTTCACGGCCGATGAGCCTTGGATCCCGAAAGCCAAGTTTCGGGACACCGACAGGCGGCTTTTATGGGAGGCTAGGCCAGAGGTCCAGCGGACAAAGGCGCGCATCACCCTGCCGGGGCAGCCTTTCCGCGCTGCCGTTGCATGCCTGCCGCTTCCTGTCACGCATGGGGCGCGGTTGCGGCCAGGGAGGGGCGTTGCGCGGCGGTTTCGAACCAGGCGGCAAGGCGGGGAGCGGTGGCGGGCCAGTCGCGGTGGGGCAGGCGGAAGGTGAGGTAGCCAAGCGCCGAGGCGACAGCAATCTGGGCCATGCCGAAGGGGGCCTGGGCCAGGTCATCGGCGCGGTCTTCCAGGGCGGCGAGGCCGCGGGCGATCTTGGACCACTGGCCTTCGACCCAGGGGGCATAGCGCAGATCTTCGGGGCGGATGCGGGATTCGTAGACGATGAGGACCGCGGCTTCCATCATGCCGTCGGCCAGCGCCTCGGTGGCGAGCGTGTCCCAGAGCATGTCGCCCTCGCCGTAAAGGCCGGCCCTCGCGCGGGCGTCGAGGTAGCGGCAGATCACGCGGCTGTCGAAGAGGCAGCGGCCGTCGTCGAGGACGAGGGCGGGGATCTTGCCGAGGGGGTTGTGGGCGACGGGCATCGAGCCGGGCTCGACCGGGTTGCCCGAGGCGCCCACGAGCTCGGTTTCCGAAAGGAGGCCGGTTTCGTGCAGGACCACCATGACCTTGCGGACGAAGGGCGAGGCGGGGGAGTGGAAGAGGCGCATCATCCGGGCAGGCGGCGCAGGCGGATGCGGCCGAGGAGGCTGGCGTCCAGTTCGACGGCCTCGCCCCGCCAGTGGATCACCCGGCGCAGGCGGAAGGCGGCGTTCTTCTGGGCGTCCTCGGCGCGGTCCTTCGGGGCGTGGAGGGCGAGGCCCTCGGGCAGGTCGTCGAGGGCGTCCTCCGCCCGTTGGTCGGTGCGGCCGGGGTTCAGCCGGGCGCGGACCACGCGGGTCACGGCCCAGGCGGTGCCGGCGGCGGCGCCGACGCGGAGGGCAAGGGGCAGAAGGCGGGCGACGGGCATGGGATCCTCCCTGCTGAGGCGGTCAGGATAGGGCAGGGCGGGGCGGGACAAAAGGGGCTTGTGGCCCTGGGCCGGGCGGAAGCGTCCGAGCTCGGACGCCATGTCGGGCGCAGCATTATCAATGGGTTATGCGGCCGCATTAACTTGGACTTAACAATTTTCCCTTGTCAGGGCGACGGCGGCAAGCTGGCGCCGGAAATGGAAACGGGCCGCCGCGGTTTTCCGCAGGCGGCCCGTTCAATTCCGGCAGGCCGGAAGCGCGATCAGCCCTGACGGGCCTTGTAGCGCTTTTGCGTCTTGTTGATCACGTAGACGCGGCCCTTGCGGCGCACGATCTGGCAATCGCGATGACGCGTCTTCAGCGAGCGGAGCGAGTTCGCAACCTTCATCGCATCTCTCCTTCTTCGCGGCGCGCGTGCGCCTTGAAAACAACGTGCCCCGGATGCGATCCGGGGCGGTGAATGGTGGGCGGTACTGGGATCGAACCAGTGGCCACTACGATGTCAACGTAGTGCTCTACCGCTGAGCTAACCGCCCACACGCCCGAAACCGGCCAAGGCCGTCTCGGGTGCGGGGTCTATAAAAGGAGTCGCGCAGGGGTTCAAGGGGTTTCGACCGGCAACGAATCCCGTCTATATCTTGGCGTGGAGAAGGAGCCTATGGCCGAGCAAAGCTTCATCCTGCACCAGCCGATGCGGCGCGATACGTCGGTGATCTTTTCATCGCCGCACAGCGGGCGGGATTATCCGCGCGAATTCCTGGCGGCCAGCGTGCTGGACGAGCGGACCATCCGGTCCTCGGAAGATGCCTTCGTGGACCTGCTGTTCGATTCGGCGCCGCAATGGGGCGCGCCCCTGCTGGCGGCGCGGGCGCCGCGGGCCTTTCTGGACCTGAACCGGGCGGCGGACGAGCTGGACCCCGCGGTGATCGAGGGGGTGGGCCGGTCGGCGCATAACCCGCGCATTTCTTCCGGGTTGGGGGTGATTCCGCGCGTGGTGGCGAACGGGCGGGCGATCTATCGCGGCAAGCTGAGCCGGGCCGAGGCCGAGGCGCGTCTGGCGCGGTGGTGGCATCCCTGGCACGACCGGCTGCGTGGGCTGATCGAGGAATCGGTCGCGCTGTTCGGCGATGCGGTGCTGATCGACTGCCATTCCATGCCGCACGAGGCGATCGAGGCCCATGCCCGGCCGGGGCGTGACCGGCCCGATGTGGTGCTGGGCGACAGGTTCGGGGCGGCGGCGGGGCAGGAGATCGTGCTGCGGGTGGAGGCCGCCTTTCGCCGGGCCGGGCTGCGGGTGGCGCGCAACGCGCCGTTTGCGGGGGCGCATATCGCGCAGGCCTATGGCCGGCCCGCGCGCGGGCGGCATGTGGTGCAGGTAGAGATCGACCGGTCGCTTTACATGGACGAGGCCCTGGTGCGGCCACGCGCCGACTTCGATGCCTTCCGCGGCCTGATGTCCGAGGTGGTTGCAGAACTGGTGGAGATTGGCCGCGATTCGGTGCCGCTGGCGGCCGAGTAAGGCGATTGACCTGCCGCTGGCCGGGCGCGATGGTGAGAGCGACCGATGAGGGGGGAAGCCATGAGACTGACGGCTGCTGTTCTGACGGGTCTGTTCGCCCTGAGCCTGCCGGCGCTGGCGGAGGACCGCTGGATGTCGATCCCCGAGGCGCCGCCGATGCCCGAGCCTGTCTTGACCGGCAAGGCGCCGGTGAACGGGATCGAGATGTATTATGCCACCTATGGCGCGGGCGATCCGGTGCTGCTGATCCATGGCGGGCTGGGCCATGCCGACATCTGGTCGAACCAGGTGGCCGACCTGATGAAGGATCATCTGGTCATTGTGGCCGACAGCCGGGGGCATGGCCGGTCCAGCCGGACGGAGGAGCCTTTCGGCTATGACCTGATGGCTTCGGATTACCTGGCGCTGCTGGACTACCTGAAGATCGACAAGGTGGATCTGGTCGGCTGGTCGGATGGCGGCATCATCGGGCTGGACATCGCGATGAGCCATCCCGAGCGGCTGGATCATCTTTATGCCCAGGCGGCGAACATCACGACCGACGGGGTGGACCCGAGCGTGGCCGAGGATGCGGTGTTCAACGCCTATATCGAACGCATGGCGGGCGATTACGCGAAGATGTCGCCGACGCCCGACCAGTTCGACGGCTTCGTGGCGCAGATCGGCGAGATGTGGGCGACCCAGCCCAACTGGACCGATGCGCAGGTGGCGGCGATCACCGTGCCGACCGCCGTGGTGGCGGGCGACCATGACGAGGCGATTCTGCGGCCGCATACCGAGAAGATCGCGGCGCTGATTGCGGGCTCGCAACTGGTGATCCTGCCGGAAACGAGCCATTTCGCGATGTTGCAGGCCCCTGACGAATACACGGCGTCGGTGCGCGCCTTCATCGACCAGTGACCGGGGCGTGATGCGAGAAGAAAGCCGTCGTCGGCGCATCCTGACATGGGTGCTGGGTGCGCTGGTCGTCTGGGCCGTGGCGGCCTATCTGATCTTGCCGCGGCTGTGGTATCACCGCGAGCATCAGCCCGGCCTGGCCGAGGCCGAGATGGTGACGCATACCGAACAGGGGATTCCGGGCGACCCGCTGAACGTGGGGCTGGTGGGATCGGAGGACGACGTGCTGGCCGCGATGCATGCGGCGGGGTGGTATCCGGCCGATCCGGTGACGCTGAAATCCTCGGTGCGGATCGTGGCGAGCGTGATGCTGGACCGGCCCTATGATGCGGCGCCGGTGTCGCCCTTGCTGTATCAGGGGCGCAAGGAGGACCTGGCCTTCGAGAAACCCATCGGCGACAGCGCCGACCGTCGCAACCATGTGCGGTACTGGAAGGTGCTGGAAAAAGGCGTGGAGGGGCGGCCGGTCTGGCTGGGCTCGGCCACGCAGGACGCGGGTGTGGAGTTGAGCCGCGACACGGGCCAGGTGACGCATCACATCGCGCCCGATATCGACGATGAGCGCAACCTGCTGATCGGCGACCTGGTGGCGGCGAAGGTGGTGACCACGCTTTACGGCATGACGGGCGTGGGCCCGACGCTGAACGGGCGAAATGGCGGCGGCGACCGCTACTATACGGATGGCGAGATCAGGATGGCCGTGCTGTCGCCCGGCGCGGCGCCGGTGGACAAGCCACCGGTGCAGGATCCGGACCCGCCGATCGTTGCGCTGAAGAACCAGGTGTGGAGCGCGGTGGCTTCGGCCGTGGCGCCGTGAGGGGCGATCAGTCCTTCGCGCGGGCGAAATGGCCTTCGATGGTGGCGCCGCTTTCGATGACCAGGACGCGGTAGGTCACATCGGCGGCCACCTCGGCCGGGGCGCGCAGGGTGAAATCGTTGGTGGCGACCTTGCCTTCCAGATGGCCGCGCACTTCGACCGTATCGGCCTGGACGGTGCCGCTGACCCGGCCTTCGGCGCCGATCAGCAGGCCGCGGGCCGAGACATTGCCATCGACCTCGCCCAGGATTTCCAGCGTGCCGGCAGAGGAGACCTCGCCCGTGATCTTGAGGTCGCTGGAGAACACAGACCGTCCCGCAGAGGTGGCGGAGCCGGAGCGGGCGGGCGCCGCGGTGGTGTCGGTCTTGCTGAACATGAAAATCCCTCCCGGGGGCAGGCTCGCGCCGCGCGGGCGCCTTGACGCAGCGATCAACACCCAAAGGGCGGCGACGGGTCAAGCCCCGTGGGGACAACGCGCGGTTTTTCGCGCTGTTCCATGTCGGAAGCGGACCGGACAGCGCCGGGAACGGGTGGTCAACTGCGCCGTGACCAGAGCGGCCCAGGGAAAGACGAGATGACGGGAACGACGCACGATGGCTTCTTCACCCCGGTTTCGGGGGTGGACCTTCCGCGATTCGCGGGGATCCCCACCTTCATGCGGCTGCCGCATGTGCCCTTTGACCATGCGCGGTTCGGCGAGGTGGAGATCGGGCTGATCGGCGCGCCCTGGGATGGCGGGACGACGAACCGCCCCGGCCCGCGGCATGGCCCGCGGCAGTTGCGCGATCTGTCCACGATGATCCGAGCGAAGAACGGCGCGACCTGGGTGGCGCCGTTCGAATTGTGCAAATGCGCCGATCTGGGCGATGTGGCGCCCAATCCGGCGGACCTGATGGACAGCCTGGACCGGATGGAGGCCTTCTATGCGAAGGTGAAGGCGGCGGGCGTGGTGCCGCTGACCGGCGGCGGCGACCACCTGTGCACCCTGCCCATCCTGCGCGGGCTGGCCAGGGGCGGCGAGGCGCTGGGGCTGATCCAGTTCGACAGCCACACCGACCTGAACGACGTCTATTTCGGCACCGGCAAGTACACCCACGGCACACCCTTCCGCCGTGCGGTGGAAGAGGGGCTGGTGGATCCGAAGCGCTATGTCCTGGTGGGCATCCGGGGCACGGCCTATGGCCGCGAGGATTGGGACTTTGCCGAGGCGAATGGCATCCGCATC